>JBDRSE010000261.1:0-19139 GCA_043825095.1 bacterium
TGGAATGCTTGTAAGTCCCGGAGGGAGAAGGATGAAGATCTCACACCACGATTCGCCGCCGAGATGGGCCGCCGAGCGCAAGTACGCGAAATCCCGCCCGACCGCGATCCGAACCGAGGCACCCCGCGGGATCGGCACCCAAGTTGCGTCATCGGTATTCCAAACTATGGTATGCGTGGTATGGTCGTCGGCCAGGTGATGGTCCTGAACCGAGCCTGTCAAAAGCGAGGATTCCGAATGTTCGAAATGCACGACACAGTGGTCCTGCTCGTGGACGACGAGGTGGACTTCGTCGAGATCATGGCCAAGCGGCTGAGGAAGCGCAACGTCCAGGTCGAGACGGCCTTCAGCGGCCCCGAGGCCATCGAAAAGCTCGAGAACACGGAGAAAATCGACATCGTCGTCTTGGACGTCAAGATGCCCGGCATGGACGGCGTCGAGGCGCTGGAAAAGATCAAGGCCACGGCGCCGCTCGTAGAGGTGATCATGCTCACAGGACACGCGACCGTGGATTCGGCCGTGGAGGGCCTCAAGCTCGGTGCCTTCGACTACCTGATGAAGCCCTGTGATATCGACGTGCTGATGCAGAAGCTGGACGCCGCGCGGCAGAAGCGGGAAGAGCAGGTCAGCAAGGAGATCGACGCCCGCACGGAGGACATCATCCTCCAGCGCGGCGAGTAACACCGCACGCCCGTTCCGGGGACCGTAGCTCCAGCCATGAATCCAAACCAGCGCACGCGCACGCTCACGCTGATGCCCGCCCTTCTGGGGATCGTGCTCGGCCTGGGCTCCGTCTCTGACGCCCGCGCAGACGCTGCGGACTACAGCCCGCACAACGTGGAGTGGCAGGGGACCTCTAAGCTGTTCCGCCTCGCGGCGGACCAGGGCTTTGCCATGGAGACGCGCTCCACCCTCCATTGGAAGTACCTTCGGAAGAGCGAGATCCTCTTTTTTCTGTACCCCACGGCAAAGATCCCCCGGGAGAAGCTGATCGCCTACCTGAAGGCCGGAGGCCGGGTGATCATCGCCGACGACTTCGGATCCACGGCGGAGCTGCTGGAGCAGCTGGGCGTACGCCGCGTCGCAGTCAACGGCGCCCGCCTGAGCCGCCTGCACGCCGAGAACCCCGCCCTGCCCATCGCCACGTCCGCCGGCTCCCACCCGTTGAACATCGGCATCCCCGAGCTGGTGACGAACCACCCGGCGGCCTACTCCACCTCCCTGCCCTCGATCTATCGCCTCGAGCCGAACGGGGGCTCCCTGGTGGTGGCCGCGACGCTGGGTCGGGGCCGAATCGTGCTGATCGCGGATCCCAGCATCTTCATCAACCGGATGCTGAAGTTCCCCGGCAACGAGGCCTTCGCCCGACGGTTACTGGGCTATTTCGGACGCGCTGGAGAGGACACCTACCTGGTCTACTCCCAGGAGTTCACCGAGAAGGGTTCACCGAAGCCGGGGATCTCGGTGACGGCACCGCCGCCGGGGGGGCTCTCCTCGATTCTCGCCGACGCGAACAACCTGTTGACGGAGTTCAACGAGTACATGCTCGACCGCGTCTGGATCATGCCCATCGCCACGCTCCTGGCCGGGCTGCTGCTGGCGCTCGCGGTGTGGGTGCTCCCCATGATGCGCCCCGTCTACGACGCGAGCTGGACGCGGCCCGGGGAGGGGCCGCCCCCGGCGCGATACGTCCGGGATCTCGATCCCTATCTGGGGAAGTCCGCACGCAAGATGAACTTCGCCTACCCGGCGGCCGTGCTGCGGGACGTGCTGGACATCGACCTGGAGGAGGCGCTGGGCATCGCCGCGCCCCTGACCACCATGGACGAACCTGCGCTCAAACGTTTGGTGGCGCGCCGAGCCGGATCCGAGGCGGAGCAGCTCTGCGCGTCGGTGATTCAGCTCACCCGGCGCATTCCGCACCGAGAGATGGTGACGCCCTACACGCTGACCCCACGCTACAGCTTCCGTGACCTGCAGCGGCTGCAGTCCACCGGGCAGCAGCTCCTGCAGGCTCTGCGGGTGAACACGTGACGGAGAACGGACGAGCAGATGCAACCAACCGGCATTGAGAAACGGCAGCTCGATCAGGTCGGACAGCTGGTCGCGGCCATCCAGGCCGAGATCGCCAAGGTGTACATCGGAGATCCCACCACGGTGCAGGTCCTGCTGACCGCGCTCGTGGCCCGGGGACACCTCCTGCTCGAGGGAGTCCCCGGCGTGGCGAAGACCACCCTGGTGAAGGCCTTCAGCCAAACCCTTGGCTGCAGCTTCAAACGGATCCAGTTCACCCCGGACCTCCTGCCCTCGGACATCACGGGCACGTACATCCTCGACATGCGCGAGAACACCTTCGTGCTGCGGGAGGGTCCCATCTTCGCGCAGATCGTCCTGGGGGACGAGATCAACCGCGCGCCTGCCAAGACGCAGTCGGCCCTGCTGGAGGCGATGCAGGAGCGCCAGGTGACCATTGAGGGCCAGACGCGACCGCTGACGCCGCCGTTCATGGTGCTCGCCACGCAGAACCCCATCGAGCACGAGGGCACGTACCCGCTGCCCGAGGCGCAGGTAGACCGGTTCATGATCAAGCTGGTGCTCTCCTACCCGCATGAAACCGCGGAGCTGCAGATGCTCGAAACGTACAACCGGCCGCTGGCGGAGCCGCAGGTGCTCACCCAGGCGGACCAGATCGTCGCGCTGCAGGAGTTGGCCACCAAGGTGCACATCGAGCGCGAGCTGATCCAGTACGTGCTCGGCCTGGTGACCTTCACGCGGACCCACCGCCGGATCTTCCTCGGCGCCTCGCCCCGCGCCGGCCTGAACCTGCTGTATGCCTCCAAGGCATGGGCGCTGCTGCGCGGCCGCGACTATGTGCTTCCCGACGACGTGAAGGGGTTGGCGCCCCACGTGCTGCCCCACCGGATCCTGCTCACTCCGGAAGCCGAGCTGGAGGGCATGACCCCGCGTCAGATCGTCAAGGAGGCGCTGGACCGCGTGCCCTATCGGGGGCCCGCCGGCGCATGAGGCCCTCCCTCACCACGGGCGGCAAGAGCGTCCTGGCCACCGCCGGGTTCTTCCTCCTGGGCGGCGTCATCGTCCGGTCGTGGCCGTTGGTGTCCCTCGGGGGCGTGGCGCTCTGTATGCTGCTCGCGGCCATGGTGCTGTTCTACCCGCGCACCATCCTGCTCGGCCGACGCAAGCTCGAGGTGGCCTGGTGGATCCCCCCCTCGGAAACCGCCGGGGGCGCTCTCCTGGTGGGCAACCCCTTCGGGCTGCAGCTCTTCGTACGAAATCGCTCGCCCTATAACCTGGGCCGCGCCGAGATCGACGTGCTCCACTCGGAGCCCCTGCAGATGCTGACGCCCAACCCGGCGACCCTGATTCGCCGCGGCGCCGAGGTGGAGCTGAAGCTCCAGGCCCGCAGCCTCTCGGCCGGGCACTGGTTCTTCTACGGCGTGACCCTGCGGCTGGTAGGACCACTGGGGCTCTACCAGGTCATCGCGTACTACCCCCTGCCCCTCACGACCCGCATCTTCCCGCGCTTCGCGCCCATCCGCGCCTCGGTTCCCCACCGGCCGCGCACGGGCACGCCCCACGAGCGCTCCGGCCGGCATCCGCTCAAGCTGCGCGGCCTGGGGGGCGATCTCCGCGAAATCCGCGACCACCAGCACGGGGACCCGTTCAAGTCCATCGCGTGGAAAGCCACGGCCCGGACGGGAAAGCTGATGGTTCGGGAGTACGAGAGCGAGATCATGATCACCCACTTCGTGGTGCTCGACATCTCGTGGTCCATGCGAGCCGGTGATTTCGGCGCCTCCAAGCTCGACTACGGCATCGACCTGGCCGCGTCCTTTTCGCGGTGGGCCATCGAGGCCGGGGACCGGGTGGGGCTGGTGACCTTCGACAGCCGGGTCTACAGCAAGCTCAAGCCCTCGGACGGGCGGCCTCACCTGGCGAAGATCGTCGACCGCCTCATGGAGCTGCGCAACATCGTGGATGAGGATCTCACGAACCTCACCCAGGGCGAGCTCGTGCGGGCGGTGGCCGAGTTCATGCTCTACCAGGACGGTGTGAACGTCCGGGTGGGCACCGCGCCGCCGCCGGACAGCGAGCTCTGGGAGCGCATCGTCGCAGACCCCCTGGGCAACCTCTACGACTGGAAGGCCATGTCCCACTGGGTGGACAAGTACCTCGACCGGCAGCAGGCCGGCCGGCACGCCACCCGCTGGTGGCGTCGCGTCGTAGCCGCCTCTCCCCAGCTCGGCAATCTGCGCCGCTTCTGTCAGCTCCGCGGCATCAACCTGCCCTATCGAAGCGGCGACGATGTCCACGGCTCCAAGGACGCCGGGCTGGCCGACGCCGTCGCCCAGGCATCGCTTTCCCGGGGCTCGCAGTTCATCCTGCTGATCTCCGATCTCGAGGGCATCACCGTGGACGGCGGCATCATGAAGGCGCTGGCCATGGCACGCAAGAAGCACCACCACCCGGTGCTCATCGTGCCGAACACCCCCCTGTTCGGGCCGCGGCCCGTGAACGTCGAGTCCCGCGCCGTGGCCGACATCCTCCGGGCGGACGAGGAGCGCCGCACCAAGCGGCTCCGCCGCGAGGTCGAAAAGCTCGGCATCCCGGTCCTTCGCGCGTCCCCCGACGACGCGCTCATGCTCTTGCTGTCCCGCCTGGCGCGTCTCCGCCGCCTCCGGGCCGGGCGGGGGTAGCGCTCCGGCGCCGGCCCGGGCCGGCGGGTGCCAGGGAGGGTTTCCATGACGCTCGCGCGTACCACGACCATGGCTGTGAATCACGCACACTTCCGGATCGGCTTCACCGCGCTGCTGCTGTGCGCCCTGGTCGGCTCGTGCAACAAGGACCCCAAGACCGCCAAGAAATCACCCGCGACCAAGTCCGCCGGCGCGTTGAAGCCGGAGCCACAGCCCCGACCGACGCCGCAGGGCAAGAACGTGCCTCCCCGGCCGATCCCACCGCGGGCCGCGGCACTGGAGCTGCGACTCCCAGCGGCGCCCAACCTCTCGAGCGTGCCGGTGCGATACACCGTCCGCAGTGGCTGCCCCGGGGTGGGGCAGTACGGAATCGGCTTGGAGGCGGGGCATGTCTACCGGCACGTTCCCGGGGCCGCGCCGGTGCGCCTGGGCTGCGGCGGCATATCAGACAGCAACGAGCCAGGTGAGGCGACCAAAGAACCGCGTAAGGACACCACGGGGCCGCCGGATTTCACGCTGGCTGCCGTCCGAAGCGGCAAGTCCGACGACCACGGGTACGCGTCCTGGGTCATCTATGGCCCCGCGGGCACGATACTCACCTCGGTAACCGCCCTCAGCGTACAGTCCATGCGACTGCTCCAGGGCCAATGGATCGTCGTGGAAATGGTCGGCGCGACCGGGGGATTCCAGGTGGTCGATCTGCAGAACCGGCAAAACCGCTGGACCGAGGTCGGGCTCTCCGGGATGGAGCCTTCGGGCCTGCAGCTCTTCTTCCTTCAGGACACGACGCTCAGCTGCATCGACCTGCCCACGGCCAAGCAGGTCAAGGTGATCGCGCTGACCGACGTCAAGGAAGACAAAATCGAGCTCGAGGCGACGCCCGGCGGCGTGCAGGCACGCTGGACCCATTCCAAGACCCAGCAGAAGCAGACACAGACGTTCACGTGCCCCGGCACGGGCGCGCGACGCACGGTTTCCATCGGCGACCTCCCGCCGGTCGCCACCACCCAGCCCGCTGCGCGCCACCTGTTCCGGGGTGGAGCCGCGCGCACCGGAGTCTACGGGCCGCAGCCCCCCCCTGCGCGGGTGGTCGGCGGCGTGCTCCGGTGGACGCTCCTGCCGAACATGGGCATGAGCGCCTCCCCGGCGATCCACGGCAACACGGCGTTCATCGGGGACTGGGAAGGCGGCCTGGGTGCGGTAGACATCCCCACGGGAAAGGTGCACTGGCGCGTGGACCTGGCAGACCAACCGATCCGAGGCTCCGTGGCCATCGGTCCCAAGGGGCTCTACGTCGGCAGCAACAACGGGTCTCTCTACGCGGTACGTCGCGCCACCGGCAAGCAGCTGTGGAGGCAGCGCACCGGCGGTCCCATTTTCTCCACCGCCGCCGTGGCCGACGGGGTTGTAACCGTGGGCAGCTACGACGGCCACGTCTACGCCTTTGACGCAGCCTCCGGGGCCCGGAAGTGGAAGACGCGCCTGGACGGCCAGGTGTGGGCCTCACCGCTGGTGATCGCCGGAACCATCGTGGTGCCCTCCTACGCACGGAAGCCCAAGGGCCACCTCTACGGCCTCGACGCAAAGACCGGAGCCGTGAAGTGGAAGCTCGCCCTTCCCGGCGGCTCGCGATCCTCGCCGGCAGCGGCCGGAGGCCGGGTCTTTCTGGGCGCCACGGACGGGCATGTCTACTCCGTCGCGCTCGCCACCCGGCGGATCATCTGGCGCTTCAACTCCGGCGGCGAGATCCCCGGCACGCCCGCGGTGCGCCACGGCATGGTCTTCGTGGGCAGCTACTCCGGCCACCTGAACGCGCTCCGCGCCGATACCGGCCAGGTGCTCTGGCGGTTCGCGGTACCGAAAATGAAGAAGATCTTCGCCTCCCCGGCCGTGCACGCCGGGGTCGTGTACATGACCGCAAAGGACTGGCGCCTCTACGCGATCGCCGCCCGGGACGGAAAGCAGCTCTGGTCCCGTCGCCTCGAAGGCGCAGTGGACAGCTCCCCTGCCATCTCCCCCCACGGCACGCTCCTCCTCGGCGTCCACAGGGTCGGCCTCGTATGCATGCGCTGAGCACACACTGAACACGAGCGGCTGAACACGAACGACTTGACCGCCCTCTGGAGAGGGCGACTGCGGCTGCCTCACCTGCTGACCCGAAACCGGTTCAGAAATTCGTAACCGTTCACGTGGTAGACGGCACAGCGCCCCCGCGCGCAGCGCGGGCTACCCCTTGAGGGGACGGGAGGGGAGTCTTCCGCCGCGCAGCGGCGGATTTGTCGCTCTGCGGCGCCGAGCAATGGGGCACCCTCCCGGAGATCGATCCGCCACTTCGTGGCTCACTTCGCCCCCTCCGGGGGAACCCTCGCTTCGCTCGGAAGGTGCCGCAAATAGCACCCCCGTTGAACACATACAGGAATCTTCCTACGCGTCTTCTTTTTCAGTATTGGCGAGCACTTCGGTGAGCAGGTCGTGCTGCTGGCCGAGCTTCCGCATCCTGGTCCGCGCCGCCCTGAGGCACTTGCCGGATTCGGACTGTGTGAGCGCGAATAGCTCGGTGAGGCGCGCCACCAGCTGCTGCTCCTCCGGGGCGTCCCGGCCATCGATCATCGCCACCAGGTAGATGGTCTCGACGAGCGCCAGCTGCTCCCCACGGTCCGGAAATTTCTCGGGAAGGGACTCGAGATCCACCCGCGCCGCCTCCTTCTTCAGCGAAAACAGCTCCTCGGTGGTGATGCCGAGACCCTTGGCAAACAGATTCAGGAGCAAGGCCTCGTTTGCCGACAGCTCACCGTCGGCCAACGCCATGCGGTACGCCGTGAGAAAAACCGTTCGCTCGCGTTCGTCCAATGGTGTCTCCGCTCTGACGCCGCGTGGATGCCGCTACGCAGCCGCCAGGATCAAGTTGGCGAGTAGGTCGATCTGCGCCTCGTTGAGGTCGAGACGCAGCGCGAGCACCTTGCCCGATGCGTCGAACCGAATCGCCTGCAGCAGCGGCTGCAGCGCCGCCGGCGCCTGCCCCCCGAGGAGCTTCAGCATCAGGGGCAGCATGAGCTTCAGCTTCGCCGCCACGGCCGTGCTCGTGCACGTCGCCGCCATGGTGAGCCGGAGCCCGTCACTCTCCGCGTAGGCGTAGAGCATGAAGTTCAGGATGGCGTCCCCCGCGCCGCCCGCCTTCAGCTTGATCAGCAGCTCCGCGGTCTTGCTCTGCAGTGCCTTTGGAAGATCCATGGCGAGCAGCGCATGGGGCGTTCTCTTCGCACCGGTGGCCTTGAGGATCGCCTTGCCCCACCCGGCGCCGAGGACGGACTTCACGCGCTTACGGCTGAGGCGGGACAGCGCGCTCTTGAGCACTTCCCCGGAGGAGAACACGGCCAGCTTTCGGGACGGCACGACCACGTTCAGGTCCTTTTTCGTGAGCACCTCGTACCCGGCGACCCGGCTCGTCCCGACCTTGCCCTTCTCCTGCCGCATCGCCCGGAGGAGCGCCTTGGGCCGGATCTTCCCGGCGATGACGAACAGCATGATCGGATCGTCGTCCCGCCCCTTCTGAAAGGTCAGGCCGGCCGAGATCGAATCGATCTTGGAGGGATTGATCCCCATGGACGTCAGCTTGGCCGTGAAGGCCGACCACACTTGGGCCGGCACGCGAGCCACCAGCCTTCGCGCCCACCGCGGCTTGCGGAAGGCGACCAGGTCCACGTGCCCCACGAGGGTCATCTCGGGGGGGATCACCCGCAGGGGGTCTTTTCGCGCCGCCTTCAGTCCTGCTCGGCTGCGCCGTCCCTTGAGGATCCGGCCGGCCGCGGGAAGCCCCCGATCGTCGCTCAGCAGAGTGCCGAGACCACCGACGGGCTTCACGCCGCCACCCGGAGCCGGGCGGGCGCCTCCGAGAACCCCCAGCAGGCCGCCGAGGGAGGGCTTCGCCCGGACCGCGGGCCCGCTGGGGGCCGGCAGGCCGGCGGAACCCCCGGGTGCGCCCGGAGGTGGTTTCCGGGCCGTCGCCCGCGGCGACGCCCTCTGGGGCGGTTGCCGCATCACCTCGGCACGGATCCGGTCCACCCCCATGGTGGACGGGGCGCTCGACATACCTTTCTTGTCGTCCTTCCCCGAGGAAACCCCGCTGTCGCCGCCGCCGCGCATGGCAAAGAACCAGATCGCGAACCCGGCCATGCCCAACACCAGTACGGCGATCAAGATGATGAGCAACAGGTTGCTGCTCTTGGGCTGCGCGGCCGTGGGCATCAGCGCCTGGGTGCCGCCCTGCCCGCCCAGGTAGGGTTGCACCGCCGCCGGGGCCGCCGCCGGGGCCGCCGCTGGGAGCTGCATCGCGGGGACCGCGGTCATGGGGCCTGATACGCTCCCCGCGAGCCAGCCATGCCGGCCCTGGAGCTGCTGCAGATCGGCACGGAGCTCCTGCACCGCACCGTACCGGTCGTCCCGCTCCTTGGCCGTCATCTTCGCGAGGATGGCATCGAAGTCCGCCGGCACCGTGGGCACCAGCGTGGACGCCCCCTGGAGCACCGACTTTAGGTGCCACTGGATGATGGAGGCAGGCGACGCGCTGGTGAACGGCAACGTGCCCGTCAACATCTGGTAGGACATGATGCCGAGGGCATAGACGTCCGAGCGGCCGTCGAGCGTCTTGCCCATGAGCTGCTCGGGAGACATGTACTCCAGCGTGCCGAGGGTCTGGCCCGCCGCGGTCAGCTGCGGGCCCTGGGCCAGATCGCCGGCGACGATCTTGGCGATGCCGAAGTCGAGGATCTTGACGAAGTCCGGGTAGTCCGGGCGGGCCTCCAGGAAGATGTTCTCCGGCTTGATGTCCCGGTGCACGATCCCCTGGGAGTGTGCTTCCCCGAGCGACGTACAGCACTGCTCCATAATCCCGGCCACGCGGTTGGCCGGAATGAGGGTGTCCCGCTCCATGAGATCGAACAGGGTTTCTCCCTGGAGCAGCTCCATGGCGATGTAGAGCAGACCGTTCTCGGCCGTGTCGAAGTCGTAGGTGATGATGGTGTGCGGATCTCGCAGATTGCAGGCCGACTGCGCCTCACGACGGAACCGCGCCACCAGGTTTTCGTCCTGGGACATGCCGGGGGCGAGCACCTTGATGGCCACGTCCCGACCGATCTGAATCTGTTTGGCCCGGTACACGTCTCCGAAGCCGCCCTCTCCGATGTGCTTTTCGACGAAGTAACGGTTGTTGAGCTTCTTGCCCACGAGATCCGCGTCGTTCGCGCCCAACGACGGCGCGTTCTCCGGGGAGACCTGGGAGGACGCCGGTGGCGGCGCGGCGACCGGAGGAGCCGCCTGAGGCGGCGCGGCCATGGGCGGCGCGGCCATGGGCGGCGCGGCCATCGGAGGCGCGGCGCCGGGCGGCCCCGGCACCGACGGGGCCCGCATGCCCGCCAAGGGGGACACGGTCGGCGGAAGCGCGCCGGGGGGAGCCGCAGCAGGAGGCCTCGGGAGCGCCACCGGCGCGCCACCGCCGACCCACGCTGTCTGCATCAGCTCGGGACTATTGGACGGCGGAGCCGCGGCAGGAGGGCCGCCCATCGGTCTGCCCATCGGGCCGCCCACCGGTCTGCCGACTCCGGGCGGAGGAGCCGCCGCCGGTGGAGAAAACTGGGGTGCTGCCGCCGGCGGTGCTGGTGCCGGTTGCACATTGTACGGCGAGGAACGGCGCCCCGGCCCGACCCGACTGGGAGTTGCCACGATCGCCCGCGGCGCTGATTGAGGCGGCGACTGCGGCTGCGCCGGCGGGGGCTTGGGAAGCTGGGGCGCCGACAGGCCGGATCCCATGAACAACGTCTTGGAACCCGCATCCCCGGCGCCTCCCCCGGGCGCGGGCGCAGCGCCGGGAATGGGTGTGCCACAGCTACCGCAGAACACTGACCCGGGCTTGTTCCGGGTCTGACACTTCGGGCAGATATTATCGGCCATTGCTCTCCCTACAGTCAGTCTAACCGAGCGGTCCTTTGTTCGACATCCCCTGCCGGCGCCTCGACGTGGAATCGAAGCGTCAGCCTCCGAGATGCAAGAACGGTATCATACCCCAGTCCTCAATGAAACCTGGGCCTAGAAGCCATCTCAAAAACCGCGGTGGTCGGCCTTCGGCCGGTGTTTTAAGCTGCTTCGAGATCTTCCACCGTAGTCGCGTCCCGGCGGTTCAGGGCATCCCGCTCAACCGCCCGGAATCCCTGGAGCGTCAGCGCACTATTTGTACACGCACCGGAACCCGAGGTCCATGCGCCGGGTGTGGGGCGGCACAAGGGCCCTTTGCGCGATCCGGGCAGACAGCTCATTTTGCAGAAACGATCCGCCACGCACCGGAACGCGTGTGGCCGCGGACCGCGTCCACTCCCGGACGTTGCCTGCGAGATCGAGCACACCGTAGGGCGAGGCGTCACAGGGGGTAGTCCCCACCGCGCGACTCCGAGGCGCATCGGCCTTGCCGGCCCCTCCCGGGCCGGCGACGGCGGCGCCTACATTCGCGCATCCTGCCACGAAGTGGCGGCCCCACGGCCACATCCGGGCCGGCACGCCCGCGCCGCGCGCGGCCCTGACCCACTCCTGCTCACTGGGCAGTCGGCCGCGGCGCCAGCGGCAGAATGAGCGGGCCTCGCGCCAGGTGATCCCGACGACCGGGAGTCGCGAATTCCCACTGTCGAGAAACCGCGCCGGGGGCCGGCCGCAAACACCGGCGCGGACGCATCGCAGGTACGCGTGTTGGCTCACCTCGGTGCGATCGATCCGAAACGGTTTGCCGCGAACCCGGCGCAGTCGGTGCTCGCCAAGGAACTGCTTTATCCCGCAGCGGCGGGGATCCGTGGTTCGGAGCAGCCTCTGACAGAGAGACAGCGCCAGGTTGCGAGAGGCGGTGCTGCTCCCGACGAGGAACGTTCCTCCGGGCACCCTGACGGTCCTTCCGAGGCGGACGGACGGCACGACGCGGGGGAGACGACCGGCACTGCGCCGCGGAGAGTCGCCCTGCCAACCCGACCGTCGCTGACACGTTGCAATGCGGCCCGTCACCTGCTTGCGAAGGGTCGCTGAGCGCGTTCGCCGCAGGAACCGCCGCCAGTGGAAGATCGCCGCCCCGCACCGCCCGGCCCGGGCGTGCCCCTCGGCCAGGCGGAGGTGCGCTTTCGCGTCCTCCCGGCCCTGGAGCAAGTCTCTCCACGGCTTCTCACGGGCCCCCGCGTCCCACAACGGCCCGCCCATCACCCCCAGCGCGGCGAACGCTACCAGCCGGACCCACCACGATGGGGAGAGCATCGTACGGATCAGGCCTTCTGGAACCGAAGCAGCTGATCGCCCAAGCGAATGAAATCCCCAGACTCGAGCGCGCGCTCCCCATCCACTTGCACGTAGGTGCCGTTGGAGCTGTTGAGGTCCACGAGCCACGCCTTGCCGCCCTCGTTCCGGATCGCCGCGTGCATGCGCGACATGAAATCGTCATCGGAGAACACCACATCTCCCGACTCGCGCCCGACGACGACCTCCGCCCGGTACAGGTGATAGACGTCCCGGCAGATGCCCGCCGTGGTGATCTGGCGCAGCCGCGCCCACGGGAGCTTCGGGGGGGTGCCGAACACCAGCACGCCGTGTTCCACGGCCGGTGAGGGGTCCCGCTCTCCCTCGGAGATGAGCTCGAAGCGAAGCACCTCCATGCCCACCAGGATGCGGAGTCCGTCCCGCAGCTCTTCCTTCCGGCGGATGCGTACATACGCGCCGTTCAAGCTGTCCAGATCGACGAGGTGGTAGACGCTCCCGCGGAGCTCCAGACGAACGTGACGATCGCTCAGATACCCGTCGTCTTCGAACAGCAGGGTTCCGGTGATTCGACCGATGTCGAAGCGCTCCCCGGCCACGGGAAAGGAAACGCCATCGGATCCGTCCCGGTTCACGCTGATCAGCCGGCAGGGGGGCTGTGCCGTGATCGGCCCGGGCGGCGGCCGCCCGGGCGCGGGGCTCGTGGCGATGACGCCTGCCACGGCGTTCGGCATGTTCGCTGGGGTTTCGGGACCGGTGCCCCCCCGATAACCGGACGCCGTGAACACCGGCGGCGGCGCCTGCACCAGGGGGCCCATGCCAGACCCCGACGGAGTTGACACGGGCGGTACGACCCCCATGCCGGCCGGCGTGCGAATCTTGCCGCCCGACGAGCCGGAGTGCGGTGCCGGAGTGCCCGGTTGGGACGAGGTGGAAACGGGCAGGCCCGAAGGAGGCGTCGGCGGCGCGGACGGCGCCAGCTCGACGCCGGCCAGCTTGTGCCCACAGTGCTGGCAGAAATTGAAGCCGGCGGGCGTCGCCCGACCACACCGCGGGCAGGCCACGGTTTCGGGCAGGGCTTCGTTCTCCTCGAGCCGCCCCCCGCACTGCCTGCAGAAGGTCATCCCCGTGGGGTTCGTGGTCCCGCAGCTCGTGCAGACCGCTTCGGTCATATCACCGGCCCGGGAGGTCGGAGCCGCCGACGCCGAAGGGCCGGCAGCGCCGGCCGACTCGCGCTCCAGCGGCGTGCCGCAATCCTGACAAAAGGCGGCCACCTCAGGATTCACCCGCCCACATGTGCGGCAGCGAGGCATCACTTTGGCCCTTGCCCTGGTCCAACGTACGGTATTGGTGTATGAAGCATGTCGTTGAATGGAATCACGAGACGACGACGCCTCGCCAACGTTTCTTATCCTGAGCTTTTACTGTGACAAAATCATTTACAAGCTCAGGAGGTTAGGATAATAGAAGCCGGCGGCGCCAAGTCAATGAAAATACGAAAATTGTCGCGAATGATCCGAAATAGCAGCCTGACTGTCGCCCTCACGGCGGTGCTCGTCCACTGTTCACCCTTCGTGTACGAGGCCGAGTTCGCGGAACGAACGGACACGTCCCGCCGAGGAGACCTGCTCGGTCCCTTCACCGGCCAGGTTGTGGACAGCGGCACTGGAAATCCCGTGCCCAAGGCACTGGTCTACGCGTCCTGGGGCTTTGTGCGGGGCGTCGGATTCGTTGTTCCGGGGGGCGCCGGAGTCTACGTCACCAAAACCGACGACAACGGCATGTACACCATTCCAAAGCTCGCAGAGCTCCCGAGCGGCGCCACCCAGGCCATCGCCGGCCTGCGGCTCGTGGTGTACAAGCGTGGCTTCGTCGCGTACCGCTCCGATCGCATCTTCCCCGGCAACGCCAGGCGATTCGATTTTGTGCAGGTCGAAAACAAAATCCGTCTCGAGCGCTGGAACCCCGACCTGTCCCACGTGGATCACGTCCGCTTCATCGGGGGACATGGACCGCTGGTCAAGGCGAGCGCCTGGGAGGTGCAGGCCGCCGTTGCGCAGCTCGAGGGTCGCCCCCTCGACGGATCGGCGGGTGGATCGTCGTCGACCGAAGTCGGCAAAGGGTTGCTCAACGCCGCGAAGCTGCTGGACGAAGACGACATCGAGGACGTGACCGGCTATGACGGGGGCTTCCTCATCCAGCGCCTGAAGGACATCCCGAGGTCCGCGCGCTATGACAGCCGTCACTTCCGGGCGGAGGGCAAGACCCAGCGGTTCGACGCGGCCTACCGCGTCTGGCGCCTCGGCACCGCCGCCGCCGCGCGACACTACAAGAAGCTGCTGGCCGCGTACCCGGGCGCCACGCCCAAGGACGAGCTCGGCCAGCGCTCCTTCCGCGCCCGGAACAAAGACATCGGAGCCGTGGTGTGGCTCACGAGCAACAAAGGGATCGTGGTCGCCCTCACCTGCGGGTGGAGTCTGTGCAAGGACGACGACAAGCTGCTCAAGGTGGCACGGCTGATTCACGACCGCCTGGACCGCCTGGACCGCCCCGACGAAGACTTGAAGCGTGTCCTCCCGGATACGAACGTCAACCCCTTCCAGCCCGTGCAGCCGCGGGTTCCGGTGCTGAAGTGACGTTTCGAAGAGTCGCACTCATCCTGGTGCTCGTCGTCGGTTTCACGCCACCGGCAGAGGCGTACGATCCCGCCACCACCCACGCCGGCATGACCGAGCGGGCGGCCCTGCACAAGAACCTGCTGCACAGCTACCTCAGCTCGGTTCACGGCTTGCCGTTGGGCATCTTCGAGCCGGTGCGCCTCGATCCGATGCGGGTTCCGTATCTGCTGCGGGAGGACCTCCGCCAGCACCTCAAGGACCTCGATCCCGCCCACGGTTACCGCCCGGATCACAACCACAACAACCGCGCGCTCAGCTGGCTCGCCGCCGGCTCGGTGCTCGAGGAGATGCCCTTCACTCGCGGCCGCAACCACTTCTTCAACCCTCGCAACGGAAGGGGGCTCCGAAACTCCACCGGGCGCTGGGGGCTCTCCCTCCGGATGCGCGTCCTGGACTTCATGGACGGACACGGGAACTTCGGCGGGATCTGGACCGGGAGCAACTTCAATCTCAACGGCAAGAGCGCGCTGCGCTGGGCGACCCACCGCTTCAACGAGCTGAATCTCAGCCAGCACCACAAGCATCGTCTGGCCGCGCTGATCAGCCCAACCCAGGCCGCCCGCCGTCACCATCTGGCAATGGCGCTGCTCACCGCCGGCGCGCTGCTCCACCTGCTTCAAGACATGGCCGTACCCGCCCACGTCAGAAATGACTTCGTCGGCACCTACCTCGTCCGTCGAAGCAACATCCGACTCGATCGAGCGAGCGCCTACGAGACCTACGTGCGAAAGCAGTGGGGCCGCTCCGGGATTCCCAAGGTGTCGGGTACGATCCCCTCCTATTCGCGCCTCAGGGACTTCTTCCGCAATCGCGCCGGCACCGGCCTCGCCGACTACACCCAGAGGAGCTTCTTCTCACTCGGCTCCCTCCCGACCGGCTTCCGTATCGCGCGGGGAGACTCACCTACTGACGTACTGGAGACGCTTCGGAAATCCATACGAATCCCCTCCCCGCACATCCCGAGGCTACACCTCGGCCTCGCAAAAAGGGGTGGAGTGTACTTCGGCTCGGCCGAAAACCCGTACATCTTCGCCTATCGCATCAACCGCGGCGGCACCCTCGAGCTCACGCTGGACAAGAGCTGCTACAAGGCGTCGGCCACGCGCCTGATTCCCCGCGCGACCCGTTACTCTGCTGGATTTCTACGGTTTCTCCTGCGGGGGCGCCTGGAAATCCTGCGCCGCGGCAAGCAGCTCGTGGTGACCCACAGCGGTCCGGACCTCGCCGCGGGCAAACTGACCGTCCTGTGGGAGGACAGCAAGGGCCGCCGCACGCCCTTGCAGCAGGTGGACACCAAGGCCGGGCTCAAACCGGGAGCCGTGCTCCTCACCCTGCCCCCCGGCTCCAAACCGCAGGCCGCGCAGTGGCTGGTGTTCGCCTGGAGCGGAAAAGACGCCGCCGGCGAGCAGCTGACCATGGGCGGCCGATGGCGTAAGCCATAGGCACAGTCCTGTTAAGAACCTCACGATTCCCTCAGATATCTGATGTGCATCGGCTGACGAAGGCGCCGAGGCTTGTGCGTGAAAACGGCCTGATTTGCATTATTTCAGCCAGTTAGCTCACATGGTTGATTTTTGGCACAGGGGTTGCTTTAATTTCCCCTTGGACTGAAGCCGAAATATCAACGACCAAGGACCCGAACCGGGTAAGGAGACACTCCATGAGAACCAGAAACTTCGGACTCATCGGAATGGGCACGATCGCGCTGATGCTGATCGGCTGTGCTCACACGACCAACACGGCGCCTCGTATTACCTATGTCCCGGACTCCTTCACGCCTGAGGTTCAGCAGGCGCAGCCCGGCACCGCAATGGAGAAGGTCGCCAAGAAGCGGCAGGCGATTCGCTCGAGCGTCACCACCGGGCGGGCGTCCATCGGCGCCGCGGCCATGCTGACCGAGAGCGGGAAAGCCGAGAGCGCCAAGTCCAAGGGCCACGCCTCCCAGACCAAGTCGTTCCGCAACGGGAAGAAGGGGAACCCCGCGCTGCTCAACCTGCCCAAGCTGATCAAGATGGGCGGCTTTGCCAAGCTCTATGGCGCCGCCGACGAGCCGGAGAGCGGCAGCGGCAACATGGGGGTCGAGTCAACGCGCCAGAAGCGGCTCAGCAAGTCCATGGGCAAGACCATGGCCGACCGCGCCCGGGTCGCCGTGCGCAAGAAACAGCCGCCCATGCTGAACCTGCCGATGCTCCTCAAGATGGGCGGCTTCGCCAAGATGGCCGATGGCTACAACACCGGCCGCAAGAAGGGCAACCCGGGACTGCTCAACCTCTCGATGCTCATCAAGATGGGCGGCTTCGCGCGCATGGTGGAAAAGAGCCTCCCCACCAAGCCGAGCATGCGCCGCCCGCCGGCCCAGAAGCGCTCCCACGCCATGCGCGTGCCCAGCTCAGCCACGAAGCGCGAATCCCGCACCAAGTGGTACGACCACGGAGTGAACCCGAGCCTGTTCAATCGCCGACAGCACCTCGGCGGCCGCTGCTTCGGCCCCAACTGCAGTAACTAGCTACTTGACGTTGATCTTCTTCAGGTACAGCCCGCCTGCGTACCCATAGCTGACGTGTGAGTCGAAGCCGTAGACGATCAGCCCCACCGGCCGGTCGGCGGTCAGCACGTGATACCCGTCGTCCTGCACACCCTGCTCGATGTTGTCCGGGTAGGGCAGGCTCGTGTTCACGCGCGGAAAGCTGAGCTGACACCGGTAGACGATGTGGGCCGTGGGATCCGGGCTCGCCCCGCAGATGGGCTGCTCGGTTTCGCAGTGGTCGGGGAGCGGGAGCTCGTCGAGGAACACCGGCGTGTTGGGGGGCGCCACCACGATGATGAAGTCGAAGGCGTACTTGTTCGGGGTGAGGAAGACGTAGTTCGGGCGCCACTGCTCGATGGGGGGCACCAGGATGAACGACGGATCCCCGCCCGGAATCTGGAGGTCCAGACCGGTGGTCGCCTGGCTGGCTGTGAACTGCCCGACAAAGATCGGCTGGCTCGCGTTGATGGTGAAGTCGCACCAGGCTTCCAGGGTCACGTGCTCTCCGACGTCGAGCTGAATCCGATCGTCCGGGGGAGGAAGCGCCGTGACCACGAGCGTGTTGTTCTCCGTGGCGAGGATGCGAAAGTACTCCGGCTCCTCCACGACGCTCACGTCCCCCCCTGCGGCCAGGACGGCGGGCGTCCGCGCGGGTGTACGCGCCGCCACGAAGCTCACCCCGGCGGAGCTGATGGGAAAGAGCTGGTGCTCCAGGTGGTCCGCGCAGCAGCGGCGCGTCGACAGGTCAGGCACGTACGGCACGTCCGACGCCTCCGAGCCCGAGAACACCACCACCGGCTTGTCCGCCTCCACCAGGGAGCCCGTGAAGTCGGCCAGGTAGTGACCCGTCTCCAGGTTCAGCACGTCGAAGGGCCCCAAGCTGAAGCTGCGGGTTTCCCCCCGCTGCATCGCCGGAATCTGTTCGGAGCCCACCACATCGGTGGCGACCGTGATCGACACGTCGGTGCCCGGCTCGACACCCACAACGGTCAAAAAAGCCCTCAGGTTGCGGTGGAAATCCGTGGCCGGGTCTGTCGTGTCGGCAATGGTCTGCGGCCAGCCCATTACGATGTAGTCACGATCGATGGCCGAGCTGGGGATGAGCAGCGACGCATCGTTGGAGAAGACGTCGACGTTCTCGAGTGGATTGAACTGGTAGGCCACGATGGGCACGTTGCTCGTGACCCGGTAGGCGTTGGAGGTCAGCGCGCTGTGACCTCCTGCATCGAACTCCCCGGGGGGAGATCCGTCCACCTCCCGTGACGGGAGCGCGATCACCTGGAGCCCCTTGGGGGGGACCGTGACCTCGGTCACCACCTCCAGCTCCAGGGGCCAACCCGGGGGCGCGTTGTTTTGCTCCACCACCACCCGGGCCGGCATGCCGCTCACGTTGGACACCACCACGGCGAACTGCTGCGCCGCGGCGTTCTCAACCGAGCTGATTCGCGCGTTGTCCAGGTCCACGGCCCAGTACTCACACCCCACGTAGCTGCGGTCCGCAACGGACTTTTCGCAGGCCTGGATGCAGTTGCCGAGGTAGCAGGCTTCGCCCTCGGTGACGCGGCAGCTCGCCACCTGCTCGAACCCGGCGCCGTCGGCGGTGCACCGCACCACGTCATCCCCCAGGCAAAACAGCCCGTCGGGATGGCAGTCGAGACAGCCGAGCCCGGCGTGGCACACCTGGTTCACGGCGGCGCAGTCCTGCTCGTCATAGGAAACCCCATCGCCGCGGCAGAGCAGCAACCTGTCACCCTCACAGTACAGCCGCCCCGGCTCGCACTCCGCCGCCGGAGAGCGGTCCGAGCAGCCCGCGCTCGCGAACAGCACCGCCACGATCATGGCGCGTAAACAGCACATCATTCGAGGGATAGTATAGCGGCTCTGCGCGAAAAAGAGGGAAATGGTCGCTGCGCGGAGTGGTCCGTGAGGCTAGCGCACCCG
>JBDRSE010000262.1:0-16794 GCA_043825095.1 bacterium
GAATCTCTTTCTTGATCTGCTGGATGATGCCGCTGGCGCAGGAGATGAGTCCCCACTGCTGGCGTTGGGACTCGATGGCGACTTGGAGGGTTTCCGCCACGGTGGCGAGGGTTTCCTTGGGTGCGAGGGGGACGTCCATGAAGGACCCGATCTCCAAGAAGGAGCGCTCGAGCTCCACCAGGAGCTCGGTAAAGTCCGCAGAGTCGGGATCCAGCCCGAGGAGGGTGGCCCGCAGGTCGTGGTACCACGCGGCCTCGTCGGCCCAGTCGCTCTCTTCGAGGATGTCGATGACGTCGTCGAGGACCTTGTCGAGGGTGGTTAGGAGCTTGGGGTTCATCGCCGGTCCTGGTGGTCGGTGTACCGGTCCCGGAGGATGCGGTGGAGGATCTTGCCGGTGGCGGTGCGGGGCATCTCCTCGGGGGGGATGAAGGTGACGGTCTTGGGGCGCTTGTAGCCGGCGAGCTTGCCGGCGCAGTAGTCGCGGATTTCCTGCTCGGTGGTGGCCTGGGCGTCGGGGTTGTCGTGCAGGATGACCACGGCCTTGATGGCCTCGCCCCACTTGGGATCCGAAAGGCCGATCACGGCGACGTCGAACACGGCCGGGTGGGTGGAGATGACGTTCTCCACCTCGGAGGGGAAGACGTTCTCCCCGCCGGTGATGATCATGTTGTTCTTGCGGTCCACGAGGAAGTAGTAGCCGTCCTCGTCCTGGTAGGCCATGTCCCCGGCGGAAAACCACTCGCCGGCGTGGGACTCGGCGGTCTTGTCCGGCGCCTTGTAGTACTCGTCGAAGAGCATGGGGCCGCGGCTGTAGAGCTCGCCGATCTCGCCCTGGGCCACGGGTTGCTTGCGCTCGTCCAGGATCCACACGAAGTCGGTGCCCAGGCTCTCCTTGCCGATGGAGCCGGGCTTGGTGAGCTGCTCGTGGGGCATGAGGGTCGTGACAATGCCGGCCTCGGTGGAGCCGTAGCCCTCGTAGAGCTCCACGCCCTGGAACCACTCCATGACCGCCTGCTTCTGCTCGATCCGCGCGGGGGCCGAGGAGCAGAGCAGCTTTTTGACCGAGGAGACGTCGAATTTCGCACGCTCCTCCTTGGGCAGGGCGAGCAGCAGCGCATAGTGCGTGGGGATGAGCGAAATGAACGTGATCCGGTTTTTCTCGATGATGTCGAGCTGCTCCCGGGGATCGAATCTGCGCGCTGGGTGCACATAGGTCGAAGCGCCGATGTAGGTGAACGTGAACGTGAAGAACGTGGTGTTCACGTGACACAGCGGCATGATGTTGAGCACCCGGTCTCCGGGGCGGAAGTCGAAGTCGATGGCGTTGATCAGGTAGAACGCCACGTAGGACTCGTGGGAGCGCACCACACCCTTGGGCTTGCCGGTGGTGCCCGAAGTGTACAGCAGGATCCAGGTGTCCTCGGGCCGGACGTCGGCCTCGGGCTCGGCGGCTTCTCCGCGGCCGAGGAGCTCCTCGTAAGGGAGATAGCCCGCCTGGGGCGCACCGACGACGACGAAGCGCTCAGCGGGGATCTGGGTGAGCGCGGCGCGGATCCCGTTCACCAGCTCTGTGAACTCGTCGTGCACTACGAAGGCCTTGGAGTCGGCGTGGCTCACGATGTAGGAAACCTCAGGGCCCACGAGCCGGAAGTTGATGGGGTTGACCACCAGGCCTACCTTGGCCGCGGCGAGGTAGAGCTCCACGAACTCGATGCAGTTCTCCAGGAGGCAGGAGACGCGGTCGCCCTTCTGCAGGCCCAGGCCGAGCAGCCCGGAGGCCAGCCGATTCACACGGGCGTTGGTCTGGGGGAAGGTGTAGGAGCGTAGAGCGTCCATCAGACAGATGGTGTCGGGATATTTCCGGGCGTTCAGCTTGAGCATCTCGCCGAGGTTGAGCCAGTGTGCCATGGGAGCTCCTTCGGAGAAGCGGTCGAGGATCAGTCGTTCTTGGTCACCTTGATGCGCGCGTCCACCACCGCGGGGGCGGTTCCCTCCGGGAAGAGCATCACCGGGTTGAGATCCAGCTCCTCGAGCTCTGGGTGGTCAGCCAGCATCCGGGACACCTTGAGCAGGATCTCCACCAGCGCGCCCTGATCCACGGCGGGCTGCCCGCGGAAACCGGAGAGCAGCGGAGCCGAGGTGATGGACTCGATCATCTCCCGGGCCTCGGGGCGGCTCAGGGGAGCGAGCTTGAACACCACGTCCTTGAAGAGCTCCACGTGGATGCCGCCCAGGCCGAACATGATCATGGAGCCCAGGCCCGCTGCTCGGGCGCCGCCGACGATGACCTCGGTGCCCCGGGCGAGGTACTTCTGGATCAGGAACCCGAGCTCTGGGACGTCTGAGAGCCGCTTCTGCAGCTGGGCGTGGGCGGCCTCGAGGGTCGCGTCTTCGGCGATGTCGAGGATCACCGCGCCCGACTCGGTCTTGTGGATCAGTGTCGGCGCCTCGGCCTTGAGCACCACCGGATAGCCGATCTGGGCGGCGGCCTGACGGACCTCGTCCCAGCTCGTGCCCCGCCGCTCCAGGGCGGCGGGAATGTCGTAGGCCGTGAGCAGCCGCGAGACGTCACCGGGCTGCAGGAAGCCGTCCGGGCCCGTTTTAGCGCCGGCCAGGAGGGACTTCGCCTCGGCGGTGTTCACACGCAGCACAGGGGGCGCCGCCTGCGGGCGATCCCGCAGGCGGCGGAAGCGATCCATGTGGTGCAGTACGCGGGCGGCCGACGCGGGGAAATAGTAGACCGGCACCCCCGCGGCGCGGACCCGGTCCACGGTTTCGCGCCACTCGGCCTTGCCCCCGGGGTTGGTCATCGCCACGGCGATGAGCGTCTTGTCCGTGCGCTTCGCCTGCTCCACCACCGCGTCGGCGATGGCCAGGGTGTCCACGAAGAAGGGCGTCATGAAGCAGATCACCGCCGCGTCCAGGTTCGGGTCGTCCAGCAGCGCCTGCAGGGACGCGCCGAACTCCTCCCCGGAGGCGGTGGCCATCATGTCGATGGGGTTGGCGATGGAGGCGATGGCTTGCAGCTTTTCCCCAAGGAAGGCCTTGGAGGAGTCACTCAGGTCCGGCACCTTCAGCCCGGCGTGGATCGCCTCGTCGGTGACGATGATCGCCGGCGACCCGGCGTTGGTGACCATGCCGATGCGGTTCCCCTTGGGGATGGGCTGCGTGGCAAAGGCCTGGGCCACCTCGCACAGTTCGGCCAGGCTCGTGAACCGCAGGACTCCACACTTGTCGAAGAGAACGTCGGTGACCGTGTCCTGGGCCATCAGCCCGCCGGTGTGGGAAGACACCGCACGCGCACCCTCGGGTGTGGTTCCGCTCTTGAGGGCCAGAATGGGCTTCTTCGCGGCCACGGGCCGAACCCGCTCGAGGAACTCCGTCGGGTCGGCGAAGCTCTCCACGTGCAGCACGATGGCGTGGGTCTGCGCGTCGTCGCCGTAGTACTCCAGGATCTCCGGAATGGAGATGTCGCAGGCGTTGCCGTTGGAGGCGTACATGCGCTGCCCGACGCGGTTCATGCCGAAGTAGTTGTTGATCACTTCGGCCACGCCGCCCCCCTGGCACACCATGGAGATGTGCCCCGGGGACATCTCGGCAAAGGTGAAGTTCGAGTAGAGGCTCACCTTGGGATCCGTGTTCATGACGCCCTGGCAGTTGGGGCCGAAGAGCCGCAGGCCGGTGCGCTTGGCGATGACCACCAGTTCCTGCTCCAGCGCAGCCCCCGCAGCGCCGGTCTCCTTGAAGCCCGAGGTGTTCACGATGCAGACCTTGACGCCCTTCTTCGCGCAGTCCTCCAGCACCGGGCCCACCTGGGTGTTGCGCACGATGACGTGGGCCAGATCCACCTCGCCCGGCACCTCCAGGATCGACGGGAAGGCCTCCTGCTCGAGGATGGGTGTCGCCTTGGGATTCACCGGGTACACCTTGCCCGTGAACCCGTTGTCGAGCAGGTTGCTCACGATCCGGTGTCCGATGGTCAGCGGTCGGTTCGACGCGCCGATGACGGCGATGTTGTTTGGAAAGAAGAGCGGGTCGAGGTTCGCCATGGTGGTTCTCCGAATTCAGGCTTTTCGGTGGGCGGCCAGGGCCGCGCCCAGGGCGCCGGTGTGCTGGGGGAAGGGGGGTACGAGGACAGTGGCGCCGAGCACGGCGGCCAGGATGTCTTGCATCTTGGGTACGTGGGCAATGACGCCGCCGGTGAGCACCACGTCTCCGGAGATTACCTTGGACTCGAGCACCCGCTTGGCCACGGACTCCAGGGCGGCCCGCGCCAGGTCCGTAGCCGCGACCCCCTCCCGGATCTTGGCCAGGATCTCGGTTTTCGCGAACACCGTGCAGTAGGAGCCGATGGAGACGCTGGGGTCGGTGGACTGCTCGGCGAGGGTCGAGAAGTCCTCGAGGGGGATCTTCAGCCAGAAGGCGATCTCCTCGAGGAAGGAGCCGGTTCCGGCGGCACACTTGCGGTTCATGGTGAAGTCGATCCGCCTGCCGCCGCCGTCCACTCGGATGATCTTGTTGTCCTGGCCGCCGATGTCGACCACGGTGATGGCCTGGGGGAGGTCATGGTACGCCCCTCGCGCGTGGCAGTCGATCTCGGTACGGGTCCCGGTGGCGAAGCTCACGTTAGTGCGGCCGTAGCCCGTGGAAACGACACCCTCGAGCTCTGCGGCGTCGAGCTGCGCCTCGGCCAGGGCCTCGTCGCGGGCGCGCGCGGCCGCGGCGGCAAAGTCCGCGCCGGAGTGGGTGAGCCCGCGGCCGATGACGGCCAGGGAGCCGTTCAGGATCACCGCCTTGGTGTACCCGGAGCCCACGTCCACGCCGGCGAAGTAGCTCATGTCGACCGCTCAGTCCGCCTGATCCAGCTGCTCCACGAAGGCTTCGATGGAGGTGCGGGCCTGCTCCTCGGAGTAGCACCGGAGGTCGTTCAGGTCGCCGTTGACCACCAGGAACGGGATCCCGAGCCGCTCCTGCAGTCGCTGGGGCATGCCGTAGCGGTTGTTGGAGTTGTTCGGACAGGTCTTGGCGTCGTGGTACAAGATGCCGTCCACTCCGTAGTCCCGGCACATGCGGGCAATGTACTCCTCCTTCACCCGGTCGTTCCGCACGATGAACAGCTCGGTGTAGGCGCGCGCCATGGACTCGAAGGGGTGGTCCGGATCCAGCTGGTTGAAGATCCAGGAGTTGCAGTAGGTAGACGCCACCACCGTGGTGCGCAGCTCCAGGAACTGCTCGCTCAGGGGGCGCAGCTTGCCCCAGACAGGCATGCCCTCCCAGTAGATGCGGTGCTTCTCTCCTTCCACGGCGGCCACGGAATCCCGGACCCGCTCCTCCAGCTCTGCCAGCAACCCCTCGTAGTAGTCCACGGCCACCTGGGTGCCGCGGAGCACCACGGCCGGGCCCATGTGGATCGTGCCGTCGAAGAAGGTGAGGGCCGCGGGCCGGGCCGAGCCGGTGCGTAGCACCTTCTCCCACAGCTCGGAGCAGCGCTTGGAGAGCCGCACCGACTCCCGGAACCGGTCCATATCCAGCCCGCCGGCAATGGGCTCAAGCTCCCTCTTCAGCCGCTCGAGCTGGGCCGCGATGGACTGTACGTAGTCCTCGGTCACCTCACCCACATTCCGATGCGTGTGCACTCCCACGCAGGGCACGCCCCAGTGGCGCGCGTACCACATGAACCAGTCCTGCACGTCCCGGCACTGGTTGGTGTTGTAGACCAGCACGTCCGGCTTGGGCACCGACTCGATGCCATACGCCTTGGTCAGCGGCGTATACCCCTTCAAAAAAGCCCCCACGTCCGCTGTCAGATACGAACAGATATCCGGCGAGTACCCCACCGCGTTCGCATGCGGAATATAGTCCGTCGCCTGCCGCGTAGCCCCCAGAATTGCCGCATGATTTTCCGGGTAGTACACCTCGAACCCAAACCCCTGCAGCAGTTCCGCCGGCCCCACGCTCGTACACCACGCCACCTTGCGCTTCGGGTCCTTGGACGCCGCATCAACCCCCAGGAAATGGTCGGCCATGACCTTCTTCATCTGCTTCGCTGCGGCGATGCGCTTCGGCTTGGGTGAATCCTCGCTCATGGGTCCTCCTGGGGGCGCGTGGCAGATCAATGACGAGTCAGATACAGCAGTTGCGTAGGGAGTTGTCAAGCACCGGGGTCCAGTGCGCGCCCCTTTGCTTTGTCCCAGGGACTCCCGTATGATCCCTCGTGTTAACGGGAGGTATTTACATGAGCTCAAAGCGGATGTGGATGGCTGGCCTGGCGATTGCGATCACGACGGGCGTTATCCCCTGGTTTGGCTGTGGGGACGACGATGGGGGGGTGCCGGAGTGTGGGACCAATACGTGCAACGAGGGGGTGGGTGGGGGGAGCTGTGACGACAGCTCGGGGGCGGTGGTGTGTACTTGTAACGAGGGGTATACGGGGTCGGGATGTGACCAGTGTGACGACGGGTATGTGGAGGATGGCGGGGCGTGTTTGCCGCTGCTCTGTGGGACGGATACCTGCAACGAGGCCAATGGCGGGGGGAGCTGTGACGACAGCTCGGGGCAGGCGGTGTGTAGCTGTAACGTGGGGTACCTTGGGGCCAACTGTCGGTTGTGCGCGGCGGGGTACCACCCGGCCGGGGCCGATGCCTGCGAGCAGGATGCGACGACCCCTTGTGCGCCCTTGCCGGGTGGACCGACGGGCGCGGTGCAGGCGCCGACCCTGCGGCAGACACTCCCGGCGAGCTGGGATGAGAACTGGCTGGCGGCGCCGGCCGTGGCGGACCTGGACAACGATGGGACGATGGAGATCATCGCCGCGAGGCACTCGGTGCTCTACGTCTGGGACAACACCGGCGCGCTGGTTTGGCGGGCGGCCTGGTCGTTCAATGCCTCGGACCCTGAGGACCATGGGAGCAGTCGGATGTGGGCGTCCCCGGTGGTGGGGGACTTTGACAACGACGGGGATTTGGAGATTGCCGTGGGATCGGACGCCGACAGCTCCTCCGGGGTGAACGTGGCGGTGTACGACCACCTGGGGGAGCTGCTGCCCGGTTGGCCGCAGCACTTCGGCGGCTCGGACGAGGTACGTTCGATCACGGCGGGGGACCTGGACGGTGACGGGATGGTGGAGATCGTGGTGAACAAGACCAGCGCGGGGCCGACAACAGCGGTTTACAGTCTGGACGGCACCTTCCGGTCCGGCTGGCCCCAGGTGAATCATGCGACGTGCGACCCGCCGGACCCGGCGGAGGAGTGCTGGGACTTTGGCGGCTACAACCAGAACATCGGCCTGGCGGACATGGATGGGGACGGCTTCCTGGACGTCATTTCTTCCTACGACGCCATCGGGTTCGGCATCTTCGACCGGGACGGCAACCCGTTTCCCACGGACAGCAGCTTCACCGACCGGGTGATTACGGCGGTGGAGGCGTACCACGACCTGGCCCTGTCGCAGCAGGGATGGGGCACCGGGGACCGCTCAGAGTTCACGTACAGCCCGCCTGCGCTGGCGGACATCGACGGGGACGGGGACCTGGAGGTGGTGCTGGTGGGGGACCACGAGCACTCGAATTCCACGGACAACCAGGGCGTGACCTTCTGGGTGATCAACCACGACATGACCCGCCCCGCCGGGTGGGAGTGGCCGAAGGACACCGGTATGCCGCTGCACAACGGCAGCCTCGGCCAGAACATCGTGCCGACCCGGTCGTCACCGTCCATCGGCAACATCAGCGAGAACGCCGGCCTGGAGATCCTCGCACCTGCCTACGACGGCAAGCTGTACGCCTTCTCGTCCACCGGGGAGCAGCTCTGGACCTACACCTTCGGCACCCTGTCGTCGCCGTACACGGGCGCCGGAGAGGCACTCATCGCAGACCTCAACGGGGACGGCGTCCCGGAGATCGTATTCACGACCTTCACTTCGGGCGCCCCGCGAGAGCCGGAGACTCCGGCGCACCTCATCATCCTCAACAACAACGGCGTCGAGCTGCACCGGATCGAGATCTTCGGTCGGGGCAGCATGGCCGCGCCCACCATCGCGGACGTGGACGGCGATGACCAGCCGGAGCTGATCATCTCCCTCAAGGACACCCTCGGCGGGGGCGACGGCGGCGTGCAGATCTGGGACCTGCCCGGCGCGGCCGACAACTGTCTCCAGTGGGCCACGGGCCGGGGCGGACTGCTCCGGCAGGGCCGCTCGGACCTCTAACTCTCGACGGGGTTTCTGTGCTGAGTCGTCTGCGCTGGCCCGTGGGATTGGTGCTTCTGGTGGCAGGGAACATCGGCGTGATCGCTTCGCCCTGGATGGAGCCCCACCGTCGCGCGGTGTTCCTGGTCAGCGTCGTGACCTTGCACCTCGGCGTGGTGCTCGCCTTCGGCAGAATCCGGCGGGCGATCCAGGCGGCCTGGATGATGCGTCGGTTGGGGGGAGGGGAGAGGGCGACCGGTGACAAGGGGTTGGTTCGCGGCGTCACCGAGGCGGGTACGGAGTACGATCTCTACGAGCCGTCGAGGCGTATTCGTCGAACGCTGGTGGCGGTGTCCGGCATGACGGCGCAGGGAGAGCGAGATTCGCGGCTGATCCGATTCTGTGAAGTTTTCGCCGGTTCCGGATTTCGCATGGCGTCGGTGCACCTGCCCGGCCTGCACTCCTTTCGCGAAGACCTCGCGGATCTGGAGGCCATTCGAGACCTCGTCGCCACGCTGCAGGAGTCGCACGGCGGGCAGATCGGGATCGTGGGCTTCAGCTTCGGGGCTGGGATCGCCTTGGCCGCGGCCGTGACGCCCGAGCTGCAGGGCAAGGTCGGGCCGCTGATCCTGTTTGGGCCGCATCACCAGCTCGCGTCCATCTACGACGCCCTGGCCGAGCGCGTTCCCCGGTTCGACGACCCGGAGCAGGTGTGGCGGGATGATGTGTACGCAGTGCTTTGCCTGGCCCAGCGGGCCCGGGAGGAGCTGGGTCTCGACGCCGAACAGCGGCTGGAGCTGCAGCGGCTGCTGGAGGGGTTCTGCTGCGAGCCGTCCCCGGAGGCCGAGCGTCGGTTCTACGAGGCCGCGCTGCGGCATCGCCCGGTGGGCACGGTCGGGCTGGAGGTGATGGCCCGGGAGCACCTGGACCGGCTCTCGCCTCGTGGCAAGCTGGCCGAGCTCGAGGGCCGGGTGATGATGCTCACCGACCGGAATGATCGGGTCGTGCCTCCCGAGCACTCGAGGCGGATCTTCGAGGAGCTGCGAGCTCGGAAGGGTGGGCACGGTCAGCGGCTGCTCATTACGCCGCTGCTCTCCCACGTGACCGTGGCCACGATCTGGCGGGTGCACGATCTCGTCCGGCTGCTGGACGTGTTCGGCGAGCTCTTTGTAAAGGAGAAGCGGTGAGCCGCAGCGCCTCGTCGCGACCGCGCCCTCATGGCGCGGCGATTGGGCTCCCGGCGGCGGTGCTCCTGGCAACGACGGCGCTCGTGACGTCGTCCGGCTGCGAGCCCGTGATGGCGACGCTGTTGGACGTGGACCGGGTCGACTCCGCGCGGCTGCGCCGGTGGATCGCCGGAATCCCCAAGCCGATCCTCCTGGACGTCCGGGATTCGAAGTCCTTCGCCCAGGGCCATGTGCCGGGTGCTGTGTCCTTGCGCCCCTCCCAGGTCGACGCGTATATGGCGAACCTCGGGGTCACCCGGGAGCGGGTCGTGGTCACGATCTGCTACCACGGTCGGCTGTCCGTGGTGGCCGGGGCCGTGGTCCGGAGTCGCGGTTTCGCACGGGTGTACAGCCTGCGGGGCGGCATGGCGGCATGGCGTGCGCGCGGTCTGCCGTTGGCGCGAGGCCCCGGCCCGCGACACGAGCCCAGGCGACTCCGCTTGCCCCCGAGCTCGCTCAGCAAGACGCAGCAGGCTCTGGCGGCTGGGTCGACCTACGTTCTGGCGCCCATGGTGCTGCTCGTCGCCCTCGCGCTGTTATTTTGGCTCAGGCGTCGGTCCGAGCCGGGGATGCCCCAGCTGAGGCGCGGGCTCTTGCTCTTGTCGCTCGGGCAGGTGGGCTTGGTGCTGGGCGTCGTTTTCGGCGCCGGCCTCGGTGGTCCGCTGGAGTCTGTCCGTTCCATCTGCTCGGTTCTGGCGGTCGCGGCTCTGGCCTCGGGCCTGTTTGTCCTGGCCGGCAGTTTCCGCGCGCAGCGTGGTGAGGGTGATCGCGTAGCGGGGCGCCATTGGGGCTGGGTGTGCGTCGCGCTGGTCCTGGGGTTGCTGGCGATCCTGCCGTGGACCGCATCCATCCGGCCACTGCACCGGAGCCTTGGGATGTTCGGCACGAACCTGCTGCTCACGCGGGATGTCTGGCTCCTACTCTTGGAGCTGCGGATCTATCCGTCCCTCGCCGCGGTGCTGCTGCTCACCGGTGCGGCGCTGCTCCTGGTCGGGGGGCCGAAGGCCAAGGCCCGGAGTCGACTCCCGCTTTTCCTGGGCGCCGCTTTGCTGGCCCACGCACTCCTCCGAGGGGTGCTTCTCCGCGCGCTCCGGGAGTCCCCGGCGTGGCTGCTGTTCTGGGAGCAGGCCGTGGGTCTTGTCGTTGTTGCCGTTGGGGCCGCTTTCTTGAGGGCGCATGGCAGGGCTACGACGGATCGAGAAGCTGGCGGGCGATGACGAGGCGCTGGATCTCGCTGGTGCCCTCGTAGAGCCGATAGACGCGCAGATCCCGGTAGTAGCGCTCGGCGATGTTCCCGCGCATGAAGCCCATGCCGCCGAAGACCTGCACGGCCCGGTCGGCCACCCGACAGGCCATTTCCGTGGCGTAGAGCTTGGCCATGGAGCACTCCTTGGTGGCCCGCTTGCCCCGATCTTTCTTCTCGGCCGCCCTCCGCACCAGGCAGCGGGCGGCCTCGAGCTCGGTGGCCGAGTCTGCCAGCATCCACTGGATCGCCTGGTTCCGGGAGATGGGTTTGCCGAACTGCACGCGGGTGGTGGCGTGCTCCACCATGGCCTCGAGGAGCCGCTGCGCCGCGCCCACCGCGCTGGCGGCGATGCTGAGCCGACCGTGGTCGAGTACGCGCATGGCCAGCCCGAATCCCTCGCCCTCCTCGCCGAGGCGGGCGGTTTCCGGGACCCGACAGTCCTCCAGGATCACTTCGGCCACCTGGGTTCCGTGCAGCCCCATCTTGGCCTCGGTGCGTCCGACGGTCAGCCCGGAAGTGTCCCGCTCCACCCAGAACGCGGTAAGCCCCTTGGCGCCCCGGGCCCGGTCCACGGTGGCCATGACCGTGAAGTAGTCCGCGATATCGGCGTTGGTGATCCAGATCTTGGTGCCGTTGAGCACGTAGCCGGCGCCGTCCACGTCGCGCACCGCGGTCGTGCGGATGGAAGCGGCGTCCGAGCCCGCCTCCGGCTCGGTCAGCGCGAAGCAGCCGATCTTCCGGCCCGAGGCCAGCTCCGGCAGGTGGAGTCGCTTTTGGTCTTCGTCGCCCGCGTAGAGCAGGCCGAGGGACCCGATACCGTTGTTGGTGGTGATCATGATGCGGAAGCAGAGGTTCGCCCGGGAGAGCTCCTCCATGACCACGCACATGCCCAGGGCGGACAGGCCCAACCCACCGTGCTCCTCGGGGATCACCATGCCGAACAGCCCGAGCTCGCGCATGGACTCGAGGATGCGCTCCGGGATGCGCCCCTCCTGTTCGACCTGCTCCGCGATGGGGTCCAGCTCCCGGGCAACGAAGCGCCGCACGGTTTCGCCGAACATCCTGACGTCTTCGGGTAGGGTCGGGTCCACAGCTAACCTCCGTAGTCGTAGAAGCCGCGGCCGGACTTGCGGCCCAGCCTGCCTTCCTTCACCATCCGCCGCAGCAGCTCGGGCGGCTCGAAGCGGGGATCCCCGGTCTGCTCGAAGATCTGCGACCGCGCCGCCAGCACCACGTCGAGGCCGATCAGATCGGCGGTCTCCAGGGGCCCCATGCGCCAGCCAAAGGCGCCCTTTACGCCGCGGTCGATGTCCTCGGCGGTTCCCACGCCGTCCTGCACCAGGCGGATCGCCTCGTTGGAGGCCGTCATGGAGATGCGGTTCAGCACGAAGCCGGGCAGGTCCTGCTGCACGAGCACCGGGTCCTTGCCCAGCCCGCGCACGAGCTCCGCGGCCCGAGCCATGGTCTCGTCGGTGGTCGCCTCGCCCCGCACCACCTCCACGGCGCGCATGAGCACTGGGGGGTTGAAGAAGTGGAGCCCGAGAAATCGTCCCGGGTGCGCGAGAGGCTCGGCGAGGGACGTGATCCGGATCCCCGAGGTGTTGGTGCCGATGAGCGTCTCGCTCGGCACCGCAGCCTCGATGGCCGTCAGCACGCGCCGCTTCAGCGCCGGGTCCTCGGGCACGGCCTCGATGGCCACGGCGGCGTCCAGTCCGGGGGGTGGCGCCCCATCGGGGGCGCAGACGGTGCGGATCCGCCGCAGCACGATCCCCGGGGTCTCGGAGAGGCGGCCCTTTTGGGCGAGCTTTTCCAGGGAGGGACGCATGGACCGCAGGGCGGACTCGAGCACGTCCGGGGAGATGTCGACGAGAACGACTTCGCGGCCGGCCTGGGCGCACACCTGAGCAATGCCGGCGCCCATGGAGCCGGCGCCGACGATGAGGACGAGCTCGCTCATATGCAGGGACCTCCGCTGTGCGTGAAAGGACGCGACAACCATATCAGGATTGGGAGGAGAGGGAAGGGGATTGGCAGGAGTCAGGGCATGCAGACGTTGACCCAGCGGGTGTTGCCGGCGGACCAGTGCTGCTCCAGGAGGCAGCTGGGTTTCGCGGGATCCGTGCAGTCGGCGTCGGTGCAGCAGCGGGCGCGACAGGATCCGTCGGCCCCGCAGAAGCGGGAGCGGCACTGGCTGCCAGCGGTGCACGCGTCACCCTCGGCCAGGGTTCCAGGGTTCAGGTACCGCAGGCAGACATTGTAGTCGGCAATGCCGAAGCGGATCTTGGAGCAGTAGAATTGATCTCCGCCGTAGTCCGGGCAGTCCGCCGTGGTGCAGCAGTGATCCACGCACTGATCCCGCACGCAGTCGGTGATGCCGTCGCCCCAGTAGTCCCAGCAGGTGGGATAGCTCGGGGTGCAGTCCGCGTCGGTGATGCAGCTCGAGTCGTTGCTCATGAACGAGTAGCACAGGTTGGACTGGCAGTCCGCGGGGGAGCCGCTCGTGCCGCATCCGGGCGCTCCCATGGGGTCGAGGCCGGTCCCCGGATCCCGGCACACGGATCGCTCGGTGGCGGGCATGCAGGCGCTCCCCGGGATGTGGCTGCAGTCTGCCGATGTGCAGCACGACTCGGAGCAGGTGTTGCCCCAGCACTCGCCACAGCGACAGTCTGCGTCGTCGGTGCATACCTGGCCGTAGCGGCGTTCCCCCTGGGTCGGCGGCAGCGGCACGCAGAGGTCCACCATGTAGTTCGTGCCGGTGCCGTCGTCGTAGGGCCGGCACCCCCAACCCGGTGGGCAGTCGTGCTGCGCGCAACAGAAGGCCGTGCACTGGTTGCCCATGCCGGACAGGCAGAACTGGCTGCTGCAGCCCAGACCGCAGTCCTGGCCGATGTCGCCGTAGTCTTTGACCGAGCACTCTCCGGGGATCGGGTCACAGTCGTATCCGATGGGGCAGTCGTAGTAGGTCGTACAGCCGGGTAGGCAGTAGCCTCCGCCGAGGGGATCGGCGAGCCCGTCGGTGTCGCACACCGTGGTGGGCGGATTGCAGTCCAGGTCCTCCAGGCAGTCCCGGGGCTCGCAGTGGTACATGTGCCCGGGCGTGATCAGGTCGCAGCGGTTCTCTGCGCCGCAGTCGGCGTGCTGCTCGCACCCCGGCACGCACACCCAGTTTTCGCACACGGTGTTCGGCGGGTCGCACCCGGTGTCGTTCACGCAGGGCGGTGCGAAGCAGAGCCCGGTGGTGGTGTCGCAGATCGGCGCCTCCTCCGGGCAGTCCCCGTCGTCTTCGCACAGCCCGAGGCACTGGCCCGGGGTTGGATCGCAGTTCGGGTACAGCGGGCTGAGGCAGTCGCTCGCCTGCTCGCAGGGCTCTTGGCACAGACCGGACGCATCCAGGGTCACGTCGAGCTGACAGTTGGGCCATTCGGGCGAGACGCAGTCCTGGTGGCTGGCGCAGAGCCCGAAGCAGGTCCCGGTGGCGGTGTCGCAGTTGGGGAGCTCTGGCGGGCAGTCGTCGCCGCTCGCGCAGGGGCCCTCGCAGAGGCCTGTGTCCAGGTTGCAGTTGGGCAGGTCCTCCGGGCAGTCCTCGTTGCTCGCGCAGTCGACCACGCAGTGGCACCCGTCGCAGTGCCGGTCCGGCGGGCACTCCTCGTCCACGTCACAGGCACAGGAACCGCCTGCGGCGCCCGCGCAGCCGTCACATCCCACCGTGACGAGGGGCAGCACCAACGCGAGCGCGCCGATCACGATCCACCGCGGGTCCCAGGTCCAACTCCAGTGCTCCAGCATGATCGGTTCCCTTCTATGTAGGCTCAATGGATCAACTGTAAGAGAGAGGCGAGCAGGATGTCAATTCAACCGGTGCTCTTCAGGCGCACCGCGGTATAATGCGGCGGACCCTGGAATCGCGGGATGGAGGCCGAAATGGGACACCTGGAGGCCACGACGGGTGATGGGATCGAGCTCCGGAAGGTGCCGAAGCCGGTGCGCCTCCAGGAGCTGGGAGTACACGGCATTCGAATGAACCAGGGCGAGATCGGATGGTTCGCTCCTACGGAGAACCTGGTGCAGATCGAGGCGCTCGTGCGAGATTGAGCGACGAGCTCGTGCACAATGGAGGCGAGGACATGCGGAGACGCGAGAGCTTGATTCGTTTAGGTTGGCTGATCGCCGCGCTGGGGAGCGGCGGGCTTGGGGCAGGGTGCGGGTGCTACGATACGTCGGTGTCCGATTTGACCATCGAGCCGCCCACGCCCTGCCTGGATCTCAGCCTTCCCGACACGGTGTCGAACTGTGCCTCGGGCGGGAGCCTGGAGATCACCGGCACGAACAACTGCGACGCCACGCTCGTCATCCCGGGGTCCTACCGCGACTATCCCCACGCGGGACAGGATCTCACGGTGCCGCCCGGCGGCTCGGTGTCCTACGACCTCGGGAGCGCCGCCAGCCCCGGCACACAAGACTACAACATCGTGTGCGAGCTCGGCGACGCGACGGTCGTGCTCTCCTTCACCGGTCCCTGAATTCGACTTTCCTAGAACGCGAAGGCCACGTCCATGTTGGTGGGGAAGGACCACCAGCCGTTGTCGCGCTTGAGGGCCTCGTCTTTGAACTTGGCGAAGGTGGGGTTGAAGGGGTAGAGGCCCAGGGAGACGTAGCGGGCGACGCGGACGCGGATACCGAAGTTGACGCGCACGTAGAGGGAGGCGTGCCCGCCGCCGAGGTCGACACCGAGGGGCAGGGCGACGCGGCGAGCGGCGTCCAGATCGAAGTGGAGGTTGAAGCGGCCGAAACCGATCCAGCTCGTGTGGTGCCGCTGTCCGGCGGCCGCCTCCTCGGCGCCCCGGTGCACCATCATGCGCGCGCCGGCGCCGAGCTCGACCACGTCGGCGAGCCGCATGCCGATGAAGGCGCCGGCGTTGCCACCGTCGGTGAGCAGGAAGTCGGTGCCGCCCTCGATGCCGCCGATGAGCCGGATCCGCGAGCGCCGGCGGGCGACCTTCGTGAACATCAGCTCCGCGCGGGGGGTCGGCTGCAGGGTGGCGCCGGGCGCGGGGGGAGGGGTGGTGCTCGGAGGATCTTCGGCCGGGGGCTGGTCGGGTTGGGTTTCCGGGTCGACGGGCACGGGCGACGGGCCCACGTCGGCCGGAACCGTGCGGAGCGCCACCTGGGGCGCGATATCGGTGGCCAGCCGCTGCCCGAAGCGGGTGGCCCTGGCAGCGCCGCGAACCGCCCCGGGGCCGACTCTGCCCAGCGCCTTCCCGAGCCCTCCCAGCTTCAAGCCTCGTGCGCCGCCCGCGATGATGGCCACCGCGGCGGCGGTGATGATGACGGTGGCGAGGATGACTCCATAGGTCTTGCCTCCGCTGAGGTTCTTCACCTGGGCTTGAGTGACGTCGGACCAGAGCAACCCGTTGCTCTGAGGGTCGCAGTCCCTGTGCGCGCAGACGCCGGCAGCGCTCACCCGCAGACCACTCGCGCGGTACCATTGGGTCCAGGCGCCGTCTCTTCGGAGGAAGCGAAGCTGCGAGCTCGGGCCCACGCGAACGCGTTGTCCGTTGGTGTCGCGCAGGATGAGCTCCTTGCCGCGCTGCGCTTTTTGAACCTTGGCGAGCTGCTGGGCCGGGACGTTGGATGTGGAGAAGCAGCCGCTCCACAGGAGCGTCGCCAGGGGAATGGACAGCCTGTACATCGCGTCTCCTCGGACGGGCCACGCCGGAGGTCAAGGTCGGATGCGAGACTTTGATGTGGGCTATTCGATGCAAGCGATGTGCCATCCAGCGGTGGACGTGACTTCGCATGGTTACAGTGATTCGGCCCTGCGGAACTGTCAACGCGCCTTCACGACCATGAACGTCGCGACACACCTCCTCTTGGCTGCGTCTTCACGAGCAGGGCAATCGGATTCTTCAGCATTCCAGAAACAGGTTGAGAGGCCCAACTCCCCTCCGCGACCTCGGCTCAAAGGGTTACACCGTTCGTCGTGCCAGAACGCGATCGCCCGTGCGCCAGGCCAAGCCTGGCTCGAGAGGAAAGGAGAAACCGATGTCGCCTTGAAACTCGAGATTGGAGCCTAGCGGGTTCGAATCCCGCCCGGCCAAAGCCTAGCCCGCAGGCCGGTAGCGAGTCTTGCGTGGCCC
>JBDRSE010000263.1:0-20418 GCA_043825095.1 bacterium
ATAGGCCATCCCAGAAAGCACACGGGTTGTTGGATCATAGAAGACTCCGGAAAAATCTACGATCCCAACACCAGGCTCAGTCTGATAACGCCCTCCGTATGCCAATCCATATAAGGGCCGCGCTCTCTTGGGGAGGGGCACGGCCACTCCTTTCGCACCGTGATTTCGGGCGACGTGATTACGGGCGGAGCCCGGCCTGTGCCGCTCGGCCGGTAAAAGAGTTGGGCTGTTTCGCGGTCGGTGGCACAATTCACCGCGGGTACCTTGCTACGTCATCTCATCATCGCCATCGTGCTCATCAACATCCTCAAGGCGGGATCGATCCTCGCCGTGAAGATGGGATTGCGAGAGCTGCCGGCTTTTTTGAGCGCTGGGATCCGGTTCACGTTGGCTGGGCTGCTGCTGGTGGTGGTAGCGTCGGTGCTGCGCGCGCGCGCCCGAAGCCGGGGCACAGAGGCTGCCGGGCGACTCGTGTCCTGGGGCTTGATGATTCTGGGTGTCGTCGTCGGCACGGCCTACGGATTGTACTACCTGAGCCTTAAGTACACGGCGGTGTCCCGCGCGGGCATCATCGTGAACGTAAACCCGCTGATCACGGCGATCCTGGCCGGGATCTTCTTGCGGGAACGGGTGAGCTGGCATCAGATTGCCGGGCTGCTGGTCGCCTTCGCCGGCGTGGTGCTGCTCGAGAGCGGCGCCGGAGGATTCGCCGACGGGGTGATGCTCGGCGACCTGCTGATGCTGGGATCTTGCCTCGCCTGGTCCAGCGCAGCGGTGCTCAAGAAACACCTGGCGAGCTACGCCGAGCCCACCGTCATCACTGCCTGGGAGGTGCTGCCCGGTGGGTTGGCGCTGCTCGCGGTCAGCGCTGTGCTGGAGCCCTGGTCCACTGCCACGTGGGGTCCCACGGCCCTGCTCTCCCTCGGCTACCTCGTGCTGCTGGGCACGGGGGTGGCCTTCGTGGGCTATGTCTGGGTGCTGCAGCGAGCTTCGGCGACGGTGGTCACGGGCTTCTCCTTCGTGATTCCCCTCACCGCCGTGGTGCTCGGTGTGCTGGTCTTGGACGAGCCCGTGGGCTGGCGTCTGGCGGGTGCCTTCGCGCTCGTGGTGGCGGGGCTCAGCCTCCTTTCCCTGCGCCGCACACCGACGGACCGGAGCGGTCCCTCACCGGACATCGCCCCGTGAGCCGCTGTGACGATCGTCACAGGAATCCCGGTTTCCCGGCCAAATCCCCTGAAAAGTCGGCTTTTTTCCTGAGCAGTTTGTGATATGGTGCCTCGCTGCGGTGACGAGCCCTGCGCTCGCTGAGGACGCAGCCGTCGATCGCCAGGAGATTTTTCGCAATGTCGGATGGCACGCTCACGGTCCCCGCAAACATCAAGGAGCTGGTCGAAGGCTTCGCTCCTGACAAGCTCTCCCTCGAGGCGTTCGAAACCCGCATCGACGGTGTCTGGCAGAGCGTGACCTACGGCGAGGTGCAGGACCAGGTTCGAGCCATTGGGAACGCGCTCCTGGAGCTCGGGATCGCAAAAGGGGACCGGATCGGCATCCTGTCCGAGAACCGCAACGAGTGGCCCATCGCGTACCTGGCCGTGTCTTCCATCGGCGCGACCGTGGTGAACATGGACATCTTCTGGAAGGTGCCCGAGCTCGTCCGCGTGCTGGAGACAGCCCAGCCGCGGATGGTGTTCACCTCCGCCGCTTTCGTCGGCAAGATCAAGGCCGCGCGGGAGGGGAGCCCGTCCCTGGAGCACGTGATCTGTTTCGACGACCACGACGCGCTGGGCCGGGATGGACATCTCCACCTTCGCGCGCTGCTCGATCGCGGCAAGACGCTGCTCGAGTCCGGCACCGATTTGACGCGTAGCGTGCACATCGCCCCCGACGACGTGGCAACCCTCATCTTCCTCTCCACCGGCACAGGCGTGAACCTGACCCATCGCGGGCTCATGGCCAACCTGGAGGGATTCCTGCCCGACATGACCGAGGCGGACAGTCTGGAGGCACATTGGCTCGGCCTGCTCCCCTTCCACCACGCCTGGCCGACCACCGTGGCGCTGCTGTTCCCGGTGTGGACGTACAGCCGCGTGTCGATGCTCACCACAACCAAGATGGACGTGGTGCTCGAAACCGTTCGCCAGCGCAAGATCGACTTCGTGATGCTGGTCCCCGTGCTGGTGGAGCGGCTGTACGAGCACATCCACCACCACGCGAAGCGGGCCGGGCTCTTCGACGGTCTGGAGCTGCCCGCCGCCTCCCCCATGACAGACGCCTTTGACGCGGCGCTCCGGGAGGGACGGCGTCGGAAGATTCTCAGCCGCACCCTGGTCGAGCTGGGCGTGACCTGCCCCAAGTGCATCTGGTCCGCGGGCGCGCACCTGTTCGCCAGCGCCGAGTCCAAGGTACGGCGACTCGGCGTGAACCTGGTGAACGCCTATGGGCTGACCGAAACGTCCCCCATCGTCTCCCACTCCACGCCCACCTACAACCGCATGCGCGCCGCCGGGCGCGTGCTCCCGAACATCGAGGTGAAGATCGATCGCCCGGACAAGTACGGCAACGGAGAGATCCTGGTTCGCGGGGACATCCTCATGGGGGGCTATTACGAGGACCCCGAAGAGACCCGCAAGGTCATCGACGCCGACGGCTGGCTGCACTCCGGCGATCTGGGGATGGTGGACGACGACCGCTACCTGTACATCACCGGGCGGCTGAAGAACGTCATCGTCACGCCGGGCGGCAAGAACATCTATCCCGCCGAGCTGGAGCCGGCGATCTCTCAGAGCCCCTATGTCGCCCACGTGGTGGTCACACCCCGCATCGTGGACATCGACGAGTTCCCCCACGCGCATATCCAAGTGGACCTCGACGCCCTGAACAAGCTCGAGCGGGAGCAGAGCAAGCGGTTCACGGACGGAGACGTCCGGGCGCTGATCCAGGGTGAGATCCAGTCCACCACCGAGTCCATCGCGGCCTACAAGCTGCCCAAGGACTTCAGCATCAGCTACGAGCCGCTGGACGAGGAGGCGCTGCGCACCCGCGTGCTGTATTTCGACGAGCCGCAGAGGACCCGTCGCCACGCGGTCGCGGCCGAGGCGGGCGCCGAGGACGAGGAGCCCACCGGGATCGGCGAGCAGGCCCTGACGAGCACCATCGCGTCCTACCTGCTCGACAAGGTCAGCGACATCTTCGACGGAAACCCGCCCGACATCGACCTGGAGATGAGCTTCTTCGGCTACCTTTCGTCGCTCGAGATCGTGGAGATCTCCGCCACCATCGAGCGCGAGGTCCAGGTCAAGCTCTATCCGCCCATGCTGTTCGAGCACATCAACATTCCGTCCCTGGCCGGCTACTTCGCGTCCGAGTTCCGCGCCGCGTTCATCGCGTTCCTCGGCGAGGAGCGCATCGCCGCCGCACCGACCGACGGAATCACCGCCCTCCTGCAGACCGGCCGCCGCGTTCGGAAGCAGCTTCGAACGGCGGCACAGCGCCGCCATGCCCACGACGATCCCATCGCCATCGTCGGCGTGGCCGGTGTGTTTCCGGGCTCGCCGACCCTCGAGGAGCTCTGGGAGCACCTCGAGAACGGGGACGACCTCATCACCGAGATCCCCGAGGAGCGCTTCGACTGGAGGGAGTACGACGGGGATCCGCTGAGCGAATCGAACAAGATGAACACCCACTGGGGCGGCTTCATCGACGACATGGACAAGTTCGATCCCGCGTTCTTCGGCATCTCTCCCAAGGAGGCGCGCATGATGGATCCGCAGCAGCGGATCTTCATGGAGACCGTCTGGAAGGCGCTCGAGGACGCAGGACAGCAGCCCTCCGCCCTGTCCGGGGAGAACGTCGGCGTCTTCGCCGGCGTGACCGCCTACGACTACATGGACATCGTCCGGCGGAGCACCAGCGACGTGGGCGTGCACATGTACACCGGCACCTTCCCCTCGGTGCTGCCCCACCGGATCTCCTATCTCCTGGGCATTCACGGGCCGAGTGAGGTGGTGGACACCGCCTGCTCCAGCGCGCTGGTAGCCATCCACCGCGCCAAGCAGGCCATGCTGGCCGGCGAGTGCGACATGGCCATCGCCGGCGGTGTGAATGCGCTGCTCACCCCGGAGCTCTTTCTCTCCTTCGCCCGCGCCGGGATGCTCTCTCCCACCGGCCGCTGCAAGACCTTCAGCAACAAGGCCGACGGGTACGTGCGTGGAGAAGGGGTCGGCGTCGTCGTGCTGAAGCCCCTCAGCCGGGCCCTGGAAGAACAAGATCACATCTACGCCGTCATCAAGGGCTCGGCCGTGAACCACGGCGGTCGCGCGAGCTCCTTCACCTCTCCGAACCCCCTGGCCCAGGCGAGCCTGTTGGTTTCGGCCCATGAGGATGCGGGCATCGACCCCGAGAGCGTGAGCTACATCGAGGCCCACGGCACCGGGACTCCTCTGGGCGACCCCATCGAGATCAACGGCCTGAAAAAGGCGTTCGGAGAGCTCTTCGAGGCCCAGGGTCGAGCGCCGACCACGCACTTCTGCGGTGTGGGCTCCATCAAGACCAACATCGGCCATCTGGAGAGCGCGGCCGGCATCGCCGGGGTCATCAAGGTCCTGCTCGCCATGAAGCACCGCAAGCTCCCTCCGTCGATCCACTGCGACGAGCTCAGCGAGTACGTGGAGCTCGAGGGCAGCCCCTTCTACGTCACGACCGAGCTGAAGGCCTGGGACCGTCCCCTCGGACCCGACGCCCGGGAGTTTCCGCGCCGGGCCGGTGTCAGCTCCTTCGGCGTGGGCGGTGCAAACGCCCACGTGATTCTCGAGGAGTTCGAGGACGACCAGCCGACCGACACGCAGGCCGACACCGCCCAGCTCGTGGTGCTGTCGGCCAAGAAGGAGGAGCAACTGCTCGCCAGCGCGCGGAACCTGGCCGACTTCCTCGCCCGCAGCCTGCGAGCGGGCGCGGATGGGCTCAGGCTGCGCGACGTGGCGTTCACGCTGCAGACCGGACGCAACGCCATGAGCGAGCGCCTGGCCCTCGTGGCGACCAGCACCGCCGAGCTGCGAGAGCAGCTGGCCAGCTTCGCCGCCGGTGAAACCGCACCGACCCTACACCAGGGCTCCCTCGGCAAGAAGCCAGGCGACGGCACCGGGACCCTCGATGTCTCGACCGACGCTCTCGCCAGGGCGCTGGAGGAGCGCGACCTCGACACCCTCGCTCGCCTCTGGACCGCCGGGGCGAACGTCCCCTGGGAGCGGCTGTACGCCAGCGCGACACCGCGGCGCGTGTCACTGCCCACCTACCCCTTCGCCCGCAAACACTGCTGGGTGAAAACCTGATCCGCAGCTACTGCGGCATCCGCATCGAGAAGCCGAGGTTCTGCGTCGTGGTCTGATCTGCTGTGATGGTCACCTGAGGGACGGGATACACCACGGGATCACCGATGTCCGCAGACGGCAGTAGGGGTGGAGTGTTGCCGTCGTCATCCAGCCACCCGGAGACGTACCAGGTGCCCACCGGAACGTCGCTGATGGTGTACTGGACGGAGCTGCCTCCGCGCAGGTCCACGGACGCCATGATCGCCGAGGCCTCCGGGTCCTGATAGGGATTCACGAGGGGATTCTCCGCCAGCACCACCAGGTAGACGGTTCCGCTGCAGTCGCTCTCCGCGGGAGTGGCGTCACAGGTGACCGTGGTGGAGAGCGCCCCCGTGAGCGTCCCGGTCCCACCGGTGTTGTTGTTGGCGTTGGTGTTCTCGTTGTTGTTCTCGTTGGTGTTCTCGTTGGTGTTCGCGTTCTCGTTGGCGTTGGCGTTGGCGTTGTTGTTGTTGTCGTCGTTCTTGTCCACACCGCTGCAGCCGAAGCCCGCACCGAGCAGCAACGAGAGGGCGACAGCGCAGGTCATGATCTTCTTCATTCGTATTTCCTTTTCCAGCGATCGACTTGGGGGGCCCGCCCACCCGGTCGTCAGAGCTCCACCATGAGTCCGAGGTGGAAATTATAGCGCAAGATGTACCGGAGGTCCGCCGCGTCTTCCTTGAGGTGGCCCACCGGTGGGATGTAGTCGAAGGCCACCGGTGTCAGCACGAGGCTCAGCCGCTGCCACACCCGGTATCCCAGACTGAGCGCGCCCCACAGCTGGACCGCCGCGTAGGAGCTCGGGACTTTGTCGGCCGCCGTATACGCCCCACTGAAAAAGAAGCTGTCCCAATGGACGCCGAGCATCGTCGCCAATCCCACGCCCGCCCGGATCGAGAGGAACAACCGCCGGTACAGAATGACGCGCACCCCGAAAAGGGCGCTGACGTCCAGCAGGGTCAGCACCTTGCCGTCGTCGATGGTGCTCACGAACAGCCGCAACCCCAGCTCGAGCCTGCTGCGCCTGCCCATGCGGATCCCGTAGCCTCCGCTCACGGTCACGCTGTAGTTGAGCTCGGGCTGGTCAACGCCCTTGTACACCGACTTCTTCAGGCCCCCGGCCACTCCCAGGAATCCGGCCGACCGCTCCCACGGGCTGGGGCGCCTTCCCGGTGTCGGCGCTGGGCGGCGCGGCCCGGTGCTCGTCTGCTTGTCCAGGGTGACGACGAGGTTCAAGGGAGCGCCCGGACGCGCCGTCACCTGCTGGCGGTGGACCCGGTATCCCGGCAGCACCACCCGGAGCGACACCTTGCCCGGCGGCACCGACACGCTGAAAGGAGTGGGCCAGGTCTGGAGCTTCTCGTTGATCCACACCTTGGCGCCCTCGGGTCGCGTCACCACCATGAGCGTCGCCGGGCGCCTCCGGATCGCCGCGATGAGCTTCTCCACCTGGGACCGCTTCTCCGGCGCGCACACCGCGAGATAACGTCGGTAATAGGCCACCGCCTCGGCGAGCTTGCCGAGCCGCTCGTAGCAGTCCGCGATGTTGAACAGCAGCGACGCCCGCCCCACGATCCGATAGGCGCCCTCGTAGCCCTGGATGGCCTTGGCATACTCTCCGCCGTCGTAGTGCTGCCGCGCCTGCCGGGCGAGGCGCACCGCCTCCTGCCGATCCGCCCGGGCCCAGGCCTCGGGCCCACCCGCGAGCCCGCCCAGGACCAAGGCGGTCAGCACCGAGACCGCCCGGCGGCTCATCGCACCCTCCCGAAGGGATCGTCTTCCGGGCGATGCATGGGCGCCGGCCGTTCGATCGGACGCATCACCGGGCGCGCGCCGGGGCGCTCCACCGGACGCCTGGGTTGCGGCCTCACGCGGGCCATCACCGGAGAGCTGACCAAGGGCCACTGCCGAGGCACACTCATGACGCCCGCATCGAGCCGCGTGACGCGAGGCGTCGTTTTCACCGGGACGCCGCTGTCCGCGCCCACCAAGTGCCCGCCGCCCTTGCCCGACCGCGGATTCGATTTCGTGCTACGACTGCCTTCGAGCTGCCAGTACGCGATCACGACCACCACCAGCGCCAGCGCCAGCGCCGCGCCAGCGGCGGCGATGAGCCCCCACGGCGGGCGGCTGCGCAGGGCTCGCACGAGCTCCTTCGTCCCGGTGGACGCCGACAGGGTGGTCAGCTTGGGTCCCGTGGCGGGCGGTGGGCTCACCTCACCGGTCGCCGGCGCCGTAAGCCCGGCCGGCACAGTGGCCTCCAGCTCGGACAGCATCCCGGCCACCTCGGTCATGGACGCGGGTCGATCCGCAGCGGCCTTGGCCATCATGCGGTCCAGCAGCCGGTCCAGCGCTTCCGGGGCGCCCGGGAACAGGCTCCCCAGCCGCGCCGGCGCTTCGTCACAGTTCTTGATGATGTAGGCCGTGAAGCTGGGCGCCTCGATGGGCGGCCTGCCGGTCACACACTCGAACAGGATCACGCCGAGGGCAAAGATGTCCACCCGATGGTCGATAGCCTCCTGTTTGAGCTGCTCCGGCGGCATGTACAGGGGCGTGCCCATGAGCGTCTTGGTCACCCGATCCGTTGGGCTCGGCACCCGCGCGATGCCGAAGTCGAGGATCTTGGCGAAGTCCTCCCGGTGGCCTTCGAGCAGCAGGATGTTGTCCGGCTTGAGGTCGCGGTGGATGATCTCCTTGGCGTGACACTCGGCGAGGGCCTCGGCCACCTGACGCCCGATGCACAGCGCCCGCCCCAGCGGCAGCCGCCGCTCCTCCTCCAGCACGTCGGCGAGGCTCTTGCCCTCGAGGTACTCCATCACGATGAAGGGCACGCCCTCCTCGTCGTAGGACAGGTCGAACACCTTCACCGCGTGGGGGCTGCCCAGCTGTCGGGCGGCGCGGGCCTCGTTGACGAACCGACGCCGCACCGAGTCCTGTTGCGCCAGGTCCGTGTGCAGGATCTTGATCACCACGTGCCCCAGGTCCTGATCCCCGTGGAGCTGCGTTGCCAGCAGCACCGTGCCGAACCCCCCTGCCCCCAGGCGGGATTCGAGCCGGTACTTCCCGCCCAGCACACGCCCGATATGAGGGTCCACGGGCCAGCCCGTCTCGGGCCGCACGGTCGCACAGGCGGTGCACTCCACCTGCTCCGGATCGTTACTCTGCCGGCATACGGGGCAGAAAGTTGCCTTTGCGCTCAATCGCTCACCACGAGGAGGGACGGCCTACCGAATTACGATAGCATAGCGGATAACCAACCGGCTGGGTAGGCGCATGCGCGCGGTCAAGGCGTGACGCAAATCCCCTGGACCGGATCGCACGCCTGGCCCGGTAGATCCTGGATGTCGTACTCGCACAGGTTGGTGACGCAGGAGGGGATGGACTGGTGGCAGGAGGCGCCCTCCTGACGGCAGTAGGGCTGGCCGCAGGCCTCGGGGACCTGGTCCGAGCAGACCAGGGGGAACGGCGGCTCGGGGCAGTCCTCGGGGCAGTTGCAGGTGGTTTCGCCGAAGTAGAGCTGGCACACGCCGTCCCCACAGGGCGCGCAGGTCTTCATGATGCACGTGGAGCAGCACTGCATTCCCGGGGTTTCGGGGTCCCAGCTCTCCATGATCTGCACCGCGCCGAGGGGACGGAGCCCGGGGCAGCAGATCCCGAACCAGTAGGGATCGAACGTGGCACCGGGACCGACACAGGCGTTGGGCAGACAGCACTGGGGCGACGCGCCTTCGCAGCCGTGGGCGTCCGCAGACACCGTGCCTTCGTAGCACTCCGCCGGGTCGGAGATGCACATGCCGCCCTGGATCCGGCACGCGTTGGGGCCGGGGCAGCTCGACAAGGGATCCACGCAGTCCCACTGACCGGCAACGCAGGTGCACCAGGTGGTCAACGAGCCGTCGGAGCAGGCGTAGGGCAGCACCTCACCGTCCACGCAGGGCCCCGGGCAGTCCGCCGGGCACGTGGAGGCTCCCAGCTCGGCCTCGTCACACACCCCATCGCCGCAGGTGCCGCCGCAGGAGCAGGTTTCGGTGTCCAGGCGGCAGACGCCGTGGTCCTGGGTCGGGTCGGCGCACACCTCGGACGCGCAGTGATCGTCCGTGGCGCAGCCCACGCAGAAGCCGAGATAGCACTCCTCACCTGCCGGACAATCCCCCCCCTGGCACACGCAGCGGCACGCGCCGACGTTGAGGTCGCACATCGCGTTGTTCTCACATCCGGGCAAGACCCCCTGACACCCGTCATAGGCCAGGCACGCCACGGCGCAGGCGCGCTCTCCCGGGAGCCCGCGGCAGCGGAGGTCTGTTTGACAGTCGCAGTCGTCCTCGCAGGACTCTCCCAGGGGACCGAGGTTCGCACAGGTCCCACCGTCCGAGCGGGCGTCTGTCGGCACCGCGCCATCCAGCCCGGCGTCGGACGCCTGCCCGTCCTCCGGGGCCGCGTCCGCGGAGCTGGTGTCATCGTCCCCGCACCCGCTGCCCACCGCCATCAGCAGCGCCACGGCTGCTACCGAGAAGATCTCTTTAAAGTATAGTGATTTCATAGACTATTCCTTGTGTTCGTGCCCTGATCAAAGGCTATCAACAGCAGCGGAAAGCCGTCAAGAAGCGTTCCCTGCGATTTCGCGATGCGCCGGTCCTCGTCTTTCCCCGAGCCTCGGGAAATCCGTGCCCTGCCTTCCTCGGGATCGGCTCCCCTGTTATGATCCAGTGGTTCACCGGAGGCCTGCATGGGTACACAGAACGACGTTCCGCGGCTGCGACTCTTTCTCACGCTACTCGGGCTCCTGATGGCCGTGAGCTCGGTGCAATGCGAGAAGACGACGAGCGCGCCGGACGAGGACGCCGCCCTGGACGCGAGCTCCTCGGAAGCCGGGATCGACGCCAACCTGTGGGACGGCGGAGAGGACGCCGCGCTCCCCGACGCGAGCCTCCTGGACGCCCAGGTGAACGACGCGGCCTCCCCGGACGCCAGCCTGGTGGATGCGTCCATCACCGACGCCGAGGTCGGCGACGCGTCCGTCACCGACGGCGGCGGACCTCCCGCCTGTCCCCCCGAGATGGTGCTCATCAACTCCACCTACTGCATCGACATCTGGGAGGCGTCCCGTCCGGACGCCACCGGGCTCAGCCCCGGCATCGACGAATCCTACGCGGTCAGCGCGCCGGACGTGCTGCCCTGGTGGTCTTCGATCCTGACCGCCGCCCAGGCCGAGCTCGCGTGCAACAACGCCTCCAAGCGCCTGTGCACCGCGGCGGAGTGGGAGGCCGCCTGCGCCGGTCCGACCCAGACGATCTACGGCTACGGAGACATCTACGAGCCCACCACCTGCAACGGCATCGACGCCCGCTGCGACTGCACCAACGCGGCCTGCTCGAGCCAGCCGGTCTGCCCCTTCGCCCACTGCTGGTCCCAGTGCGGCGGCGCGTTCCACGTGGACCCAACGGGTTTCTACTCCGGCTGCGTCAACGGCTGGGGCCTGTACGACATGAACGGGAACGTCTGGGAAGCGGTGGACGCCACCGACCTCTACCCTTTCCGCGGAGGGGCGTTCAACTGCGGCAACTCCGAGACGAACCACCGCTGCGACTTCACGCCCTGGTGGAACATCTCCGCCAAGGGCTTCCGCTGCTGCGCGGACCCGCAGTGATCGTCACCCCCGATGCTGCTTGGTTCCGAGAGGGCTACTGGCGCTGTCGCTGCCGGAAGAGCGCCACGTCGGCCACGTTGGTTCCGAGGTCGTCGACGTGCTGGATCAAGATCCGGCCCGGCGCCACGGAGTACACGTAGTCGTCCATGAAGACAGAGCGCTTCACGAGGGAGTTGGAGCTGGTCCACCAGTTCCGGCAGAAGGAGGACTGGTTCTCAATGTCCTCGGGATTGAGGTGCGCCACCCCGCCCCGGCGGTAGAAGCCGTCCTCCACGGTGACGTCGTACACGAGCAGCCCGCTGAAGGTGAGCGTGTCGCCGTAGGAGCCGCCGCTGCCCCCCTCGCAGACGGTGATGGGGATCGCCAGCAGGTCCCTGGCCGAGAAGAAGTTGAACGCCAGGTGGTCGGTGGCCGCGTCCGAGGTGCTGCCCCGGGAGCCGATGACCTCCTTGTGGATGAGCAGCGGGTCGGCCATATCCGACACGTCGAAGATCTGCAGCATGATCCCCTGGAACCAGGCGAAGCTCCCCTGGTCGTCGGCGTCGTAGCCGATGGTGAGCAGGTGCTGGTCCCCGAGCAGATGCATGTAGGTGGAGTAGCCGGGGATCTTGAGCTCGCCGGTGATCCGCGGGTCGGTCGGGTCGCTGAGATCGATCGCGAAGAGGGGGTCGGTCTTCTTGAAGGTGACGATGAACGCCTGCTTCCCGTGGAACCGCGCCGAGCGGATGTCCTCGGTGGGCGCGATGCCGTCCAGCTGACCCACCAGCACGAGCTGCCCGCTGTGCTCGGCCAGCACGGAGATGGTGGAGTGAACGTCGGGGCTCGGTACATGCCCGGTGGTGGTGGCGATCCGGAGGAAGCCTTCATGCTCGTCCATGGAGAACTGGTTGAGCACCCTCCCCTTCACGGCACCGCTGCCCGAGTACACAGTGGACGGCGGATCCATCGTCAGGGCGAACTTGTGCACGGTGGATGCCTCCTCGGGCTGCTCGCCGTCGGAGCCGTAGTACCAGCCGGCCTGGTTCTCCTGCCGGGACGAGATGTACAGCGCCTCGGCCGAGGAGTACACCGCCCCGGGCCGCCCGACCACCGTGGTGGCGTGGGCAGGTGTGTTTTGCGTGATGTCCAGCGAGAGCAGCGTGATGAAGTTGCGGCCGTCGTCCGCGCCGGACTGGTAGAAGTTGTCACAGCTCTGCAGCAGCTCTGTGCTGGTGATCGTCTGACCGTTGACCTGCCGGTTGTCCTCGATGGCCGGCAGCCAATCGCGGAGATCGCTCTCCAGGATCTTCCGCCGATTCTCCGACTTCAGCGCGCTGAAGGCCATGCGCATCTCGAACCGGGTCGGGCGACGGGTGCCGCTCCAGCACTGATCCATGAGCGACGGCCAGTACTGGAGCTCCGGAACCTGCGACTTGGGGAACACGATGGCGGTGTGGACCGAGTCGCCGATGCGCCGGGCGTTGAGGTACGACCCCGAGAACCGGAGCTCCCGCCGCAGCACCGGGTTCGTCCGATCCGAAATGTCGAAGACCGTGATCTTGAGCTCGCGGCCGTCTCCGGTGAAATCGCAGTTGTAGCCGTAGGTGCACTCCGAGCTGCCGTAGTAGCCGCCGTAGTAGCCCCAGGGGCCGTAGTCCCCGCTCGAGACCGTGATGGGATCCAGGCTGGAGTAGACCAGCGCCCGGTCGGACGTGACAAAGAGCTTCTTCGGCTCGCCCTCGATGTTCACCGAGGAGATCACGCGGGCCTCCTCGGGCGGCCACGCGTCCACGATCTGGAGTCGACCGTCCGCGAGGATGTAGATGTGGCTGCCGTCGTTCTTGATGAAGTCCGCCTCGGCCACGCCGGCCACCTGGTTGTTGGTCTCCGAGTACTCGCCGGCGCTCTCGCCGTTGGCCTCCGACTGCTCGGTACCGCCCGGCGCCGGCATGCCGCCGGCGCGATCGCCGTCGGAGTCGCTGGCGAAATATCCGCCATCGTCGTGGTAGCTCCAGCCGCAGTAGTCCCACTGGAAGACCTGCAGCATGAGCTCATCGATCCGCTCCTCCATCTCCTGGATCGCCTGCTGCTTCAGCTGGACGAGCAGGGTGTCACAGCCGGGCACCTGCTTGAGCTGGGCGGCCTGCTGCCCCTGCTCCGGGACTGTGGATTCAGCCGAGCAGCCGGCCAGCAGGACGACGATGAAAACGGCGAGCACTCTGTTACGCATAACCCTTCCTCCATGGAATTGATGTCTGGGCGATGTCCGTGTTCTGCAAGAACTGCGCCATGGTCCTGGCCTGGTCCCGTGGGCACGATTTCAGTCATTTCTCGGTGTTACGGCCCCCCGGTCATCAGTTATTTGAGGAACAGGCGGCCCCGGGACCGTCAGATTTCCACGCCCGACCGGAGAGCTCAGATGGCTTTCGATCCGTACCGCTTCACGAAGCAGGCGGCGATCTTGCCGCAGTCGTCGGCGGCAAAACAGTCGTTCAACGCCTTGAGCAGGTCTACGTGTCGGCGCTGCACCTCCTGGCACGTGTCCTGTGCGAGCTTACTGCCGTACTTCAGGCAGTCCTTCCGCAGATACCGAATCCGCGCAGCCACGGCCTTGAGGCACTTGTCCTCCTTGGACATCACGTGGGCATTGAGCTCCACCATCACGGAGATGTGCTTCTTTCCGGAGGCCCTCTCGAGTTTTTCGCCCGCGTCACTGATGGCCTTCTTGCACCGCCTGACCTTGGCAACGATGGACTTGCAGTCCGTCTTCTCCAGCTTCTTGATCGTCGCCTCTCGGCGTTTTTTCCGGGTCAGCTCGTCACAGCCCGTCCCCACACCCAGTGCGACGCAAAGGACCGCCAGCGTGATGTTTTTCATCTCTGTCGCCTCCCAGCACCAGCCGACTATAGCTTGGCAGACGCCGCCCACAAGATCATTTCCCGCTGCGAGCCGTATGAAACAAACATGACCTTTGAAGGTGAGCGAGCCATGAAACAGATTCGCCCCAGTCAACGCTACAACGACCACACCGGCTACCCGTCGGCCATCGACGAGCGCTTTTCCAGACGGACGTTTCTCCGCGCCACGCTGACCGGCGCCGCCGCGATGGGAGGGCTGCTGATCGCCGGCCGCGGGCTGTCCCGAAGCCGCAAGTCGCAGCTGTACCGAGCCACCATCCGCATGAGCCAGACCTACCGATTCAGGTACGGCAACTACCAGGTGGATCGGCTCGTGGTGCAGACCACGGATCACAAGCTCGCCCTGTTCCTCGCACAGAAACGTGAAGCCCCGGGGATCGAAAAGGGGGTTCGCGCGGTGCTCGACGGACACAGCTGCGTTGACCTCAAGGACGGCAGGAAGCTGGCCCGCCTGCAGCGACTCCTCGGCAAGGCGTTGGCCAAGCACCATCGAACCCGCACCCGCCGCACCGTGGCCGCCCCCACTGTGATACTCTTCGTGGGGTTGCCCGGCGTTCGCTGCCTGGGCGACTGCGCGCCGCCGGTGCCCTTCTGCAAGCCTCCGGGGCCGAAACGTCCGCGACGCCGCCGGTAGAGGTAGAACCATGAAAAAAATCCAGCCCCTCGAAAGTTATGAAGCCCACGAAGCCTATCCCTCCGCGGTGGACACCCGGCTGTCACGTCGCACGTTCCTACGATCGGCCCTGACCACCACCGCCGCCGCCGCCGGGGTGGTGCTGGCGCCCCGCACAGGCGCCACCGGGACCCGGCCCAAACCGAAGCTGCACAAGATCCACATCCGGTTCCGGTCCACCTACCGGTTCCGGCACGGCAACTACGAGCTCCAGCAGCTTGTCGCGCAGTCCCGCGACGAACGCCTGGTGCAGTTCCTGGGCAGCGGCAAGGAGGCCGCCGGCATCGAGACGGCCCTGCGCGGCCTGCTCGAGCAGCACAGCTGCGTGGATCTTCGCCACGGCAAGAAGCTGGCCCGCCTGCAGCGCCGTATCGGCAAGGCGCTGGCCGAGCACTACCGGGCCCGCACCCGTCGCTGGGCCAAGGCGCCCACGGTGGTGTTGTTCGTGGGCGTGGCCTGGCGCGCCTGCCGCGGCAAGTGCGCCGCGCCCACTCCCTACTGCCATCCCCCCCGGCAGCGACCCCGCCCGCGCAGGCGCAAGTAACACAAAATGCTATAGTGCCCTTCCCCGTCGGATGGACCGCTCCGACCCGGCGGCAGGACTGAGCGCTGCAGCATGACTCCAGACGAACCCAAGCTCTCCAGGGCGGCCCTCGTGGCGCTGTTCCCCCTGACTGTGCTGACCATGCTCCCTGTCACGGGAGTGGTGCCGGTGCTGAAGCCGCTCATCCAGGACCACTACGCCGTGGGCGAGCTGTCCACGTCGCTCTTCATGTCCATCAACATGCTCGGCGCCCTGGCCGCGGCGCCGCTGCTGGGCTGGTGGTCGGATCGCACCGGCGCGTCCCGCACGATCCTCCTCGCCTGCGCGCTCACCGACGGGCTCCTGTGGTGGCTCCTGTCCACGCGCCCGGCGTTTCCGGTCCTGATGACCCTGCGGCTCTTGGAGGGGGCGGCGCACATCGGCGTGCTGACCATGCTCATGGCGATGATGTCCGGCGTGAGTGTGGGTCCCCGCCGTTCCGCCCGCATGGCGGGCATGGGCGGCGCGATCATCTTCGGGGTCGCCCTGGGTGCGCCCCTGGGAGGCATCCTGGGGCGACACGACGTGCTGCTCCCGCTACGGCTGGGGGTGGGGATCATGCTGGCCGTGGCCCTCACGGCGCTGCTCGTGCTCCCCGGGCGCCGAGAGTACCAGGCGGGCGCCACGGAGAAACGCTGGCCTCCCCTCCGCGTGGCCCGGCAGCTCTGGCTCCCCTACCTCTTCGGCTTCATCGACCGGTTCACCGTGGGCATCTTCGTCATCGCCTTCGTGCTGTACGCGGCGCGACACGGGTACGGCCCCCGGCGCACCGGGCTGTTCATCGGCGCCTTCATGATGACCTTCACCGCCCTCTCCTACCCCGCCGGCCGACTCGCCGAACGGATCGGCCTGTGGCCGGTGCTCCTGGTCGGCACTGCCGGGTACGCCGTGGCCTACAGCGCCATCGCCTGGACCACGGGCTGGGCGCTCTGGCCGCTCATGGTGTTGTGCGGGATGGTGTCCGCGCTGATGTTCGGCCCGAATCTGATGCTTCTGGTGCGGGGCTCCACCGCGGAATCCCGCGGCGTGGCCATGGCCGGGTTCAACACGGCGGGCTCCCTCGGCTTCCTCATCGGCCCCCTTCTGGCCGGCTCCGCCCTCCAAGGGTTGCGCCCCGCGCTCGGAGAGGCGACGGCCTTCCGCGTGCTCTTCGCCGCCACCGGCGGCCTCGTCTTACTCTGCGTGCTGATCGGAATCTGGCGACTGCGCCGTCAGAAGGACCAGCCGTAGGAGAGCAGCGCACCGCCCGAATCCGGCTGGAACCGACGGGGCCAGGCGCGACGCTCGTGCTCCGGGTCCAGGGCCTGCACGATTCGCGGCGCCACGGGGGACACGGCCGCAGCGCCTTTGCGGTCCTTCGCCGCCTTTGCCGCGCGCACCGCCTCGATCCACATGGGCAGGCCGATGCAGAGCGACAGGAAGGCGCCCACCTGCATGGTGACCGCACCCGCCCATCGCATCGCGTTCAACTTTGCCACGTCTGCCCAGGCCGCGCCGTACATCACCCCGCCCACCGCCAGCAGGCCGATCCCGCCGAAGGTCAGACCCATGCCCCACCGGCGAAACCGACGCCGCTTCTGGTCCGCGCCCGGACCGGCGCGGGTCTGTCCACGGACCGCTCCCGCCACCCAGAGCGGTACCCCCACCCCCAGGGCCGCCCCGGACAGGCTCGCCACGAAGATCCCCGCGGACAGGGTCGCCGGCAGACACCCGATCACGCCCGTGCAGTCCTCCCGGCCTCCCAGCACGATCAGGGGCACCCCCGCGGCCGCCCCGACCACCACCCCACCCACGGTCAGACCGATCCCGGCATTGAGCAACGTCCGCCCCGGAATCGGCTCACCCAACCGGAACTGCCCCGCCACCTCGCTCCGCCGCAGCCGCGTGACGCTGCGGATCCGCAGCCGATCGATGGTCCCGCGCCGGCCGTCGGGAAGCACCACGTCGATGGTCCCCAGCCGCACCTGCACGAGCAGCGCGCGGATCCGCTTCCCCTCGCGGAGCACGACATCGACATAGCTTCCCAGAAGCTGTCGGAGCTGCGTGATCGAGGGCCGGGTCACGGTCGCACCGGGCGACACGACCCGGGCCCGTGCCGCCTGGGATCGCGCGCCGACCAGCGCGGCGAGCACGCACACCGCTACGACGAAACGCATTTCACTTCACCCTCTCCCGGAGGGATTGCTTGCGGACCTTGCCGGACCCCGTCCTGGGCAGGGAGTCGCGAAACGCGATCCGTCGGGGCGCCTTATAGCCGGCGAGATGCTCTTTGCAGTGCACGATGAGCTCCTCGGCCGTGGCCTCGGCGTCGGGCTTGAGCACCACGACCGCCTGCACGGCCTCTCCCCACCGCTCGTCGGGCACGCCGATCACCGCGGCCTCGAGCACTGCGGAGTGCAGGTAGAGCACGTGCTCCACCTCGGTGGAGTAAATGTTCTCACCGCCGCTGATGATCATGTCCTTGAGCCGGTCCACGATGTCGACATACCCCTCGCGATCCAGCACCGCGAGATCGCCGGTCCGCAGCCAGCCGTCCACAAAGGCGGCGGCGGTCTCCTCGGGCCGGTTCCAGTAGCCCGGAGTCACCGACTCGCCGCGCACCTGGATCTCCCCCACCTGCTCCCCGTCCGCGGCCACGGGCCGCCCCGCCGGGTCGACAACACGCAGCTCCACCGTGGTGAAGGGCCGCCCGGTCTTCGCCTGAAAGACCAACCGCTCGTTGGGGGGCAGCTCCCGCAGGTGCGTCCGGAGCAGGCTGAGCGTGAGATACGGGCTGGTTTCCGTCATGCCGTAGGTCTGCACGTACTCGCAGCCGAAGGTGTCCACGATCCGGCGCACCAGGGCGGGCGCGATGGGAGCGCCGCCGCTCATGAGCAGCCGCAGGCTGGAGACGTCGTGATCCCGGGCCGTGGGTTCGTTCACCATCTGGTTCAACATGGTGGGGATCAGGTTCGTCACCGTCACCCGGTGGCGCCCGATGGTCTCGAGCACCTCCCGGGGATCGAAGCGGCCCACCATCACGTGCACCCCGCCGACCCAGGTGATGGCAAAGGTCGCCCAGGCATCCGCGAGGTGGAACATGGGTGCCACATGTCCCCAGACGTCGCGCTGCGAGAGCTGCAGCTCATCGATGGTCCCGCGGGCGTGCACGCACACGTTCCGGTGGGTGAGCATCACCCCCTTGGGTCGACCGGTGGTGCCGCTCGTGTAGTACAGATGCGCCAGCTCGTCATCCCGCCCCGGCGTCGGCGTGTAATCCGCGGCAGGCTCGGCCACGATCCGGTCGAAGGACGGCTCGTCGGCCTGAGGCGCTCCGACCCAGAGCACCCCCTCGACACCGCACCGTTTCCGCACGGCAGCGACCTGCTCGGCCTGGTCGCCGTGGGCCACCAGCCATCGGGAGCCCGCGTCCTCCAGGATGAACGCCAGCTCCTTCGGAGCGAGCCGGTGGTTCAAGGGGTTGCACACCAGCCCGGCGGCCGCGGCGGCGAAGTAGGTCACCAGATAGGCGTGGGAGTTCCGGAGCAGCGCCGAGACCCGATCCCCCGGCGCCAGCCCCTGCGCCCGCAGGTGACGCGCCAGGGCAAACACCTGCTGCCCGAGCTCGGCATACGTCACCCGCCGCTCGCCATCCACCACGGCCCAACGATCCGGGTGCTCCCGAATCGCGTGCTCCAGGGGGGTCCACACCGAGTGAGAGGCGCGCACAGCCATGACGGCCAGTGTAGCGCACAGATGGTTCCCGCTGGCAAGACGCCCCACCGGGCCGGGTATCTGCTATGCTCGACGGCTGTGAAGCTCCAGCAGATGACAATCCACCCCCGCAACCAGCGCCTCAAGGACCTCGTGCTCGAAGCCCCCTACGAGATCTGCATCGAGCGCGCGCGCTACTACACCGAGTCCTATCGCCGCACCGAGGGGGAGCACCCTGCCCTGCGCGCGGCCAAGGCGTGCCAGCACACCATGCGGCAGATGACCCTGTGGATCCTCGACGACGAGGCGATCCTGGGGAACCGCTCCTCCAAGGTGGTGGGCACGGTGCTCCCCGTGGAGCGGGGCGACGCCAACACCGTGCTCGAGCTGGAGCTGGACTTCCTGACGAGTCGGAGACGGCAGCCCTTTCAGATCGATCCGGAGGATCGCCGAGAGCTGCTCGAAGAGATCCTGCCCTACTGGAAGCACCGCTGCCTGCGCGCCAAGAAGAACGCCCTGTGGAAGGAGCACGGCCTGTTCTTCATGCCCGCTTTGGATCCGTGGAGCCTGTATCGCCGCTACCGGAGCCTGGACCTCGAGCGGCTGCGAAAGACCGCCGCCGTGCCCGGAGCCGGCCCGGCGCACGCCGCCCGGGGCATGAAGGAGCTGCTGTACAACAACCCGGCCCTGGTCATGAACTCCTTCGACGTGCAGGGACACCTCATCCTGGGCCACAAGAACATCCTGCGGGAAGGGTTCGCCGGCGTGCGCGCCCGGGCCGAGGAGCGGCTCGCCGCGGCCGAGCGAGACGGGGACGCCGACGGAATCGCCTTCCTGGAGGCGGTGCTGATCTGCTGCGACGCCATCCGCACCCTCGCGCTCCGGTTTGCCCTGAAGGCCGAAGAGCTCGCCCGCGCCACCGACGACCCCGCGCGTCGCGCCGAGCTCGACGCGATCGCCGCCCGTTGCCTGCACGTCCCCCATCACCCGCCGCGAGACTTCCGCGAGGCCGTTCAGGCGCTGTGGCTCACCCAGGTGGGCGGCCTGGTCGCCTACGGCATGACGGGCATCTTTGCCATCGGCCGCTTCGACCAGTACCTCTTCCCGTTCTACGCCGCCGACCGGAAGCGCGGCCGCATCGACGAGCCCGAGGCGCGGGCGCTGATGGAGGAGCTGCTCCTCAAGCTGAGCTACAACCTCCTGCTGCTGCCCTACGCCGGCAAACGCACCGGCAACGAGCTCGGCGCCGACAGCTGCTCCCCCACGGTGGGCGGCGTGACCCGGGACGGCGCCGACGCGGTCAACGACCTCAGCCACATCATCTTGGACGCCTTCACCAACGTGAAGGCCACGGGCAACAGCTTCACCATCCGGCTGTCGGATCAGACCCCTGAGTCCTTCTGGCGCAAGGCCCTCGCCACCTTCCGGGAGACCTCCGGGGCGGCGCTGTACTACGACGAGCAGTGCGTGCCCGCCCTGCAGGGGTGCGGCTACACCATCGAGGACGCGCGCGACTACGGCGTGATCTGCTGCGTGGAGCCCTCCGGCGACGGCGACACCTTCGGCTGCACCTCGGGCAA
>JBDRSE010000264.1:0-19120 GCA_043825095.1 bacterium
CTGCCCCGACGGCCCGGGCGGCACCTGCCCGCCCGCGAGGTGCGGCGACGGCTTCGTCTGGAACACCGACGGCGGCTCGGACGGGTGCGACGACGGCGACGGCGTCAACAACGACTCCTGCCCCGACGGCGTCGGCGGGACGTGCCAGCCCGCGAGGTGCGGAGACGGACATCTGTGGACCACCGACGGCGGCACCGAGACCTGCGACGACGGCGACGGCATCAACAACGACTCCTGCCCCGACGGCCCGGGCGGCACGTGCCACGCCGCCACCTGCGGCGACAACCACGTCTGGAACACTGACGGCGGTGGAGAGGAGTGCGATGCCGGCGGCGAGTCAGCCGGGTGCAACGTCAACTGCACCACCTCTGCCTGCGGCGACGGCATGGTGAACGCGACGGCCGGCGAAGGCTGCGACGACGGCGATGGGAACAACAACGACTCCTGCCCCGACGGCGTGGGCGGGACCTGCCAGCCGGCGACCTGCGGCGACGGCCACCAGTGGAACATGGACGGCGGCAGCGAGCAGTGCGACGACGGCAACCCCGTGAACTCCGACGCCTGCCTCAACACGTGCGTGGCGGCTTCCTGCGGCGATGGGTTCGTCCGGAGCGGCGTCGAGGGCTGCGACGACGGCGACGGCAACAACAACGACTCCTGCCCCGACGGCCCGGGCGGAACCTGCCAACCGGCGAGCTGTGGCGACACCTTCCTGTGGAACACCGACGGCGGCAGTGAGACGTGCGACGACGGCAACACCACGCCCGGAGACGGCTGCGACGGCATCTGTCATCTCGAGTCCGTTTGCGGTGACGGCGTCGCAGAGGGCATAGAGGAATGCGACGGCGCCGACCTGAACGGGCAGAGCTGCACAACGCAAGGCTTCGACTACGGCACCCTGACCTGCAACGCCGGCTCCTGCACCTTCAACACCTCGAGCTGCCGAAACGCCGACTGCTCCGTCACCGAGGGCTTCGAGTCGAGCTGGCCTCCGCCAGGCTGGGAGGTCATCGACAACAACGCCTACGAGAACTGGGAGCAGGTGCTCGATCCGCACACCGGGACGTACGCCGCTGAGGTGACGTATGATTATCTCACGCCGTCGAACGAGGTGCTGATCAGCAATCCGTTCCTGTGCTCCGGTGCCAGCTGCGCCATGACCATCACCTTCTGGTTCAAGGCCGACTACTACTACGCAGTGACCACGGGAGACTACGAGGTCGCCCTCTGGGTGGTCAAAGGAGACTACGATGGCGGCCCCGACGACATCCCGCTCACGACCACGATCATCGGGGACTACCTCACCAGCGACGCCGACGACGACACCTGGTTCCAGGCCTCCTATGCCATCCCGGCTTCCGAGGTCGGCCAGACCATCCGCGTGGCTTGGCAGTACTACGGTTTGGACGGCTTCTACTTCACGCTCGACGACGTCGAGCTCACGACGTCCTTCTGCACCAACCAGTGCGGCAACGGCACGCTGGATCCCGGCGAAGGCTGTGATGACGGCGACCAGGACAACTCGGACTCCTGCCCCGACGGCATCGGAGGCACCTGTCAGTCGGCGTTCTGCGGCGACGGGATCGCCTGGACCACCGACGGCGGCACCGAGGAGTGCGACGGGTCGGACTTCACCGGGCTGACCTGCAGCGACTACGGCTACACTTCGGGCACCCTCACCTGTACGGGCGGCTGCGTCATCGACTCCTCGGGCTGCTTCGACACCATCTACTACTACCAGCAGAACTTCGACGGCAACTGCAACCAGAACAACTGGACCTTGACCGGCGAGTGGGAGTGCGGCTCTCCAAGCATCGTCGGTCCCCCCGCGTCGCACAGCCCCACCCGGTGCCTCGGCACGGATCTCAACGACTACTACAACCCCTCCCAGACCTGGGGTGGCAACACCGCCACGTCTCCGGCCATCGACCTCACCTCAGCGACCGCGCCGATGCTCAGCTGGTGGATGTGGGTGGACATGGAGGGCGGCTACGACGGCGGAAACCTCAAGGCGCGCATCGTGGGTGCACCCACCTGGACCGTCGTCACGACCGTGACCCCCGCCTACGAGGAGCTCATCAACAGCGAGATGGCCTGGAACAACGGCGGCTCCTACTCGGGCCAGTGGTACCAGTTCCAGGCCAACCTCACGGCCTTCGCCGGGAACAACATCGAGATCCGGTTCGACTACGATACGGACAGCTCCGTCCAATACGCCGGTCTCTACGTAGACGACGTGGTCGTCTACGAGTAGGGGGCAGGCAACGCCAGGTCAATTGCGCTCTCAGGGGGTCTGGAGCTTCCGCTTCCCCCTCCCCTTCCCCAGCCCCATCCCGCAATCAAGGCGCTCGTCATAGCAGAAGCGGACGGGGTACACTTTCAGCTTTTTCTCGTACTTCGAGACCCGGACCACCACCGTGGCCTTGGTCGCCTTGAGGAGCTCGGCCGCGCGCTGCTTGGCCACCATGCGATACAGGTGCTTCTGCACGACAAAGCCGTCCGGGAGCGCGACCGTCGCCGAATCGATGATGAGGTGCGGCACGCGCGCGCTCAGGGACTTGTTCAGCTTGTAGGTCGGTTTCCCAACGATCAAGGCCCACCGCCCGGGCAGCGTCTCCAGCTCGATTTTCGATTTCACCACCGGCGGATGCGGGATCCGGGTCGGGACCGTTGCGTACGGCTTCTGCCCCGGGGCCAGCCCAATGGTCAACATCTTGAACAAGCCGATGGACTGCGCCCGGGGATCGTCGCTCGAGCGGGTGTGATACTCGGTCCCGACGACCCACTTCCCCAGGTACTGGAAGTACTCCTTGATCGGTCGGACCGAGAGTAGGTACGCCCTCCCGTCCTTGGTGATGATGCGGGTTCCCTGGAGCGCCTTCCCCGTAGGAAAGGGATCCATCTCCAGATACCCCGAGACAGTCACCACGTCGCGCTCCCTCCCGCCCACCTCGACGGTCCGCGCCGCGCGCGACATCCCGGTGCCCTGGGCCATGACCGACATCTCATCCACGACAGCCCGGTCGGCAACAGCGGACTCCTTGGGTTTCCCCGAGGAGCAAGCCGCGTGGGAGGTAATGACGAAAACCACGAGAACTGAGAAGCGTTGAACGAACATGGCAATTCCTGGGCCGGTCGGTTCGCGACAAGCGCACGCGCGATTGCAGCTACTCCACCTGGGCGGCGGTGCGGCCCTTGATGGTGAAGCGCTGGCGGCGGGCGTCGGGGCCGAGGGTGAAGGGGAAGACCTGGATCTTTTCGTCGGGTCCGCCTTCGTTCCACAGGACGATGAGCTCGGCCTTGAGGTGGCGGTTGCGCATGCGGGGGATGCGGTGGACCTCGAGCTGGTAGACGCCGACAGGGCTCGGGGAGCGGACGTCGAAGGCCTCGATGCCGAACTGGGGGCCCAGGACGTGGGCGCGGTGCAGCTTGCCGCCGGGGTGGGCGCCGTGCAGCTCGATGGCGGCCTCGGGGTGGGACCAGGTGAGCAGGACGCGCAGCTTCCGGGCGTTGCGGAGCACGCCGGAGCGGCGCGTGAGGGCCAGGAGGCTCTCCAGCAGCTTCGGGTCCTTGCTGCGCCGGGCAGCGTCGCGGAGCCGGGCGAGCTGGACCGAGGCCCAGAGCATCGCCCACCGCGCGGCGCCCCCGCTGCCGGCGGCGCTGGCCGCGACCCGCTGCTCGAGCCGCAGCGCCTCGTTGATGCGTCCGGTTCCGGCGGCGGCCAGCGCCATCAGGAGCAGCACCGAGGTGTCGTGGGGCAGCAGGGCGGCCAGGGTCTGGTACTGGCGGTAGGCCTCCTGGTGCCAACCAAAAGCGCGGTACAGGTCTCCGAGGCGGCGGCGGGCCAGCGGGTCCTTGGGCCGGAACTCGACGATCTCGGAGAACACCCGCTTGGCCAGGATCTGCTCGCCCCGGCGGGCCCAGTACTCCCCGGCCGCGGTGCGGAGCCGGGCATCGGCGTAGGGATTGCCGACCACCGCGAGGCAGAGCCGCTCCGACTCGGGGTAGCGCTTGGCCCGCTCGAGCAGGTCGAGGAGCAACAGCCGCACGCGCACGTTCCGCGGGTACTGGGCCACCAGGGTGTGGAGCTGCTCGATGCGCTGATCATCGGTCCGCTGCCGGGCCAGGAGCCGCACGACCTGGGTCCAGTCGATCCCACGGCTCGGGTTCAGGGCGTTGTTCGCGATCCGAAGGTCCCGCGCCGTGCGGATCCGCGCGAAGATCATCCGGCGCAGATAGGCGTAGGTGCCCCAGCCGAAGTAGCCCTGGTAACGCACCGCGAACCGCGTCATCAGCGCGACCGAGCCGAGCCGATTCAGCACGAGGGTCAGCAGGGTCCGCCGGTCACGCCAGCGCGGCGCTTCGCAGTGTCTGACGGCGTCGATCCACACCTCGGCCGCGCCGTGGATGCCGCCCTTGCGGCGCAGCCGCTCCCGCCACAAGGCAGCGCGGGCGTCCAGGGGCTGCTGCGAGGCCGCGGAGCAGCGCTTCGGCCGGTGGGGCTTGTCCTTGACCGTGATGTTGACGTGGATGTCCAGTCGGCTGGCCGTGCGCTGGGGTCCGGCTCCCGGGCCCGGCTTGAAGTGGAACGGATACAGGACCACGGGCATCGCGCCCTCGGGCCTCGGAAACCGCCAGCGGCGCATGGCCGTCTTGATGCAGCCCTCGGTCTTGGGGTGGTTCAAGGTGGTCGCGGCGATGTCGACCCGGCCGACGCGGCCGGTCCCCCTGATTTGAAACCTCACCTTGACCTGACCCTGCAGCCGGGGGTTGGTGGGGAGACCGACGCTGACGTAGCAGTACTTGACCTCGGCGAGGTGCCGTCGGATGACGCGGCGGATGGTGGCCGCGTCCAACCCGCCCATGACCGTGGCGCGGCTCATGAACACCTGGGGCTGGCCGGTCTTGTATTTGCCGACGCCGAGGCCTCGGCCGCCGAGGCCGAACCCGCCGCCCCCGCCGCCCTTGCCATGACCGCTCCAGCTGTCGCGGGGTTGCTCTCCCTGCCCGCCACGCCGGTTGCCGCCCGCGTCCCCTTCAGAGTCGCTCGCGTCCGAAGCCGGATCGCCGTTCCGAGAGAACATGCTGCCCAGTTTCCCATCCATCTGGCTGAGCACGCCCAGCATGCCGGCGCCCTTGCCGACCGACGGCTTGGCCGGCTCAGACGGCGGCGCCGCCTTGGGTGTGGGCGCGTTGGCGTTGGGATTGATGGGACCGCTCCCGAGGGCCTTCACGCGGTCGTCGACCTTGCCCGCGGGCCCCTTGTCCCGGGGCGCCTCCTCTTTCATGACCCTCGACTTCTTCGACTTCTCCGTCTTCTCCGCCTTCATTTCATCCCGCACAACTCGACTGAAGCGACCCTTGGACTCCACTGCATCGACCTCCGTCGACGACGTGGGAGCGTTCTTGGTCTCGCGCTTGCGACTGTCTTCGCCTCGCTTGAGCTCCTCCATGGTCGCCTTGAGCTCATTCTCCTGCTTGTCGACCTTCTCCTTGAGCTCGTCGCTCTCGGTCATCTCCCGGGCGCTCGGCACATAGATCGAGGTGTGCGCGGTGATCAACCCGAACCGGGTGCCCAGCTCGGCCACCTCCTCCCGCCCGGCGCCCGCGGCGATGAGCTGGGCCAGCCGCGCCGCGCCCCAGCGCCGGCGGAGCTTGCCCCGGTCGGCCACCTTCACGGTCTGGATGCGATAGATCCCCGCCTGGTCCTTGATCTCCCGGCCCTGGTACCAGCCGGTGAGCTGGATGGACTCCGGGAGCTTGCCCCGGAGCCGGCCGAGTACGACGAGGTCCTCCCCGGCCACGACGCTGACGGGCTCGGTGGGGAACACGCGCTCCACGCCTGGACCCAGCTCCACGCGCACCTTGCTCATCACCGGGCGGCTCGCGTGGGCCGCAATCTGGAGCGCGGCCGAGGCGGCGGTGATCTGGTCGTTGACCCGCAGGGCCAGGCCGCCGTGATGGCCGGCCAGGGAGCCGAGCAGGGCCAGGTTGGACTCGCTGCCCACGGCCACGCCGTAGATCCGCGCCGGGACCGCCTGGCGGCTCAATCGCAGGCGCAACGCCCGGGCGTTGAGCTCGCCCACCGTGGGGATGCCGTCGCCGATGTAGACCACCGCGCCGCCCCGCCCCGCCTGCAGCAGATCCGCGGCCCGGGTGAGCACCTGCCCAAGATCCGTGGCGCCCCCGACGCCCCGGTGGGACAGCCCGTCCAGGGTCTTTTCGATGAGCGCCGGCGTCACCGGGCTCAGGGCCGGCTTGCCCCCCAAGGCGTTGTACACGTTCAGATCCGCGCCCAGCACGGCCACCCGGTCACCGGCGCCGAGGTGGCGCAGCAGCGCCTCCACCGACGTGCGGGCGAGCTGCAGCTCCGTGGGATCCGTGTCCGCGCTCATGTCCACCACGAGCACCAGATCCAGGCCGCGGCGCTTGCCGGCCCGCCGGAGCTCCCGGGGACGCAGCCGGACCATGAGGTAGCGACCGTCCGCGGTGGCCTTCTCGCTGAGGTAGCCGCGTGCCGGCGCCGACACCCCGCCGCCGTGCAGCGCCACCACGAAGTCGGCCCGCGGTCGGAAGTCAGATCGCCGCAGGACCACCTCGTTCCGGCCCACCGCGGCGCCGAGGGAGGCGTTCACCCGCTTCGCCCCGCTGCGGTGAAGGTTCACCTTCAGCTCGAGCTCCTGGACCATGGGCGCGATGCCGCCGGCGGTGGCCATGGGATAGCGCCAGCGCCGCACGTCCCCTTCCCGCTCCAGCCACTCGCTGTAGATGAGCACCACCCGCCGGGAGGAGCCGGCCTTGAGGGGATAGATGTGCGCCTTGTACCGCCCCGGCGCCTCCCACTCGAGCAGGGCCGGGTCGTCCCGGGAGCCCACGTAGACCTGCGCGCGGTACTGCTGGCGGGCCGCCTTCTTCTCCTTGACGAATCCACACACGAGCTTCGTGTTTCGCCCGCGATCGATGCAGAAAGATCGCAGCAGCGCGCCCCGGGGCAGACGGATCCGGTAGACGCCCTCGAGGTCCTGGGACGCCGGGTTGAAGAACACCTGATCCACCACGGTGGTGACCAGGTCGCGATCCACGGTGGCGTTCACCTTGAGGCTGCGGGTCGCCAGGGGGAAGCTGGCCTTGCCCCAGGAGCCGGGCACCCGGGCGCCGATCTCACCCATGCCTGCCGGGCTCGCCGGCACGTCGGCCGCGGGCCAGGCGAGCCCACCGGTCCAGTCGTCCCAGAGCGCCTTGGGACTGACCACGACGCCCTTTGGGGAAACCACCGCCTGGTCGCCGGCCACCACCACCGCGCGCCGATCCCGGTGCAGGATCTCCACTCGACCGCGCGCGACGTACACCAAGGGCTGCCCGCCCGCCGGGAGACGGACCTCGAACCCGGCGCCGCTCGCGGAGATCCGCGCCCCGCCGACCCAGACCCGGGACGGCTCACCCGCCGGCGCCTCGACCCACAGCACGCCCCGGTGCAGCTCGATTCCGTCGGTCTGCACCGTCACCTCCGACTGCGCCGGGAGCAGCGCCCGCACCCCGGTGTCGTGCAGAATCCACGCCCGCCCCGTGGCCGTTCGAACCCGGGCGCCCGGCGCGAGGCGGCTGTCCCACTCGGCCAAGGCGCTCCCGCCGCCGCTACTCACGGTCACCTCGGGGCGGACCACCCGCACCGTGGCGATGGCCGCCCCCACCTCGGCGCCGGTCTTGCGCGCCCTGCCGCAGCCCGCCCCGGTCAGGCTCCCGACCAGGACCGATACCAATGCTCCCAATACCGCCGAACGCGCACAACGCTGCATGACATTCTCCTCGGTCAGTCCTAGAACCCAGCCGTAGACACCGGCCAGGCTCCCCGGTTCCCACTATATCCTATTCTTCACCTCGCGCACGCCATGCTATCGTTCCGACCTGACGCCGGCGTGTCCACCTTGGCCAAGCTCGCCGACCAGAGCACGGTCTACACCTTTTGACGCGACGCAACGCGACGCCTTCGGTCACCGGGCTCGCTTCAGGCGACGCTCCGCAAGGGCCGCGCGGACCGTGATCGCGGCGTGCGCCTTGGTGGCCGCGGCGAGCTCCTTGTAGGCGAGGACGTGCTGCCGCTTGAAGGCCGGGCGGCCGTCGCCCTTCACCTGTCGCACGAAGTCGTCGGCCTGCTTCAGGGCCCGGGAGGTGTGGGTGAGCCGGGTGCGGAGGCCGGCCAGGATCCCCGCCGCCCGCGCCCGCCCCTCCTTCGGGGCCATCCCGGCAGACCTCCAGCGCTCGAGGTCCGCCTCCACGCCCACGAGCTCTGTTTCCATGCGGACGCGCCGCTGCTCGATGAGATCGAGCAGCTTGAACACGAAGGCGAGCGATCCCTTTTTTCGGAGCCAGGAGCGCGGATCCACTGCCGCGTCCGGAAGCGTCGAGGGCGCGCCGGCGTCCCCGCCGGGCAGCGGCACCGCGGCGTCTGCGCGCTCCGCGGCCCGCTTCGAAACCGCACACTGTCGACCGAAGTGGATGACCAGCCCCATCAGCGCAACGCAGCCCAGCACAACGGCCAGGCCGAGGAGGACTCCGGTGCGGGTGCGCGTCCAGCGGCGCCACCAGCGCCCCCAGGGCCCGGGCTCCGGCGCGGACTCCGACGGGGGCGGCGCGGGCCGCGGCGGTCCGGGCGGATCGCCGTCCGCGGCGTCGTCGAGCTCGTCCTGGATCTCCCGCAGCGCGCGCGAGGACGCGTCCAGGGACTCGGCGCAGAGCGGGCACTCGGCCAGATACTCCCGGGCTTCCTTCAGCTCCGGACCGAGCTGGCGACCGAAGACCGCGGCGTCCACGATGGCCGGCACCAAGGGCTGGTACTCGATGCACAGGGGGCGGTGGCCTTCGGCGAGCATGCGCTCGAACTGCTCGACGTCGTCCACGAGCAGTCTTGCCATGGCCACTTCGGCCTCTCGCTTCTTGCGTTCGCTCACGGTGTCTCTCCCCCGTGCCGGCGGCGATGCTGGGCAAGCTCGGCCACGAAGGCCTCGCGAAACCGGTTCAGGCGGACGCGATGTTTCGTGCGCTTCCGCTCGGACCAGCCCCTCGTATCACCGTACAACAGTTGAAACAGATTCGTCTCGAGCGTCAACAGCAGCGTGGACGCCGTCCGGGCGCGGGTCTGCTCGAGCAGCCGCGCTGCGATCTTCCTGACGTGCCGCCCCCGGCGGCCGGCCGCGAGGAGCTCCAGCACATGGAACGCCTCGGCGGCGCGCTCCTCGTGTTCCGCCTCCAAGGACTCTCCCTGGGGGACTCCGTGATCGTCGAAGGTCCGCTCCGCCTCCTCCAGATCCACGCGGTGCCGCGGCGTCGAGGCCTCGGGCGACTCGCCCCGGGGGATGCTCGTCACCCCTCCCCGCCGGCGGTGCGTCTCGTGGATGAGGTTCTGCATGGTCACTGCGAGATATGCCTTGAGCGACGTCGCCCCAGGGGTGAGCTGCGGCCGGCCGATCACCTTCCAGAACCGCAGGCACGCCAGCTGCACGAAGTCCTCCGGGTCGTGGCTCTCGTCCACCACGCCCCACGCCTTGCTGCCCGCCAGCCGCCGGAGAAACCCCCGCAGCTCCTCCCAGGCGGCGCGATCCTGAGCCCGCAGCAGCTCGATGAACTCCGCGTCCGGGATGCGAAAGAGCAGCGGCCCGTCCAACCGCGCGCCCTCTGTGTTCTTGGCGTCTGCCATGCCCCGTTAATTTAGCATTGAAAATCAGCAGCTTGAAAATTTCTCGTTTTCTTTTGTAACGGGAGCGCTCCAGCGCCATCTCCGTACCTGAACGTGCCGAGACCGCGGCCGCGGTCACGAGCCGAATCCCCAAAGACTTCGAGGTGCTCAGAGCGCCCCTATGAGGGAGGTGTCCCCATGTCAGCGAAACGACTTCAAGCCATCATTCGAAAGACCCGCCGACGCCTGCGTCTCCAGCAGGTGCTCGAGCGCACCACCACCTGCGTCGCGGTCAGCCTGGCGGCCGTCGTCGTCCTGCTCTTCCTGTACAAGACGCGCACCCTGGGCTTCGACTCGCTGCTGCTCGGCGTCGCCGGGTCAGGCAGCCTGCTGCTCGCCGGCGCCCTCTGGGGGCTGCTCACGCCCATCCGGGACCGGGCAGTGCTCAAGCGCCTCGACCTTTCGCACACCACCCGGGACGCGCTGGGTTCGTCCCAGGACTTCCTGGACCGCCTGGCCCGCAATCCCGAGGACGCCCACCGCGAGCTCATGGAGGCCCAGCTCCGGCAGACCGCCCGCCTGCTGGCCACCATCGACCCCCGGCGGGCCTCCAGGTTCCGGCGGCCGCGGGACCTGTCCGCCGTGGGCGTGCTCACGCTCAGCCTGGTGGCGTTCCTGGCCATGGGCGTGCCCGCGCGGCAGAGCGCAAGGGCCTACGTACAACCCGTTCAAAAGATCCCCGGGCTGCAGATCGACCCGGCCTATTACGAAGAGCTCAACCGTGACATCCACAAGCTACTGAAGCTCGCCCAGGGGATGAACGACCCCCAGCTCAGCGCCTTCCTCAAGGAGTACCAGCAGCTCCTCGACGCGCTGAAGCGGGGCGACCTGACCAGGCGCGAGTTCGAGCAGCGCCACCAAGCGCTGCTAGGGCGCCACTTCCCAGGGATCCAGAAAGAGCAGGATCAGCTCAAAGCGCTCGCCAAGCAGCTCGCCAAGGCCGCCGAGCCCCTGCAGAAAGACCGGCTCACCAAAGCGCTGGCCCAGGCGCTGAAACGTCACGACCTGGACGCGGCCAAGCAGGCGTTGGACCAGATGAAGGCGCCGCTCGCCAATCAGAAGCTGAGCCCGGCGCAGCGGAAGCGGATCGCCGAGGCCCTCCAGAAGGCCGCCCAGAAACTCGACCAGCTCCGCAAAGCGGCCGCCAAGAAAGACCAGCAGCGCGACCAGGCGCTGGACAACCAGCAAAAGAAGGCTCAGCAGAAGCTGCGTCAGCTACAGCGGCGCCTGAGCCAGGCCAAGGACCAGGCCACCCGCGAGCGCTTGAAAAGACAGTTCCAGAAGCAGCAGCGCCAGCTGGATCGACTCCAGCGGCAGGTCCAACGGCTGGCCCGGCAGCGCCGCTCCCTACAGCGACTGAGCCGCTCCCTGAAGCAGTTTGCCAACGCCCTCGCAAAGCAGAAGCTCGACGCGGAAACCCTGAAGCTGCTCCAGAAGCTGCAGGCCCAGCTCGGCAGGTACCAGAACCAGCAGCAGCGGGGCAGCGCTCGCCAGCAGGCCATGATGAGCGCGCAGCAGCTCAAGGAGATGCTGAAGCGCATGCTGAAGAACCGCCCCGGAAAAGGTCAGCTCTCCGACTATCTCAAGAAGGCATGGGGGCAAAACCGCCCCGGCTGCAAGAGCTGCGGCAAACCCGGTGGCTGCAAGAGCTGCGGCAGGCCCGGAAACGGCACGGGGCTGCGCCCCGGCCTCCGCCCGGGGAGCGGCGGTGTGCCCCTGCCCGGCGGGAAGATGGCCGGTCAGCCGGGCGGCAAGCCGGGCGGCAAACCCGGCACCGCCCACAACCCGGGCAACGTGCACGGCCGCCCCAAGTCCATCGACGCGGGGCACGTGGACCGCAAGGTGCCCGGCCAGCACGGCAGCGGCCCGAGCGAGGTCAACGTCTACCAGGGCAGCGCCAGCAAGGGCTTCAGCTCCCATAGCTACCGCAAGGTGTACCTGGCGTACCGGAAGATTCGCCAGGCCGTACTCAACCAGGAGCAGGTTCCCCCCGGATACCGGGATCGCATCCAGCGCTACTTCTGGCTGATTCGTCCGCGATAACCTCACCCCCCGGCACCGACGCGGCACCCATCCACGGGCAGGCGGCGTCGGTCCTCTCATCCAGCGCCCCGGCCGTCACGACCCGACGGCCGGGGCTCCAACCTTTGCCCGGCACTGTGGCTATTGTGAATTTGGATGCGAGCCTTGCCGCCTGGTCGTGGTAGCATCACCGACGATGACCTTTCATTGAGCGCGGGAGACACCAGCCGATGGATGAGCGCAGCACGCCGCCCCACGACGGCAGCCGAAAACGGCGCCACAGCGTATCCGTCACGTCCGACGAGCTCTATCTGCAGCTCGTCGAGCGCTCCATCCAACCCACCGCCATCGTCGCCGAGAGCCCACCCAGGGTGCTGCTCGTCAACGAGGCCCTGCTCGAGGTGATCCGTCTCACACGGGACGAGCTGCTTACGCTCAGCCCCATGGAGGCGATCGATTTCATCCACCCGGAGGCGCGCGCGAAGGCCATGGAGCGACTGGCGGCGCGGATGCGCGGAGAGCCCACCCCGGACCGCTCCGAGTACCGGCTCCTGCTGCGTGACGGCGCCGAGATCTGGGTCGAGGTGTCTGGAATCGGGATCCGCTATCAGGGGCACGCCGCGGCGCTCATGTATCTGTTCGACATCACGCGACGGGTCGAGGCAGAGGCTGCGCTGCGACTCTCGGAGCGCCAGTACCGGACCCTGGCCGAGCAGTCCCTGCAGGGCTTGAGCGTGCTTACAGCGGATCCGCCGAAGATGGTGTTCGTCAACCCGGCTTTCTGCCGAATCGTCGGACGGACCGCCGAAGAGATCCTGGCGATCCCACCGGAAAAGATCTTCGAGCTGATGCACCCCGACGATCGCGAGCGAGCCTTGGGTCGCTACTCCAATCGCCTCACGACCGAACCAGACGGGATCAGCCACGAGTACCGCCTGCTGCGGCCGAACGGCGACCCCCGCTGGGTCGAGGCCTACGCCGTGCCCATCGAATACGGCGGAGAGCGCGCGCTCCAGGTCTGCTACTTCGACATCACGGATCGCAAGCGCGCCGAGGAGGAGCGGCTCCGGCTGGAAGGGCAGATGCAGCGTGCCCAGAAGCTCGAGAGCCTGGCCGTGCTCGCCGGCGGCGTGGCGCATGACTTCAACAACCTGTTGCTCGGCATGCTGACCAACCTGAGCCTGGTCCGCGAGCGCCTCGCCGCCGATGCTCCGGTGGGAACGCAAATCCAAGGCATGGAGGAGATGGCCCACCGCGCCGCGGACCTGTGCCGGCAGATGCTCGCCTACGCCGGCCGTGGACGCGTCCAGGTGCGCCCCGTAGACCTCTCCCGGGTCGTGGGCGACTACACCCGCCTGCTGGAGGTTTCCCTCCCGCCCCGCGTGGAGCTCTGCTGTGACCTGTGCCCGGAGCTCCCGGCAGTGGAGGCCGACGAAACCCAGCTCGGCCAGGTCCTGATGAATCTCATCGCGAACGCCCAGGAGGCCATCGACGAGCAGTCGGGCACGATCCGGGTGCAGACCGGCGTGATGACCCCGGACGACGGCTACCTGGCCGAGTGCGAGATCGGCCAGGCGCTTCCGGCCGGGCCGGCGGTCTATCTGGAAGTCAGCGACACCGGCTGCGGCATGGCCCCCGAGACCCGGGAACGGATCTTCGAGCCGTTCTTCTCCACGAAGTTCACCGGCCGCGGGCTGGGGCTCGCCGCCACCCTCGGCGTGGTGCACGCCCATCGCGGCGCTGTGCACGTGCACACCACACCCGGGCACGGCACCACCGTTCGGGCGCTGCTGCCACCGTCCGATGAACATGCTGCGGCCCGGCAAGAGCCGATGCTCGTTCGCGAGGCGGGTCTCCCTGAGAACCTCACGGTGCTCGTCGTCGACGACGACCTGCTCGCGTTGGAAAGCCAGCGCATGATCCTCGAGCACTACGGCGTGAAGGTGCACACCGCCGCCGGAGGCGAGGACGCCATCGCGTTATTCCGCCCACGGGCAGCCGACATCGACGTCGTGGTGCTGGACCAGGCCATGCCACGCATGGACGGCGTGACCACCTTCCTGGCGCTCCGGGAGATCCGACCCGAGGTGCGCGTCCTGCTGTGCAGCGGCTACTGCGAGGACTCGATCCTCGATCTCATTCCCGCGCCCGGTCCCGCCGCCTTCCTGCGGAAACCCTACGACGCCGCCACCCTACTCAACGCCCTAGGCGACGCCCTGCGCCCACCCCGGCATGACGGTTGAAGATCCGGCCCGCCTCGCCTAGAGTGTCGGCGCCATGAACGACGACTGGAAACTCGTGCTCGAAGACGGCGCCGTGTACCGCGGCCTCCGGTTTGGCGCCGGACGGCCGGTGTGCGGCGAGGTGGTGTTCAACACCGGCATGACGGGGTACGTGGAGGCGCTGTCCGATCCGTCCTATCGGGGGCAGATCCTGGTGCTGACCTACCCGCTGATCGGCAACTACGGCGTCCCGCGGGAGCTGCTCCAGACCGGGCTTCCCCACCCCTTCGAGTCCACCGGGCTCCAGGTGCTCGGGCTGGTGGTGAGCCGGTACGAGCGGCGCTTCTCGCACCACGCCGCGGCGCGCTCCCTCGCGAGCTGGCTCGACGAATACGAGCTCCCGGCCATCTCCGGCGTGGACACCCGGGGCCTCACCCGCAAGCTGCGCGAGCAGGGCACCATGCGGGGGAAGCTGGTCCCGATCACCGAAGACGACGCGATCCCCGGGGACACCTTCGACCCCCGCACGCTCGTGTCCCAGGTGTCGCGCCCCGGCGTGGACCGCTTCGACTCCAACGCCGGGGGCAAGCGGCTCCTGCTGGTGGACTGCGGCGCCAAGCACAACATCGTCCGCAGCCTGCTCAGGCGCGGCATCAATGTCACGCGTGCGCACTTCGACCACGACTTCGTGGCAGACGACCTGGGCGCGGACGGACTGTTCCTCTCCAACGGTCCCGGAGATCCCACGGACGTGCCGCGGCTCATCGAGCGAGTGCGGGCGTACATGGACCGGGGGAAACCGGTGTTCGGCATCTGCCTGGGGCACCAGATCCTGGGGCTCGCCGCCGGCGGCTCCACCTACCGGCTGCCCTATGGGCACCGATCGCAGAACCAGCCCGTGGTGGACCGCCTGACCGGGCGGGGCTACATCACCAGCCAGAACCACGGCTACGGCGTGGAATCCACCCGGCTGCCGGAAGGCTTCTACGAGTGGTTCACCAACGTGAACGACGGCACGAACGAAGGCATCCGGCACGCCCGGCGGCCGTGGATGAGCGTGCAGTTCCACCCCGAGGCGTACCCCGGGCCCGTGGAAACCGGCGTGCTCTTCGACGAGTTCGTGCAGGTTCTTCACGACGCCTGAGCCCAGCGAGCAGACGATGAACCCAGGAGGCATTCCATCATGACCGCCCCGCCGTCCGGCAGCCTGCCGCGACCGAGCAGGGTGCTGCTCCTCGGCAGCGGCGCCCTGAAGATCGGCGAGGCCGGGGAGTTCGACTACTCGGGCTCCCAGGCGATCAAGGCCCTACAGGAGGAGGGCGTCCCGGTGGTGCTCGTGAATCCGAACATCGCCACGATCCAGACCTCGGAGCACCTGGCCGACGAGGTGTACTTCCTGCCCGTCACACCGGAGTACGTGGAGCAGGTCATCGAGCGCGAAGGGGTGGACGCGATCCTCCTGTCCTTCGGTGGACAGACGGCGCTCAACTGCGGGCTCGCCCTGGCGGACCGGGGAGTGCTCGAAAAGTACGGCGTGCGCGTGCTCGGCACGCCCATCGAAACCATCCGTGACACCGAGGATCGGGCGCTGTTCATCGCGCGCCTCGCCGAGATCGGCGTGCACACCGCGCGATCCCAGGCCTGCGCCACCCCGGACGAGGTCCGCAGGGCCGTCTCCGAGATCGGCTTCCCCACCATGCTTCGGGGCGCCTTCGCGCTCGGGGGACAAGGCTCCGCCATCGTCGCCACCCTGGCCGAGCTCGAGGAGGCGCTGCTCACGATCTTCGCCCAGGTGTCCCAGGTGCTCGTGGAGGAGAGCCTCGCGGGGTGGAAGGAGATCGAGTACGAGGTGGTGGCCGACCGCGCGGGCAACTGCGTGACGGTCTGCAACATGGAGAACCTCGACCCCATGGGCGTGCACACCGGCGAGTCCATCGTGGTGGCGCCATCGCAGACGCTGAACAACCACGAGTACCACCTGCTGCGGGAGGTGGCGCTCAAGACGATCCGCCACCTCGGCATCGTCGGGGAGTGCAACATCCAGTACGCGCTGGATCCCCGGAGCGACACCTACCGGGTCATCGAGGTGAACGCGCGGCTGTCCCGCTCCTCGGCGCTGGCGTCCAAGGCCACGGGGTACCCGCTGGCGTACATCGCCACGCGGCTGGCGCTGGGTAAGACGCTCTTGGAGCTGCCCAACGCGGTGACCCGTCGCACCAAGGCGTTCTTCGAGCCGGCCCTGGACTACTGCGTGGTCAAGGTGCCCCGCTGGGACCTGGAGAAGTTCTCCCAGGTCACCACGACCATCGGCTCCGCCATGAAGTCCGTGGGGGAGGTGATGGCCATCGGACGGGACTTCCTGGAGGCGCTGCAAAAGGCGCTGCGCATGCTCCAGGTGGGCGTCGGCGGCCTCGAGGGTGAAACCATCGCCGTGGAGAGTCTGGAGCAGGCGATCCGGGTTCCCAACCCCTACCGCGTGTTCGCCATCGCCAACGCCCTACGGCAGGGCACCACGGTGGAGCAGATCCACGAATGGTCGCGAATCGACCCCTGGTTCTTGCATCAGCTCCACCGGGTCTGCGAGGGGGAGCAGGAGATCCAACACGCCGGCTGGCCGCTCCCCCGGGCCTTGCTGCGTCGGCTCAAGCTCGCCGGCTTCGCCGACTGCCAGATCGCCCGTCTGGCGGGCCGCACAGAGGAGGAGGTCCGGGCGCTGCGGCACGAGCACGGGCTGGTGCCGCGCCGGCGCCAGATCGACACCCTCGCCGCCGAGTACCCGGCCGAGACGAACTACCTCTACCTGAGCTACGACACCGAGCAGGACGAAGCGATCACCGGGGACAAGCCACGGGTGCTGGTGCTCGGCTCCGGCGTCTATCGCATCGGCAGCTCGGTGGAGTTCGACTGGTGCTGTGTGAACGCGGTGCGCGCCTGTCGCGAGCTGGGCTACGAGACGATCCTGATCAATCACAACCCGGAAACCGTCTCCACTGACTTCGACGTGTGTGACCGACTCATCTTCGACGAGATCAGCCTCGAGACGGTGCTGGAGGTGGTGGCCCAGGAGAAGCCCATCGGCGTCGTGGTGTCCGTGGGAGGGCAGGTGTCGAACAACCTCGCCATCGGCCTCGCCCGGGCGGGCGTGCGGATCCTCGGGACCTCGGCGGAGTCCATCGACCGCGCGGAGGACCGGAACAAGTTCTCCAGCCTGTGCGACGAGGTGGGCATCGATCAGCCCCGGTGGACAGAGTACACCGGCGAGCAGGACCTCGGCGAGATCGTGAAGACGCTCGGCTTCCCAATGCTGGTGCGCCCCAGCTACGTGCTCTCCGGCGCGGCCATGCGCGTGGTGTGGGATCAGAGCCACCTGGAGAACTTCCTGCGCCGCGCGGCGCTGGTGTCCCCCGACTACCCGGTGGTGATCAGCCGGTTCGAAACCGGCTCCAAGGAGATCGAGATCGACGCCGTGGCCGACCACGGGGAGCTGGTGGTGTGGGCCATCGCCGAGCACATCGAGAACGCCGGCGTGCACTCGGGCGACGCCACCCTCGTGATCCCGCCCCAGAAGCTGTATCTGGAGACCGTGCGCCAGATCAAACAGGCGGCCCGGGGGCTGGCGCGGGCCCTGGAGATCACCGGCCCCTTCAACATCCAGTTCCTGGCCAAGAACAACCGGGTGAAGGTCATCGAGTGCAACCTCCGCGCCTCGCGGTCGGCGCCCTTCGTGTCCAAGGCCTCCAAGACCAACTTCATCCATCTGGCCACGCAGATCATGCTGGGCCGGCCGCCGGGGCCCGTGGAGAACCGAACCCTGGACATGGACTACGTCGTGGTGAAGGCGCCGCAGTTCTCCTTCTCGCGCCTCACCGGCGCGGACCCGACCCTGGGTGTGGAGATGGCGTCCACGGGCGAGGTGGCGTGCTTTGGCGAGGACCTGCACGAGGCGCTGCTGAAGTCCCTGGCCGCCACCGGCTTTCGCCGACCCCGCAAGGGGGTCCTGCTCTCCATCGGCAAGGACAAGGAGGGCTTCCAGACGGCCGCGCGAACGCTCCATGCCATGGGTCTGAAACTCTTCGGGACGAGCGGAACGGCGGCCTACTTCAACGAGCTCGGGCTGGAGGTGGAGCCGGTGCACAAGCTCTCGGAGAAACAGTCCCCGTCGGTGGTGGAGACGCTGCGGGACGGCACCGTGGACCTCGTGATCAACATCCCCAAGGAGTACGCCCTCCAGGAGTCCCAGGACGGCTACCAAATCCGGCGCACGGCCGTGGACCTCGGCATCCCCCTGTTCACCAACGCGCAGCTTTCACGACTGCTGATCAAGGCCATGGCGTCGACGCAGGAATCGGAGCTGCTCGTCAAGCCCTGGAGCGCCTACACACCCGGCACCTGAAAACCAACCAATCCTACAACCCGTCGTAGCAGCCGCCCCACTCGGCGGTGTTGATGTACATCGGCGTCGAATAGAGGTAGCAGGAGTCCCAGATGCTCGGGCAGTCGAAGTCGGTGTAGCACCACTGCATGCACCACAGGCCGTTCGCGTTCACGCAGTTGTAGCCCGGCGCGCAGTCGGTTCGGCTGAGGCAGGAGCTGTACTGGGTGCCAGTGCCCACCGGGGACTCGCAGTTGCCCGGCTGGCCGTAGGACGTGGTGGGCACGCAGTTGTACCCGCCGCCGCACTCCACCGACGGGTTCAGGGGCAGCGTGCAGGTCCCCCCGCCGCAGTTCTCGTCGGTCTGCCCGTTGCAGTTGTCGTCGATGAAGTTCCCGCAGATCTCGGTGGTGCCGCCCGGACAGGCGCACACGCCCCCCATGCACATCACACCGAAGGATCCGCAGTACACGCCGCTGCAGTCGCTGTCGGCGCAGTCCGTGAACCCGTCGCCGTCGTTGTCGAGCCCGTCGGTGCACAGCGTCTCCGTGGAGACACACGCCGGGTTGGCGCTGCAGTCCGAATCGGCGCAGTCCACGGCCCCGTCGCAGTCGTTGTCCTGGCCGTCCTGGCACTGGGTTTCGCTCGACCCCCCGGGGCAGGTGCACACGCCGCCGGAGCACACCCGGCCGTTGGCCCCGCAGGACAGCCCCATGCAATCGGAGTCGGCGCAGTCGGTGCTTCCATCGTTGTCGTTGTCCACGCCGTCGC
>JBDRSE010000265.1:0-38429 GCA_043825095.1 bacterium
GCTGGGATGAAATAACTGCACTGCCTGGAGGATGCGAGGACATAAAGCCAAGTGATTCAGTCATCGGGCTCGCCGCGAAGGCACCTCGGCGGATATGCACCCCCCGGGCTGGGGCGAGTGGTGGCGCTCTGGGGCGGGGAATCCCGGCGGCCCGGGCTCACAGCGCGACGTGCGCGGGACGACCCGACGCCGAGGTCCCGAGCGTCGTGGGAATCAGCGTGGGAGTGGGGGCCGGCCGCGGAGCCGGCTGCGGAGCCGCCGCCCCGCGCACGTTCGCGGTGGTCGGCGTGGGGGCCGACCTCGCCGCGGCGGTGGCTCGTTTTCGTGCGCCCCTGCGGTGGTGGATGTCGAGCACGCCGCGGATCATGTTCAGGCGGGCCACCTGGAAGAGCTCGTCCCCGCGCTCGAAGCGCAGCCGCTGGGCGCAGAAGGTGTTGCACTCCTGCCGCTTGTAGCGGCTCACGGGGTCCTCCCGGAGGAACTGGTAGGCGCCGCCGCCGGCGGGATCGTTGGAGCCCACGACGACGAAGGTGTCAGGGTCGAGGGTCGCAGACCGGGAGCAGCCGAACTCGTGTCGATAGTGCGCGAGCATCTCCTTCGCGACCGCGCCGTGATACCCCTTGCGCTCCGTGTTGCCGTGATACGACGGGTAGGGGTCCTGGAAGTAGTCCGACACCGAACCGATGCCGGCCGGAGACGCCGCGATGTTCGTCACGATCCACCGCACGCGGAGCTGGTTGAGGGTGGGCAGGAAGAACAGCTTCTCGAAGAGCGGCCCCTGCAGGCGTTGCCCGCGGAAACGTCTCTTGATCATGGTCAGGCCGAGGTGCATCACCGGCTCGATCCGGTGGTCGAGCAGGATGGGTAGATACACCATGGCCGTGAAGGCCACCGCCTCCCCGGAGCTCGCCTCGGTCATCACGCCGACGATGCGATTCTCGTACGCCGAGCGCTCGCCGGTGAACACACCGTAGGTCGGCACCTCGTCCATGGACTGCCCGGCAACGTCCACGAGTCGGTCGCGCAGCGCGCGCAGAGGCTCGTCATCCATCCATCGGCCGGGTTGATCGTAGACGTGCACCAACAGCTCGCCGCTCCGGACCTTGAACGTCCGCTGCCTGAGCATGGGATACCGCAGATATCGGATCGGATCGCGGGCAATGTCTGAGTCCTGCATGTCGACCTCCTGTGCGTTTCGTCCACCGAAGGGTTGCGTTGCCACGCTCGACAAATCAGTACAAAACCTGTGCCAAATTGGTCGGACCATTGTCGGCTCCGAGGCATTCGTGCGTATTTTCGTACAGATGTTGATCCAAGTCGACCCCATGCGTCCCGCTGCTGCGCAACGCCGCGGTGCGTATCTGGTTTCGCGGTTGGTACAGCCGCGACGCACTTCGCCGAGCGGACGACCCACCGCGGCTCCGGATCGCTGCCGCACGCGCAAACAGATTCGCGCTTGCGGCCCTTGACGGTGCCGGGCGGACCACGCATAGTCGAAGGACAGGCTGACTGCGAGGTGCGACCGGGCAGAGCAATTTAATCCCTACAAAGAGTTAAGCCCCAGGGATCCGCCGCTGATCGTGGAGTGCATACCCGCCCGACGGGAAGCCTGAAGCGTTCACGTGGAGCCCACCTGGTACAGGGGGGTTTAATTGGCTGCCCACCGGCCATCGCGGTTTCCTGGCCGATTGCGCCTGCTCCGAACGCGGAACAGGCGCAATTCTTTTTTTGGGGTTGACCGAGCACAGCGGAACGGCGGCGTACGGGAACGCGGCGCGCGCACGTTGCCTACTTGTGATAGGGCTCTCCCCGCAGAATCGAGATCGCCCGGTAGATCTGCTCCACGAGCACCACGCGTGCCAGGCGATGCGGCAGCGTCATGGGCCCCAGGGACAGGGTTTCGTCGGCTCGGGCGCGGACTGCGTCCCCGTGCCCCTCGGCCCCCCCGAGCACGAACACGAGCGCCTCCCGGCCGTAGGTGAGCTGCTCGTCCAACCAGCGGGAGAAGCCGCGGGAATCAAAGGTGCAGCCTCCGGCATCGAGCAGCACGACGCGCGCGTTTTCCGGAATCCGCTTACGGAGCTCAGCCTCACCCCGACACTCGACGAGCTGCAGCTTCAGATGCCGCTGAGCCCGCCGCAGGTAGTCGTCGCACAGCGCCTGTACCGCGGGGTCCCGGAGGCGTCCAACCGCAAGGATCGTCAGCTGCATGGAACGGGTTGCCTCGGCGTCGTCCGCGGCCTACCCGACCGCATCGGCCGCCTTGGCCAGGGGAACACGCGGGGCCTCCACCCAGAGGCTCTCCAGATCGTAGAATTCGCGCAGCTCCTCCAGGAAGATGTGCACCACCACCTCGCCGTAGTCGAGCAGCACCCAGCGCCCCTCGTTGGCGCCTTCCTGGCCCAGGGACCGATGCCCGTCCTGACGCATCCCGCGACTGATGGACTCGGCAACCGCCTTGACCTGCCGGGTGGACCGCCCCCCCAGCACGAGTAGAAAATCCGCGTACGCACACAGGCCCCGCACGTCCAGGAGCACGGGGTCCAGCGCCTTCTTCTCCAGCGCCCAGCCCGTGGCGGCCGCCACGACGGGGGGGAGCGTTTTCTCAGGGCCTGACAAGCTGTTCGAGCCTCCTTTGGGGCAGCGAGGTGCCGAACTCACGCTTATATCAAATGCGCGGAAGCGGAGCAACAGGGCGACTCGAATCGGGTGATCGCTACCCCTTGGTGTGTCCCCGTTTCCTGTTGCTTCGACGTGATTTCGTGGCGGTCACGAAACCTGGGGCTCAATCTGAGGGCCTTTGCCAAGGGGGCCGGATCCACACCCACTCGAATCCTTGCCCCGGGGCGCCGGGGCTTCTACACTGCCGACGTGCGCCGGATCGTCATCATCGCGGGCTTGCTGTCGGTGGGTGTGGCCATCGTCTGGCACGCCGACCGGTTCGACTTCCTCTCGGACGACGCCTACATCTCCTTTCGGTACGCCGAGAACCTCGCGCGCCACGGCGAGCTCAACTGGAACGTCGGCGAACGCCGGGTCGAGGGCTACACCAACTTCTTGTGGACCGTGGTGCTGGCCGCCGGCATCCGCGCCGGGGTCGGCCCGGAGACCTCGTCGCTCTTTCTCGGCTCGCTGTTCGGAGTGCTCACGGCACTCGTGCTGTTCTGGCTCTGTCGGGTGCTGAGCGGGGCGTGCGGGCCCGGGGACCGTGGGCGACCCTGGACCGCCGAGCTGCTCGGCGGAGGCAGCGAGCTCTCGGGGTGGGACCTGCTGCCGCCGGCGCTGCTTTCGTGCTGGGGCGCCTACGCCTGCTGGAGCTCCGGCGGGCTCGAAACCCAGATGTTCAGCTTTCTGCTGCTGCTGGCCATCACCCAGTACGTGCGCGAGGAGGTGCTTGAGCTCCCGTTTCGCCCCTCAGCGCTCTGGTTCGCGCTGGCCGCCATGACCCGCCCGGAGGGCGCCCTCGTCTTCTCCGTGGTGGGCGCACACCGGCTGCTGTGGACCCTCGGGAACCTCACCGCTCACCTCCTCCGAGGCAGCTCCGGTTTCCGCCGCCGAATCGACCACAGCCTCCAGAGCGACGGGCTCTGGGTCTTGGTGTTCCTGGCGTGGTACGGCGGCTACTTTCTCTGGCGCTACGAATACTACGGCCACCTGTATCCCAACACGTACTATATCAAGGTCGCCACCACGAACGCCGCCGAAACCAAGGCGTTCGGCCTGGCCTACCTGTCGAGCTTCGTAAGAGACTACAAGCTGCTGTGGTACTCCCCGGCGGCGCTGCTGGCCCTGCTGTCGGCGGGACTCTGGGGGTGGCGTGGGGCGCGCCGGGTGGTGTTCCTGTGGACGCTCGTGATCCCGGTGCTGCTGGTGTACGGCTGGCACTCCGTGCGTTTCGGGGGCGACTTCATGGCGATGCACCGCTTCTACGTGCCGCTCCTGCCGCTGCTGGCGCTGCTGATCGGCCTCTCCTGCCGAGGCGCCGTGGACCTCACGGTGGGCCGGCTGCTCCCGCGGAGCTGGCGGTTCTGGACCTTCGCGCCCCTGTCGGCCGTGCTGCTCACGCTCTTCGCCGCGCGCTCCACAGCGCTCGATCGAAAAACCCTCCGCACGCTGACGGTACGCCCCACGGGGTACGAGGGCTCCTACGACAACATGGAGAGCGTCGCCTTCATGAAGAAGTTCGCCCGGGATCGGGTGCTCGTGGGACGTTGGCTCCGGCGCCGGGTTCCGCGGCGATCGCTGATGGCCGTAGGCGGCGCCGGCGCCTTGGTCTACCACTCCGGGCTACGCGCCATCGACTCCTTCGGGCTGTCCGATCTCTACGTCGCCCACCACACGAAGCCGGTCCACCACCGCCCCGGCCACCAGAAGCGCGCGCCGCTCTCCTACGTGCTCCGCCGGAAGCCGGACATCCTGTGCTACCCAGGCCTCGTGCGGGTGCAGAACTGGGAGTACCAGCCCCGCCCTTCCGAGCGCCGCCGCTGGGATCGACAGGGGTATCGCTACTTCTGCGCGAACCCCAAGGGGCTCTACCCCAGCCACTACTGCTGTCTGATGCGCACCGACCGACCGCTCGGGTTGACCGCGGTATCTGCCTATCGCAGAGCTCCACGGCGCTGATCCACCGTCTGCCCGCATCGCCGCCGTGCATTTAATGTAAACCGCACTCTATGACGGAGACTAATGGTTGACCTAACTCCGTAGTTTATCTTACGATAAACCTCTGAGGAAAATCCTTCCTCGAACGCGGTTTGTGTGACCGGTGGGCATGGTGCGTAGCATACCCGGGCAGACGTCACTCCTTTACCGCGGATCGAAGCTGCGCGACAGCGTCGGCTTCCGGATCGGGATGCGCGGCGACGGGGGCAAAGCGAGCTGCCCGGGCGACCAGATTCCTTTGAGGAGAGATCATGAAGACTGCCAGCGTCAAACGTGTGCTGTTCGGGCTCGTCGTGCTCTGCGTGTCGTCCTGGGGGCTGCAGGCCCAAGCCGACGAAATCCACTCGGCCATCTATGTCCTGACCGACACCTCGGGCTCGATGCTCGAAACCCCGGGAGGGACCTATACGTACGGAGACGGCAGCCTCGAGCACCCCCACGCGATACCGGCCAATGTGAGCCGGCTCTACATGGCCAAGGAAGCCCTCACCACGGTGGTCTACGCCTACGGTGAAGTGCGCTGGGGATTGGCGCGCTTTGCGCAGAACACCGGCGACAACTACTTCTGCATGTGTCACAACGACGCCGGGAACGACACCAATTTCCCGTGCAGTGCCGGCACCCCCGGGCTCGACCAGGAGCGCGACGCCTCGGGGACGCCGGTCTGCATGCAGTGCGACATGTCCGCGCCCTATCCCGACTACGACCTCGAGGGCGTCAACGACCGCGTCTGCATCAACTACGCCGGCGGCATCTACGCGGGCTGCACAGACCCGCACACCGCCGCGGTGCTGGACGGCGCCGACATCCTGGTTGCGCTGGCCGAGGACAACGAGGACCGGATCCTGATGTGGATCGACCACCAGGAAACCGCATTCACCACCGGGACAGACGCGGCCACCGGGGACCACTGCTTCTCCGGCGGCGTCATGCAGGACTGCGAGCTGCGCGGGGTGGGCGGCACGCCCATCGGCGGCTCCCTGGCCGACCTGCGGACCCAGCTCTCCACCGTGGACATCGGCAACGATCCGCTGCGGGGCTGCCGACCCTACTCGATCATCGTGCTCACCGACGGCGCCAACAGCTGCGCCATGGATCCCATCGTCGAGGCCGGCAACCTACGCGCCACCCCCGACCTGCTCAACACCTGCGCGGTCCCCGCGGACTGCCCCCAGGGCGCGAGCTGCGACACGGTCAACTACGCCCCCGGTCGCTGCGTGTACGACGTGAAAACCTACGTGATCGGTTTCGCGCTCACCCCCATCGAGTTCCAACAGGCGAACGACATCGCCAACGCCGGCGGCACGGGCACCGCCATCCCCGCGACGGACCAGAACGAGATCGCCTCGGCCATGGCCGAGATCATCGCCGAGTCGATCAAGCCCGAGCTGTGTGACGGCATCGACAACGACTGCGACGGTGACATCGACGAGGACTTTCCCATCGGTCAGGTGTGCAACAACGGCCTGCCCGGCGTGTGCTACGGCGAGGGCACCTACGTCTGCGACCCCGGCGACCCGACCGCGGTCATGTGTCAGATCCTCCCCGCCCCGCCGGTCCCGGGGACCCTCCCCGAGATCTGCGACGGGCTGGACAACGACTGCGACGGCGAGATCGACGAGGGCGGCGTGTGCACGTGCAACGGCCCGGAGCTGTGCAACGGCTTCGACGACTACTGCGGCACGAACAACCCGTGGATCGACGGCTCCGAAGATCCCAACGTCGGTCAGGTGTGCGGCTCGGACGTGGGCGCCTGCAGTAGCGGCGTCACCATCTGCAGCGGCGGATCCATCGTGTGCAACGGCGTGGGCCCCGTGCCGGAAATCTGCGACGCCAACGTGGTGACCAACGACCAGAACTGCAACGGCGTCAACAACGACGGCGTCGCGCCTCAGGCGTGCCAGAAGACCGTGGTCGGGGTGGGCACCTGCGACGGCCTGCAGACCTGCGACGTGGACGGCAACTGGACCTGCTGGGCACCCCTGCCCGCGGTCGAAACCTGTAACAACCACGACGACGACTGTGACGGTGCCGTCGACGAGGGGCTCTCCCGGGCCTGCCAGGTGACCGTACCCGGCGTCGGAACCTGCAACGGCACCGAGACCTGCAACCTGGGCGCGTGGGTAGGCTGCACTGCCGCCACGCCGACGGCGGAGACCTGCAACAACCTGGACGACAACTGCGACGGCTCCATCGACGAGGGGCTGAGCCAGCCATGCTCGATCACCGTGCCCGGCATCGGCACCTGCAACGGCACCGAAACCTGCCAGGCCGGCGCGTGGATCGGCTGCACCGCGCAGACCCCCACGGCAGAGATCTGCAACAACCAGGACGACGACTGCGACGGCTCCACCGACGAGAACGTAACCCAGGCCTGCTACAGCGGCCCCGGCGGCACCCAGGGCGTCGGACCCTGCATCGGCGGGACCCAGACCTGCACCGCCGGCAGCTGGGGCGCCTGCTCGGGTCAGGTGACGCCGACGACCGAGAGCTGTAACGGCATTGACGACGACTGCGACGGCAGCGCTGACGAGGGGCTCGGCCAGACCACCTGTGGCCAGGGCGTCTGCCAGCACACCATCGACAACTGCGTCGGGGGCGTGCCGCAGACCTGCGATCCCTTCCAGGGCGCCGGAGCGGAGACCTGCAACAGCCTGGACGACGACTGCGACGGTGTGGCCGACGGACTCACCGAGACCTGCTACCCGTTCGGGACCGGCTGCTCCTTCGGGGGCGGAACCTGGAGCTGCGTGGGGACCTGCAACACCGGTACGCGGACCTGCCCGGTGGGCAGCGGCGCCTGGGGTGCCTGCCAGTTCGCCACAGGTCCGGTCGCCGAGGTGTGCGACAACCAGGACAACAACTGCAACGGCTCCGTGGACGAGGGCCTCACCGAGGCGTGCTACCCGCTCGGCTACGGGCCATCCACCGGCTGCACGGCACCCGGAACCTGTCTGGGCAGCTGCACCGAGGGCAGCCGCACCTGCACCGCGGGCGCCTGGGGTGCCTGCGGCGGCGCCGTCACCCCCACCGCCGAAACCTGCAACAACGCCGACGACGACTGCGACGGCGTCGTCGACGATAACCTGTCCCGGGCCTGTCAGAATACCGTCCCGGGCGTGGGCACCTGCACCGGCGTCGAAACCTGCACCGCCGGAGCCTGGGGCGGCTGTACGGCCCAGACACCGACCGCGGAAATCTGCAACAACATCGACGACGACTGCGACGGCGTGCGGGACGAGAACCTCAGCCAACCGTGCTCGGTCACCGTCCCCGGCATCGGCACCTGCAACGGCACCGAAACCTGCCAGGCCGGCGCGTGGGTCGGCTGCACCGCGCAGACGCCCACGGCAGATATCTGCAACAACCCCGACGACGACTGCGACGGTGCCGTCGACGAGAATCTGACCCAGAGCTGCTACAACGGCCCCGCCGGCACCCAGGGCGTCGGAATCTGCGTCGCCGGCGCACGGACCTGCACGGCCGGCGCGTGGGGCACCTGCACCGGAGAGGTGACTCCCCTCACCGAGACCTGCAACGGCGCCGACGACGACTGCGACGGCAGCACGGATGAAGGCCTCGGCCAGACCACCTGTGGGCTGGGCGTCTGCCAGCACACCGTGAACAACTGCGTCGGCGGCGTACCGCAGACCTGCGACCCCAATCAGGGCGCGACCGCCGAAACCTGCAACGGGCTCGACGACAACTGCGACGGCGTCGCGGACGGCCTCACCGAGACGTGCTACGCCTTCGGATCCGGCTGCACCTTCGCCGGCGGCGTCTGGACATGCGTCGGCACCTGCAACACCGGCTCGCGGACCTGTCCGGTGGGGAGCGGCACCTGGGGGAGCTGCCAGGGCTCGACCGGTCCCGTCGCCGAGCTGTGCGACGGGCTGGACAACAACTGCAACGGCGCGGTGGACGAGGGGCTGACCGAAGCCTGCTACCCGCTGGGCTACGGCCCGTCCACCGGCTGCACCGCGCCCGGGACCTGCCTGGGGGTGTGCACGGAAGGCAACCGCACGTGCGGGGGCGGCGCCTGGGGCGCCTGCGGCGGCGCGGTCACCCCATCGGCCGAGGTGTGCGACGGACTGGACAACGACTGTGACGGCCAGATCGATGAGGGTGTGACACGGGCCTGCCAGGTCACGGTGGTAGGGGTCGGCACCTGCTCCGGTATCGAAACCTGCACCGCCGGCGCGTGGGGCAGCTGCACAGCCCAGACCCCGACCACTGAGACCTGCAACAACATCGACGATGACTGCGACGGCGCTGTCGACGAAAACCTGACCCAGTCGTGTCAGATCACCGTGGCGGGCGTCGGCACCTGCACCGGCAGCGAAACCTGTCAGGCCGGGGCGTGGGTCGGTTGCACGGCCCAGACCCCCACGGCCGAGATCTGCAACAACCACGACGACGACTGCGACGGCGCCATCGACGAGAATCTGACCCAGAGCTGCTACAACGGCCCCGGCGGCACCGAGGGCGTCGGGCTCTGTCAGGCGGGCAGCCGGACGTGCACCACTGGGGCCTGGAGCGGCTGCGTGGGCGAAGTCACACCGGTCACCGAGGTGTGCAACGGCCAGGACGACGACTGCGACGGCGCCACGGACGAGGGCCTCGGCCAGACCACCTGCGGACTGGGCGTCTGCCAGCACACCGTGAACAACTGCATCGGCGGTGTTCCGCAGACCTGCGATCCCAACCAGGGCGCCGGAACAGAGACCTGCAACGGGCTGGACGACGACTGCAACGGTGTGGTCGACGGCCTCGTCGAGACCTGCTACCCCTTCGGCGCCGGGTGCACCTTCGCGGGAGGCGTTTGGGCCTGCGCCGGGACCTGCAACACCGGCTCGCGCAGCTGCCCCGTGGGGAGCGGCTCCTGGGGCGCCTGCCAGGGCGCGACAGGCCCCGTGCAGGAGGTGTGCGACGGGCTGGACAACAACTGCGACGGACAGATCGACGAAGGGGTCACCCAGGCCTGCTATCCCCTCGGGTACGGCCCCACCACGGGCTGCACCGGCCCGGGGTCCTGCCAGGGACTGTGCCACGAAGGGATTCGAAACTGCTCGGCAGGCAGCTGGGGCGTCTGCGGCGGCGCCGTGGTTCCCGCGGTCGAGGTGTGCGACGGGGCGGACAACGACTGCGACGGCGCGGTGGACGAGAACTTGAGCCAGCCGTGCCAGATCACCGTCGCCGGCGTCGGCACCTGCACCGGCGTGGAGACGTGCTCCGCCGGGAGCTGGGGCGGCTGCACCGCGGCGACCCCGGCCGCGGAGACGTGCAACAATCTCGACGACGACTGCGACGGAGCCATCGACGAAGGCGTGACCCAAACCTGCTACACCGGTCCGGCCGGAACCGAGGGCGTCGGCGCCTGCCACAGCGGCACCCAGACGTGCACCACCGGCACCTGGGGCGCCTGCGTCGGTCAGGTGACCCCGACCGCAGAGGTGTGTGACGGCATCGACAACGACTGCGACGGCCAGACCGACGAGGACACCAACGGCAATCCGCTCACGGGCCCCTGTTACTCGGGCCCGGTCGGAACCGAAGGTGTGGGAGTGTGCCACGGCGGCACGCGCACCTGCACGGGCGGCTCTTGGGGCACCTGCGCCGGCGAGGTGGCGCCCACGGCCGAGCAGTGCAACGGCCTGGACGACGACTGCGACACGCAGATCGACGAGAACCTGGGCAGCTCCACGTGCGGCCTCGGGGAGTGCCAGCACACCGTGCCGAACTGCGTGGGCGGTGTACCCCAGGCCTGCGACCCGTTCCAAGGGGCGCAGGCCGAGACGTGCGACGGCCTGGACAACGACTGCGACGGCATGATCGACGGCATCGCCCGCACCTGCTACGAGTTCGCCGTCGGATGCACGGAAACTTCCCCCGGGGTCTGGAGCTGTGACGGCTCCTGCGCTCCGGGCCTGCAGGTGTGCCCCGCCGGCGGCACCGGAGCCTGGGGGGAGTGCCTCTATGACATCGGACCCAGCGCCGAGGTGTGCGACGGCCTGGACAACGACTGCGACGGAGACACCGACGAGGACGGCCAGGGCAACCCGCTTTCTCAGAACTGCTACCCGCCGGGCTCGGGCCCGAACACCGGCTGCACCGTCGCCGGCGGGGTGTGGAGCTGCCTCGGCCTCTGCCAAGCGGGGACCCGGGAGTGCGCGGCGGGGGTGTGGGGCACCTGCAACAACCACATCACGCCCGCGGTGGAGGTGTGCGACGGCTCGGACAACGACTGCGACGGGCAGATCGATGAGGACTCGGACATCCCCGGGCTGAACCAGCCCTGCGGCACGGCCCTGGGCCGCTGCACGCCCGGCATCCTCCGCTGCATCAACTCGGTGGAGACCTGCGAGGGCGGCGACGGGCCGTTCGAAGGGGTGTGCAACGGCCAGGACGACGACTGCGACGGCGAGATCGACGAGCCGGACGAGGTCGCCGACGAAGAGGGGCTCCCCTGTGGGCTGAGCGAAGGCGCATGTGAGCCCGGCACGACCCAGTGCGTGGGCGGCGCGATTCAGTGCGTGGGCGGCGTGAACCCCACCGAGGAGGTGTGCGACGGTGAGGACAACGACTGCGACGGGTTGGTGGACAACGGGGCCGTATGCCCCGTGGGCTCCTGGTGCGTCGAGGGCGACTGCCGCATCGAGTGCGATCCCACGAATGAGTTCCCGTGCCCCGGCACCCTCGCCTGTGAGGAGCGCCCCTACGAGCAGCAGACGGTGAATGTCTGCATGGAGGACGGCGGCGGCGACTGCGGCGGCACGACCTGTCCCGACGGCTGGATCTGCCAAGACGACGTCTGCGTGGATCCCTGTGACAACGCCAATTGCCAGGCCTGGGAGGAGTGTACCTTGGGAACTTGCATCGACGTGAGCTGCACGGGGTACGGGCAGAGTTGCGATTCAGGGCAGTTCTGCCTGGACCACGAGTGTGTCGACAACCCGTGCCTGGCCGCGAGCTGCGATCCGGAGTCCGAACACTGCATCGCGGACTGCCCGTCGGCCACGGACTGCTCCTACACCTGCCAGCCCCTGTGTCTGTGCGGCCTGGACGAAATCTGCGGCCCGGGGGGCGTGTGTGAGCCCGACCTGTGCGGCGCCGTCGAGTGCGCGGCCGGCCAGATCTGCGACCCCACCAGCGGCCAGTGCATCACGGATCCGTGCTTTTTGAGCTCCTGCTCGGGCGGCGAGGTGTGCCACGACGGCGACTGCTATCCCGACCCCTGCCTGAACACGAGCTGCCCCATCGGGTTCTCCTGTGAGGTCACCTGGGCGGGCGATGACTCGAACCCCGTGTGCGTGCCGGACGAGGGCGTCTGGACGCCGGGAGAACAGAGCGACAAGTTCCTCGCCACGGGCGGAGGCGGCTGCTCGTGCGACCAGTCGAGCGCAACCAATGGCGGCGGAAACCTGCTGGTGATCTTTGCCTGCCTCGGCCTGCTGCTGGGCTGGCGACGCCGGCGAGCCCTTCTCCCGGCGCTCCGCGGCCTCGGCGTGCTGCTCGTGAGCCTGACCCTGGTGGGGGCCACCGGCTGCAAGATCGATCCGTGGCAACTGAACAGCAACGGCAACCTGAATATCCCCGACGCCGGACCCGACACCGGAATTCCGGACGCCGAGCCGGACGCCTGTGTGGCGAGCGAAGAGGTGTGCGACGGTGTGGACAACGACTGCGACGACCTGATCGACGAGGACTTCGATCTGCAGACCGACCGGTACAACTGCGGCTCCTGCGGCACCATCTGCGAGTTCGACTACGGCGACGCCACCTGCATCGGTGGGGACTGCCACCTCGCCTCCTGTTTCCCGGGTCACTGGGACAACAACGGCGACGAGACCGACGGATGCGAATACTCCTGCCACACCACGAATAACGGCGTTGAGGTGTGCGACAACGTGGACAACGACTGCGACGGTGAGGTCGACGAGGACTTCGATCTGCAGACCGACCCGTTGAACTGCGGTCAGTGTCACCGCACCTGCTCCTTCTTCAACGGCGTGGGTTCCTGCACCGGTGGGCAGTGCGAGCTCTCCGACTGCCGCGGCGGCCACGTGGACAAAGACGGCGACCCGGACAACGGCTGTGAGTGCACGATGAACCTCGCCGAGGGCACCGTGCCCTGCGTGGAGGGCACACCGGGGGCTTGCGCGGCGGGCGAGGTCTGCGCCGACGTGACCGGCGACGGCAGCTCCTTCTGCGCCGTCATCCCCGAGGACGGCTGCGACGGTGTGGACGACGACTGCGACGGGACCGTGGATGAGGACGCCCCCGCCCAGCTCGGTGGCACCAACTGCTACACGCACCCGGTGGGCTGCACTGCCGACGCGTCCGGCCTCTACACCTGCGTCGGACTGTGCCAGGCCGGCGTCCCCACCTGCAGCGGGGGCGCGGTCATCTGCGGCGCCCAGACCGGGCCGGCGGCCGAGCTGTGCGACAACCTGGACAACGACTGCAACGGCGTGGTGGACGACGGATACGACAAGCAGAACGACCCGGCCAACTGCGGCGGCTGCGGAATCCAGTGCTCCAGCCTCGTGGCCCACGCGATCCCGGGCTGCACCGGTGGACAGTGCGTCATCATCGCGTGTCTCCCCGGCTTCTGGGACATCAACGGCGATCCCTCCGACGGCTGCGAGTACAGCTGCAGCTTCACCAACGGCGGCATGGAGGCCTGCGGAGACGGCGTCGACAACGACTGCGACGGACAGATTGACGAGGGATTCGACTACACCACGGACCCGTCCAACTGCGGCAGCTGCGGCAACTCCTGCTCCACCAATGTGCCCTTCGGCACCGCGGTGACCGGCTGTACGGGAGGCGTGTGTCAGTATACGTGCGAGCCGAACCATTACGATCTGAACGGGGACGTCGGGCAAGGCCAGGCGGGCAACGGCTGCGAGTACGCCTGCTCGGTGACCAACGGCGGTGTCGAGGCGTGCGACAACACGGACAACGACTGCGACGGCCAGACCGACGAGGGGTTCGACAAGCAGAGCGACGTCAACCACTGCGGCGGCTGCAACCAGGTCTGCGCCGACCATGTGGGCGCGAGCTCCGTGGTCGCCGGGTGCGCCAATGGTGTCTGTCAGTACGCCTGTGTGCCCGGGACCGTGGACCTCAACGGGGACGTGAGCCTGGGAGACGGCGGCAACGGCTGCGAGTGCCAGATCACCAACGGCGGCACAGAGATCTGTGACAACATCGACAACGACTGTGACGGCAGCGTCGACGAGGACGTCGGGGGGCTGCCCCTCACCCAGGCCTGCTACGGTGGTCCGGCCGGCACCGAAAACGTAGGGCCCTGCAAGGGAGGAACCCAGACCTGCGCGGCGGGCACCTGGGGGTCCTGCCAGGGGCAGGCCCTCCCGCTGCCGGAGGTGTGTGACAACATCGACAACGACTGCGACGGCGTCACCGACGAGGACGCCGGGGGCAGCCCGCTCGCCCGGCCCTGCTACAGCGGCCCGGCGGGAACCCAGAACGTCGGGCCTTGCGTGGGCGGGAACCAGACCTGCTCCGCGGGCACCTGGGGGGTCTGCGCCGGCGAGATCACGCCGCAGATCGAGACCTGTGACGGCGTGGACAACGACTGCGACTCTGCCGTGGACGAGGACTTCAATCTCACCATCGATATGGCCAACTGCGGGAGTTGCGGCTACGCCTGCCCGGCGCACGTGGGCGCCAACTCCCAAACCACCGGGTGCGTCAGCGGCGCATGTCAGTTCCTCTGCCAGAACAACTTCTACGACCTCAACGGCGACCTGGCCCTCGGCAACACCGGCAACGGCTGCGAGTATGCCTGCACCCTCTCCAACGGCGGCGTCGAAAGATGCGGAGACGGTGTGGACAACGACTGCGACGGGCAGATCGACGAAGGGTTCAACTTCACTACGGATCCGGTCAACTGCGGGAGCTGCGGCTATTCCTGCGCCGCGCACACGCCCTTCGGCGCGACGAGCACCGGCTGCTCCGGGGGCGTCTGTCAGTACAGCTGCCAGGCGAACTTCTACGATCTGAACGGCGACCTGGCCCTCGGGGGCGCCGGGAACGGCTGCGAGTACGGCTGCACCGTCTCCAACGGCGGCATCGAGGCCTGCGACAACCAGGACAACGACTGCGACGGTGTGGTGGACGAAGGCTTCAACAAGCAGACCGACGTCAACAACTGCGGCTCCTGCGGCGTGGTGTGCACCGCCCAGGCGGGCGCGAACTCCGTGGTCACAGGCTGCGCCAACGGCGTCTGCCAGTTCGCCTGCGCCGCGGGCTTCGTGGACCTCAACGGCAACGTGAGCCTGGGCAGCAACGGCGACGGCTGCGAGTACGGCTGCACCCCCTCCAACGGCGGCGTAGAGGCCTGTGACAACATCGACAACGACTGCGACGGCGTCACCGACGAGGCGCCCGGCGGCGGCCCCATGATCCAGGCCTGCTATTCCGGCCCGGCCGGAACCCAGGGGGTCGGCCCCTGCGTGGGCGGAAACCAGACCTGTACCGGCGGCGCCTGGGGCGTCTGCCAGGGCCAAGTCACGCCCCAGGCCGAGGTGTGCGACAACGTGGACAACGACTGCGACGGCGCCACCGACGAAGCCGGCGGCGGCGGACCGCTCACCCAAGCCTGCTACACCGGCCCGGCCGGGACCCTGGGCGTCGGCCTCTGCGTCGGCGGCACACAGTCCTGCGCCGCCGGCGCCTGGGGCGCCTGCGCCGGTCAGGTCATCCCGCAGCTCGAGACCTGTGACGGCCAGGACAACGACTGCGACAACCAGACGGACGAGGACTTCAACACGGCGGTCGACATCAACAACTGCGGGAGCTGCGGCTACTCTTGCGCCGCGCACACCGGCGCCAACTCACAGACCACCGGCTGCGCGGGGGGGGCGTGCCTGTTCGTCTGTCAGTCCAACTTCTACGATCTGAACGGCGACATCGCTCTGGGCAACGGCGGGAACGGCTGCGAGTACGGCTGCACGCTCACCAACGGCGGCGTGGAGGCCTGCGGCGACGGCGTGGACAACGACTGCGACGGGCAGATCGACGAAGGGTTCAACTTCAACACGGACCCGGCCAACTGCGGCAGCTGCGGCAACTCCTGCGCCGCGCACACGCCCTTCGGCGCCACCAGCACCGGCTGCTCCGGCGGCGCCTGTCAATACAGCTGTCAGGCCAATTTCTACGATCTGAACGGCGACCTGGCCCTCGGGGACGCCGGAAACGGCTGCGAATACGGCTGCACCGTCTCCAACGGCGGCATCGAGGCCTGCGACAACCAGGACAACGACTGCGACGGCACGGTGGACGAAGGCTTCAACAAGCAGACCGACCTCAATAACTGCGGCTCCTGCGGCTACGTGTGCAGCGCGCACCGCGGCGCCGCGTCGACCGCCACGGGCTGCGCGAACGGGGTGTGCCAATTCGCCTGCGTTGCAGGCGCCGTGGACCTCAACGGCGACGTGAGCCTCGGCAGCGCCGGGAACGGGTGCGAGTACGGCTGTACGATCACCAACGGCGGGATCGAGATCTGTGACGGGCAGGACAACGACTGCGACGGCGCCACCGACGAAGATGCAGTCGGCGCACCCCTCAACCAGGCCTGCTACACCGGGCCGGGCGGCACCCAGGGAGTCGGCCCCTGCGTGGGCGGAAACCAGACCTGCACCGGCGGCGCCTGGGGTGTCTGTCAGGGCGAGGTGACGCCGCAGGCGGAGGTTTGCGACAACGTCGACAACGACTGTGACGGAAGCACCGACGAGGCAGGGGGCGGCGGGCCGCTCACCCAGGCCTGCTACACCGGCCCGGCAGGAACCCAGGGCGTCGGCCTCTGCGTCGGTGGCTCTCAGTCCTGCACCGCGGGCGCCTGGGGCGTCTGCGCCGGCGAGGTGACGCCGCAAATCGAGGTCTGCGACAGCCAGGACAACGACTGCGACAGCCAGACCGACGAAGGCTTCAATACCACCACCGACATCACCAACTGCGGCGCCTGCGGCTACTCCTGCGTGGCCCACGTCGGCGCCTTCTCCTACACCACCGGGTGCGTGGGCAGCCTCTGCCAATACTCCTGCCAGGCAAACCACCACGACCTGAACGGCGACGTCGGTTCGGGCGACACCGGGGACGGCTGCGAGTACGCCTGCACCGTCACCAACGGCGGCGTGGAGGCGTGCGGGGACGGCGTGGACAACGACTGCGACGGCAGCATCGATGAAGGCTTCAATCTGAACACGGATCCCGCCAACTGCGGCGCCTGCGGCTACTCCTGCGCCGCGCACACGCCCGCCGGCGCCGCGAGCACCGGCTGCGTGGGCGGCGCCTGCCAGTTCGCCTGCCAGGCCGGCCGCTACGACATCAACGGGGACCTGGCCCTCGGAGACGCGGGCAACGGCTGCGAGTACGCCTGCTCCATCACCAACGGCGGCATCGAGATCTGCGACGACCTGGACAACGACTGCGACGGCATTGTGGACGACGGCTTCGACAAGCAGACCGACCTCAGCAACTGCGGCGCCTGCGGCTACGTGTGCTCCGCCCACACCGGCGCCTTCTCCAACGCCTCCGGCTGCGCCAGCGGCAACTGCCAGTTCACCTGTCAGGCCGGTCACTACGACCTCAACGGCGACGTGAATCAGGGCAGCGCCGGAAACGGTTGCGAGTACGCCTGCATTATCACCGGCGGCGGCATCGAGACCTGCGACAACGTCGACAACGACTGCGACGGCGCCACCGACGAGGACGCGGGCGGAGCGCCCCTCACCCAGGCCTGCTACACCGGCCCGGGAGGCACGCAGAATGTCGGTGTGTGCCACGGCGGCACGGAAACCTGCACGGCCGGGGCCTGGGGGACCTGCGCCGGCGAGGTCACGCCTGTGGGCGAGCTCTGCGACGGCCTGGACAATGACTGTGACAACCAGATCGACGAGGACTTCGACACCACGTCCGATCTGATCAACTGCGGCGCCTGCGGCGCGAGCTGCTGGACGAGCGTGCCGGCGAACGCCTACCCTGACGCCTGCAACCTCGGCGTCTGTCACTACACCTGCCTGACCGGATTCAACGACCTCAACGGCGACCTCAACTCCGGCGGCGGCAACGGCTGTGAGTACACCTGCCCCCAGAACCCGCCGGGCGCCGAGTATTGCGACGGCGTGGACAACGACTGCGACGGAAGCATCGACGAGGGACTCACCCCGCCGGTGGGCTTCTGCTACCAGGGCCAGGTGGGCTCCCCCTGCTTCGGGGTGGGCGCGCTCTGCGAGGATCCGGACGGCCCGGGGGGCCTCCCCCACAGCTGGTACTGCCAGTACCCGGCCGCGGTGGAGCGGGATCCGGCCAACCCGAACCAGCTCCTCGGGTACGAAACCCTCTGCGACGGGCTGGACGGGGACTGCGACGGGCTCGCTGACGACAACTTCAACATCGGCGCGGCCTGCGACGACGGCAATCAGGGCGTCTGCCGCGGCACCGGGAATCTCGTGTGCCGCGCTGACCAAACCAACTCCGAGTGCAACATCACCAGCCCGGGCGGCGCCCCCACGGACGAGGTGTGCGACGCCGCAGACAACGACTGCGACGGCCTCACAGACGAAACCGAGTGGGAGAACAACCCGGCCAACGATCCCCCGGCCGTGCAAGGATGGGTCGTCGACGACGTGGTCACGGTGAACGTGGGCGGCGTCACCACCTACGTCTATCAGTACGAGGCGTCTCGACCCAGCGCGGGCATCGGGAGCGCCGGCGTGGGCAGCGACGCGCGGGCCTGCAGCCGCCCCACCGTGATCCCCTGGGCCAACGTGACCTATGAACAGGCAGCCAACGCCTGCGCGCGGGCAGGCATGCGGCTCTGCGCGGCGAACGAGTGGTACGAAGGGTGCGACGGCAGCGCCGTTGGATATCCCTACGGGGCGGGCTACAACGGCGCTGCGTGCAACGGCCACGATCAGGATCCGGCTGTCGACGCGGTGGAGCCCACCGGCACCCAGGCCAACTGCACCTCTCCCTCCAACGCGGAGGACATGAGCGGCAACCTGCGTGAGTGGACCACCAACGTCATGGGCTACACCTCGGCGGGCAAGGCGATCTATGCCGTGCGGGGTGGCAGCTTTACCGACTACTCAGGGGGCCTCGCCTGCGACTTCACGTCGACCGGCTTCGTGGAGGACGTCTTCGCGCCCAACGTGGGCTTCCGCTGCTGCACCACCTGCGGCAACGGCACCATCGAAGGGGACGAAACCTGCGAAGGCGGCCCGGGCTGCAACCCAATCACCTGCGGGCCCGCCACCTGCGGGGACGGCAACCTCGACGCCGGCGAGCAGTGCGACGACGGGAACCTCCTCCCCCTGGACGGCTGCGGGCCGACCTGCCGATTCGAGCCGGAGAACTGCTCCTCCCTCTACCCCGGAGACGAGGACAACGACGGCAACGCCAACTGCGCGGACAGCGACTGCGCCCTCACCTGGTGCGACGACACCCAGGACAACGACGGCGACGGATTCACCGAGGCCAACGGCGACTGCTGTGACTCCGGGCTGGAGCCGGCGTGCGGCGGCCTGCCGCCGGATCAGGTGCACCCCGCGGCGCCGGAGATCTGCGGAGACGGGATCGACAACAACTGCAACGGCTTCATCGACAACGCCGAGCCCGACGGGGACGGCGACGGCGCGCTGCCGTGCGTCGGCGGTGTGCCCTACGACTGCGACGACCAGGACGCGGACCGCGCGCCGACCCACATCGAGAACACCACGGATGGGATCGACAACGACTGCGACACCCTCATCGACGAGGCGCCGACGCCTTGCGGCGCCTGTGCCGGTGAAGCGGGCTACCCGGCTGCCTTGGACATCTGTGACTGGTGGTTCGTGAGCGGAAACATGGAGCCAAGCTCCGACCCCTGGGGCCACGGCTGCCGAAGCACTCTCGCCAACTCCACGGGGATCGTCCCCCACCAGGGATCGGAGTTCCTCGTGCTGTCCTCCGGAAACGTCGACGCCTCTGGCGGCAACTGTACCGGGAGCAACTGCCTGCAGGAAAACGGGTTCAACATCGGCAACGGCCTGCAGAGCGATCCCGAGGAGGGCCCCGCCAATCTGTTCACGGTCTACGATCAGGTGCAGTACCACCTGGTGCTCCAGGTGCCGACGAACGTCTACTCGTTCAGTTTTGACTTCGCGTTCTTCTCCGCGGAGTATCCGGAGTACGTCTGCACAGGCTTCAACGACGAATTCTACGCCATCATCCAGTCTCTGCATCCGGACTACGCCGCATTCACTTGCAATGGGATCGTACCGGCTCACCCGGGCGGAGCTCCCGGTGGCAGCAACTGCCGCAACGTCTCCTTTGATGGGAACAACAACAAGATCTCGATCAACGCCGCGTTCATCGAGAACCCTCAGGATCCGGCCAACTGGTCATACTACCTCGGCCCGAACCTCCCCGGCACGGGCTACCAGCTGTACGACGACAACGCCAACAACTGCTGGGGTGGGCTCGCCGGCTGCACGCCGCCGGCGTACAACTGCCCGGATCGGGTGGGTGGCTCCACGGCCTGGCTCACCACCACCGCGAACGTCTTGCCTGGTGAGACCATTCGGCTGATCTTCGACATCCACGACGAGTCAGACGATTATTGGGACAGCCGCGTGATCATCGACAACTTCCGCTGGGGCTTCAGCGCGGTTTCGGGTCCGGTGACCACCAAGTAGACACGAGCGCCGACCAACCTCGAATCCCCCTCCTTGTCCGACTGTCAACGGGTGAGCTGCCGGCTCAACCAGCGGGCGACCCGCTGCCTCAGCGTGCCCGGCGGTCCGTGCCCGGCAGGGTGCTTCCAGAGCACCTTTCCCCTGCCGGCCGCTTCGGCCAGGGCGAGCCCGGCCTCCGGGCGAATGACCCGATCCCGCTCGCCCACGACGATGAGCAGCGGCCGGGGCGCGAAGTTTCGAACGGTACGCGCGGGATCCACCGTGGCGAGCAGTCGACGGAGCCGAGGCGACTCCAGCCAGCGCGGCAGCAAACGGGTGTTCCAACCGATCTTCCACGTGGAGCGGGAGGCGGCGAGCAACTTCCAGTCGGCCGCCGGGGAGATCAGGGCCGCCGCCGCCAGGCCGGGTTCGTGAGCGCAGGTGAGCGCCCCCAGCACCGCGCCGAGGCTGAAGCCCAGATACCCGATGCGTTTCGGATCCACGCGGGGGTGCTGCCGGAGCAGCCGCACGGCGTGGCGCAGGTCACGCACGGCCCGGGACCAGCGCCGGACGAGCACCTCGGGTTCCGAGGCGCAGATGTCCTCGCGTCCCTGGCGGCGCTGGTGGCCGTGGAACGGGTGATCCACGGCCAGCAGGTGCACGCGGAGCCCAGCGAAAGCGCCGCCGAAGAAGTCGGCCATGGAGCGCTTGTCCCCACCGTGGCCGTGGCCGAGGATCACCGCTGGAAAGCGCCCCTTCTCCGGCACGGCACGAAACAGGGCCGGGATCCGGTCGCCCGCCGAGCCCAGAAAACTGACGCGACGCCAGCCCCCTTGGGAGGCCGCACCCCACTCGGCGCGCAGCTCCACGTGGGGATCGACCGCAAAAGACGCGCTGGCCATCGGCCGGGGCGCCCCGGCGTCCCCGGCGGCGACGCGCCGGCCCCGCTGGGAGCTGCGTTCCTCCTGCCTCGGGGCAGACCGCTGCTTCGAGCAGGACGTTGCGACCGGCGCCGCGACCAACGCGGCCACCGCCACCAACGCCAGCCGGCGCATCAGTTGGCAAGCTCCGCGTCGATCATCTTTTTGAACGTCGCGAAGGGATGTGCCCCCTCGATCTTCGTGCCGTTGACGATAAAGGCCGGCGTCCCGCCCACGCCCAGCTGCTGAGAGCGCTGCATGTCCGCCAGCACCGCGGCCTTGCAGCTGTGGTCGTCCAGCTCCCGGGTGAATCGGGGCACATCCAGTCCGAGCCGGCGGGCGTTCTGGATCAGGTCTGCCCGGCTCAGCTTCTGGTTGTACCGGAACAGCAGGTCCTGCATCTCCCAGAACTTGCCCTGCCTCTGGGCGCACACGGCGGCCTCGGCCGCCTGCATGGCTTGCAAGTGGATCTTCACCAGGGGCAGGTGACGGAACACGAGCTTCACCCGCGCGCCGTAGTGCTGCAGCACCTGGTTGATGATCTTCCACCCCCGCCGGCAAAAGGGGCATTCGAAGTCCGTGAACTCCTCGATCACCACCCTGGCCTTGGCGCCGCCTTTCCAAGGGGGCTGACCGGCCGCGCTTCCCTTGGCCACCCCCGGAGCCGGCCGGGCCACCCCCGCCCCCCCGCGCATGGCGAGCCCCCCCGGGACTGCGGTGTCGTCGCTGGATCCGACGGTTCCACCGGTGCCCCCGCCTCCGCCCCGCACTGGGTTCCGGCGGCGCGGCGTGGTGCCCTCGGACGGGACGTCATCCAGACACGCGCCCACACCGAGCAGCGTGGTCAGTGCGAGACAGCACAGCCCCCACCGAGAGCGCCGACCGGTTTGGTCGGACCGAGAGGGGCCGGACGCCGTGCGGTCGGAGGCAAGTCGATGGCAGCTCATCTGGGCAGGCCCTCCGTTGAACGGCGACTCCTCGAAGGCGCTCGTCCTCAGTTGCCGGCGCTGGTGAGCGCAGATCCGGCGAACATCAACAGCGACTTGAAGTCGGCGTCGTTGAACATCAGCATCGCACCGATGAAGTAGTCACGGCCTCCTCCGGCGCCGGTGCGGGCCCGCGCGTTGAGCAGATCATCGGCGCCGGCCACGATGTACAGCCGCTTGTAGAACATCCACCCGGCCGTGACCTTGAGTCGCGGGAACACATTGGCTTGGAAATCGAAGACATCCGTCGTCAGGACCAGTCGGCGCTTGAAGAACTCCAGGTCCAACCCCAGCCCTCCGGTGTTTTCCTTGATGCCGAATCGGAACGTGGCGAAGCCCACCCGCTTGGCGAACATGAAGGAGAACCGGAAGTCGTCCGTGACCTTGATCTCCTCGGTCCGGGAGACCGCCGGCTCATTGGGATTGTCGGTCCGGGTGACAGTAGAGGTGACGCTCCGCTTTCCCCGGGGATCATCGATCAGCTCGATCAGGTAGTACTTGTCTGCCGAGGGCTGGAGCCGAAGCGTGACGTAGGTCTTGAGGGAGTTGGCGAGGACGTTGTACTCGGACCGAAGCCCGATGATGGTCTGCAATCCGGTGATGGACTGGATGAAGGAACCGGCCCCCTCCACCGAGTCCTTGATGGACCGTGCCAGCGACTCGTCGGTGATGAACGTACCCACGGTTCCCTTGCCCGAGGCGATGTCGCCCGTGATCTTCTTGACGTCCTTGGTGATCCCGCCCACGTCACCCGCCGCGCCTTCGATCTTCTGGGTGACCCGCTCCACGCCCTGCTCCAGGCGCGAAGCGATCCGCTCGATGCGGTCCACGATCCCCCGCTGCTTCGGGTCCTTGGGGTTCACGGCCTGACGCAACCGGCCGGTCATGGAGCGTACGTCCTGGAGGATGGCGAGCACGTCCTTGCCGGCGTTTTTGGTCAAGGGGCGCACGTCAGACGCGATCCGGTTCAGCTGCACCGTCAGCTTCTTCACCTGGGCCCCAATGTCGGTGATCATCCGGTTGGCGTTGTTCACCGTGTCGGTGACCGGCCCCTTGGCGAGCTTCTTGACCTCAGCCAACAGGTCGGAGATGTCCCCCTTCAGGTCCTGAATCACCTTCCGGACGTCCTTGCCCAGCAGATCGTTCACAGTGTTGATCAGCGTCTTTACCTGGGGCAGGATGTCGTTGATCCCCACGGCCTCCACCACGGTGAAGATGCGGTCCCCGTTCTTGAGTAGCCGATTCTTCACCGGAGGCCCCTTGGCGTCCGTGGGATTGGGGGAGAACGGCGTGCCGGGATCGATCTCGAGATAGTACTGCCCCATCAGGGAGATCGTCTTTTTGTAGATGATCGCGTTCGAGTAGAGCTTGTGGTCTTTGTCGATGTAGACGTCGACGCGAGCGCGATTGTCCTGGATCCTGCGGCTGAGAATCTTGCCCGCCGGCAGGCCCGCGATGACCACCTGGGACTTGGACACCAGGCCGGCGCCGTCCTTGAACAGCGCATAGACCCGATACCCCTCCGACCCGCGGTATCCCTCGTGGACCCGCTTGAACAGGATGTAGCTGGCAATGAGGATCACCGCGACGAAGACCCCCACCTTGACCGCCGAGCCCACGCCCTTCATGCGACCCCCTGGGCGTCCCGGGTATGGAACTTGACCGCACCGGAGGTCTCAACGAACGTCCGGAGATCCTCGTTGCGCGCGTTGATGACCTCGTCGGGCGTGCCCACGGCGATGATCCGCCCGCCCTGCAACATGGCGATGCGATCCGCGATCCGGAACGTTGATGCCATGTCATGGCTGATGACGATGGTGGTCACACCCAGCCGCGTGGCGGTGTCGGCAATCATCGAATCCACGTTCTTCGTGGCGATGGGATCCAGTCCGGTGGTGGGCTCGTCGTAGATCAGGATCTCTGGCTCCAGCACGATGGCACGGGCCAGCCCCACGCGTTTGGCCATACCCCCGGACAACTCCGAGGTCATCTTGTGCTCGACATTGTGCAGGCCCAGGGAGTGGAGCTTTTCCCTCACAATCTCACGAATTTCGGCCCGAGACAACTTCGTGTGCTCCCGAAGTGGGAACGCCACGTTGTCCTCCACGGTCATGGAGTCAAAGAGCGCGGCGTGCTGGAACAGCATGCCGAACTTGCGACGGACGGGGTTCATCTCCGCCTCGGACAACGGCACGATGTCCACGCCGTCCACGTAGATCCGGCCCTCATCCGGCCTGAGCAGCCCCATCAAATGCTTGCAGAGCACCGACTTCCCCTGGCCGGAGCCGCCGATGATGATGTTGATCTTGTGGCGCTCGATGTCCAGATCGATCCCCCGCAGCACGTGGTGCTTGCCAAAGCTCTTGTGCAGACTCCGGAGCCGGAGCTGGTAACGTTCGTCGACCTGGGTGAGTTCGGTGTCGCTCATTCGTAAATGATAAAGAGTATATCCGATACGAAGTAATCTAGCATCAGAATGGCTACGCAGCTATAGACCACGGCCCGGGTGGTGGCCAGGCCGACGCCCTTGGCTCCCCCTTGGGCGTAAAACCCCTGCTGGCAGCCGACGCAAGACAACACGAGGCCGAAGATCGCGGCCTTGATGAGCCCTTGGTTGATGTCCCAGGCGTCCACCATCCACTCCGTGTTGGAGATGAACCAGCCGTGGTCCACCTCCATGAGGATCACGGCCACCGTGTAAGCGCCGACGATTCCCGAGTAGGTGAACACCATGGTCAGCAGCGGGGCGACGATGATGGTGGCGATGATCCGGGGACAGACCAGGTACTGCACCGGACTCACCGCCATGGTCCGCAGCGCGTCGATCTGCTCCGTGATCCGCATGCTCCCGAGCTCTGTCGCCATGGCCGAGCCCGCGCGGGCGGTAATCATCAGCGCGGTCAGCACCGGTGCCAGCTCCCGGCACAGGGCGATGGTCACCGTCGAGCCGATGTAGGACTCCATGGCAAACATGCGAAAAACCGTCACGGTCTGCAAGCTGAAGGCGGCACCTGTGAACAGCCCCACCAGCATGATGATGGAAAGCGACCCCACCCCGATGAAATCCAGGGCCGCCACATACTCCCGCCACCGGAAGGGCCGGCGGAACAGCCAGTAGACGGCCTGCGCCGCCAGCATGAGGATTTGCCCGAAGGTTTCGAACCCGGCGAGCACCGGGCCCACAGCCTGGGTCCAGAAGGCATCCGACAGCTTGATCCACCAGGAGGGCCGCTTCGCCTCGGTCGACGTTGATGATGAATTCATACCCACCCACCCTTCCCAGGAAGGGATTTCGCTTTCATATCAAGGAGTCCTGCGCTGTGTCAACCGCGCTGCCGCGGGAGGAGCGGACGCGACCGTCTCCGAAGACCCCTTGAATCGCGGCTCAGCTGTGGCATAAGGGGACCACCGGTGCCTCCGCTCCGGCCGAGGACGAGCACCCAGCATCATGAAGCACCAGCTCAGCGATCCCCGAAAAACCACCGCGACACTCTCAAACGGCCTCCGGGTCGTGGTCATCGAGTTGCCTCATCTCCACACCGGCTCCGCGCAGCTGATGGTTCGCGTCGGCTCGCGCTACGAGGACGGCCCGGCCGCCGGGCTGAGCCACTTCGTCGAGCACATGATCTACCGCGGCTCGGTTCAATATCCCACGACCTTCGAGCTCAACTGCGCCATCGAGCGCCGCGGCGGCGGGCTCTATGCCGAAACCAGTCGAGAGATCACGAGCTACCTGCTCGATGCCCCGCCCGAATCCCTGCCGGGGCTGCTGGATGTCTTGGGCGATGCCCTCATTAATCCGGGCTGGCACCAGCTCGACGTGGAAAAGAAGATCGTGCTCGAGGAGATCCTCGAGGACCTCGACGAGGACGGGCAACTGGTCCGCTCCGACGACGTGGCGCGGCGACAGGCCTGGGGCGACCACCCGCTGGGGCAGCCCATCACCGGAACGCGGGACAGCGTCGCGGCGTTCACTGAGGCCGCCATCGCCGCGCACCACCGCGACGCCTACGTGGGCGCCAACAGCGTGCTCTGCGTCGCCGGTCCATTCGAACCGGAGCCCATCCTCGAGGCCGCGGAACGGGCCTTTGCCGCGCTGCACCCCGGGCGACGTCTCGAGCCACAGCCGGCGCCACAACACTTCTCCGCACCGGGGCTCCGCTTCATCCGGTACCCGGAGAGCCAGACAACCCTCAACCTCGTCATGCACGCCCTGTCGGAGCCGCACCCCCTGTCCGCGGCCCAAAGCCTGCTGCTTCGGATCCTCGACGATGGCCTGTCCACCCGCCTCTACCGACGAATCGTGGACGAGCTGGGCCTGGCGTACAACGTCGGGGCATCGGCCGAGGTCCTGGAGGACGTGGTGCTCGTGGACATCAGCGCCTCTTGCGCCCACAACTCGGCGGTTCGACTGACAGACGAGGTCCTGACCATCGGCCGGACCCTGGCCCGGGAGCCGCCGAGCCCCGACGAGCTCGAGATCGCGAAGCGGCGCATGCTGTGGGACGTCGAGGCCAGCTTCGACAACCCCCGCGCCATGGTCGAGTACTACGGCACCGTTGAGCTGCTGCGCCGCGAGCAAACCATGCTCGAGCGGGCGGAGCAGATCCTCGCCGCCACCCGGGACGAGCTACACGAGGCGGCGCGCGCGCTCTTCGTCCCGGATCGACTCGCCCTTGCCGCCGTGGGCAAGCTCCCCAAGGGCGATCTGGCCGCCCTGGCATCCCTGCTCAAGCTGGGCGTCGCGTGATCGACCGTCGCGAGCGGGCGTTCATCCCCAGCGGGGTCTGAGCGGGACGGCGAGACCGAGCTGGTCACACACCCGCATGACCAGACCGTCCACCAACTCGGAGAGCTTCGCCGGTCGATGGGAAAAGGACGGCATGCACGGCAGGACACACGCCCCCGCCTCAGCCAGGCGCAACATGTTACGCAAATGAATGGCCGACAGCGGTGTTTCCCGGGGCGCCACGATGAGGGGGCGGCGCTCCTTGAGGGCCACATCGGCCGCGCGGTGCACGAGGTTGCGTCCGGCGCCGCTGGCCACGGCGCCCAGGGTCGCCAGGGAGCAAGGCAGGATGACCATGCCGTCCACCAGCGTTCCGCCGGAGGCGATGGGCGCGGAGATGTCGTCTGGTTCGTGAACCTGGACCGGCGCCGCTCCGAGCCCCCCCAGATCGTCGACCAAGTCTGCCGGATCGAGCGGGTGGCCCAGCCGGATGGACTCTTCGAGCTCGAGCACTCGTCTCGCGCCCGCGGAAACCACGAGCTCCACGGCCACCCCCTGCTCGGTGAGCACCTGCAGCAGGCGTCGCCCGTAGCGGGTCCCGGAGGCGCCGGTCATGGCCAACACGAGCCGTTTCACGTCGGGGTCCCGATCCTATTCGCCCACGGCCCGGCTCGCCGGCACTCGACGGGGGGATGTCTGGCTGCTGGGAGGAGGGAGGGCCGCGCCTTTGGGCCGCACGGCCTCACGCTTCTGGTACTTGTAGTAGCGACGAATGACCAGCCGCACGTACTTGTGGGTGGTCACGTAGGGCGGAATCCCCCGGTACCTGGACACAGCCGTCGGTCCTGCGTGATAACCGGCCACGGTGAGGACGAGGTTGCCGTTGAACGTGTTGGCCATCACGCGGAGGTAACGGGTGCCTCCGTAGATGTTCTGACGTGGATCGAAAACGTCGGTCACGCCCATCTTCCGCGCGGTAGCCGGCATGAGCTGCATCAGCCCCTTGGCGCCCGCCGAGGAAACCACGCGCGGGTCATAGTCCGACTCGCTCTCCATGACCGCTCGGATGAGCGCGACCGGGATCTTGTACAGCTGGGCCGCGCTGTAGATGAACTTGTCATAGCGGCTGAACCGCGCGGCTGAGCTGTCCTTCGCCGGCACCACGTCGCAGCCGCTGCACCGCTTGCGCGCAGCCTTGCCCGGACCGGTCTTGTACAGCCGCTGGAAACGCCCCCGCTGGGGCTTGATGTTGGTGAAGTGGGTGACTCCCTGTTTGTCTTTGTACATATAGATGTCGGCGGCGGCCTCGCCGGCGTTTACGACCAACAGCGTCACCAGGAAAACAGTGGGGGCAAAAAAGCGCGTCATTACAACCGTAATTATAGCCGAGCCTGCCTATAAAACGAAAAAACCCGGGAAAGGTATTCCCGGGAGCGCTTGAAAACCTGTTTCCCTCGAGGGGCCTCCAAAGCACCGCGACGAATTGCAGGAGGCCCCTCGAGGGTCGCAGGAGGGACAACGTTCTAGGTCACGTTCCTACCGCGACGAAAAGCGCCTCGAGGGAGGCAAATCGGCCTGAGCCGACACAGCTTCCACCACCGCCGAGACAACCAATGACCCACAAATCTCCGCCGGTCTGTGGGGTGCTCACGAGTCGCTACGGGCGATGAGCGAACCACCCATCGGGTCGGTGGCCAGCTGTGAAAACATTATGTCCAACTCGGCCCACAATTGCAACGTGCGCAGACGCGGTGAGTCCGGCTTCGAGGCCCTTTGACAGCCACAGTCGAGGCCCCGTGACGCACTGCGTCATCAAGCTCGGAAATAGGGGTCGAAGGACTGATTTGAGAAGCAGTCGGAATCCAACCAGAATTCGAAACGCCTCCGGAAACTCCGATACGAGGGTGGGCGGATGATGATCCAGGGCGCCAGAGCAATCCTCGGTGGGAATCCAAAGTGCGGCTGGAGCAGATCTCCTGGCCAGTACAACCTCACGGAATCACCCTGCAACCCCGTATTCGAATCCCGACGTAAAACAGGAGATTCCACAGTGTAAGTAGCTGAATCTTCGTGTTGGTTCGATTCGTTTCACTGACAATCGTCACTTGGACTCGTTTTTTTTTTTTCGGAGGGCCAGAATTTGGGTTGAAATGGGGGTGCCGCCGAAACTCCCACGACGGATTTGGCAAGAAGTGGATCACTCACTCCCCAGCAAGCTTCACGTCGTGGCTCCGATAGTAGGCGGAAATATCCGCCCGGTATCTGTCCTCGGCGCCGGTCAATCGCGCGCGCTCCTGCTGCACGGGTGTCCACGCGGTGATGAGCGTCGCCGTGGTGACGTGGTCCGTATAGGACGCGTACGCCTCCGAGGCACGCTCCAGGGCCTGCACATAGCGACCATGAATCTCGCTCAACCGAGGGGTCCCGGTGGGCACCGTGCGCACCGCATCGAGGTAGGCCTTGAATGCCGGGAGATATCGCTCCTTGAAGAACCGTCGCACTTCAGACGCCCGACCGGTTTTTCGCACCACGAGGATGTTCGCCTCCAGCGCCCGGAGCTTCCGGAGCTTCCCGTTCGCCCTGGCGGCGCCTGCGGCGTACTTTCGGATCGCCTGACGCTCGGCAAGCCTGCGGCACCCCGGAGTCGGCCACAGCAGGCCACTGAGCACAACGCAGCCAAGCAGCCGCCGAGCCGGCAAACGCCTCACCCACCCACCACCTGACCCTGCCGCACCAGCAGCTCGGCGATCTGGACCGCGTTGAGGGCGGCGCCCTTTCGGATGTTGTCCCCGACCACCCAGAGGTTCCAGGATCGCGACGCACTCCGGTCCGGCCGAATGCGGCCCACGAAGACCTCGTCCCTGCCGGCGGTTTCGCGCGGCGTCGGGAATTGACGCGCCGCCGGCTCGTCCATCACCACCACCCCGGGGAGGGCTGCGAGCGCCTTTCGCAGCTCCGACACGGTGGTATCTCGGCTGAGCTGGACAGTCACGGCTTCGCTGTGGCCGGTGATGACCGGCACTCGCACCGCCGTGCACGTCACCCGCAGCGCAGGCAAGCCGAGGATCTTCTGTGATTCCCGCTCAACCTTGAGCTCCTCCTCGGTGTAGTCGTCCTCCCCGAGGGTGCCAATCCACGGCACCACGTTCTCATGGACGACGCGCCCCATGACCTCACTGGCGTCTGAGCGGGCGTCCCGCTGCGCCTCGTACTCGCGCACACCTTTCTCCCCAGCGCCCGAAACCGATTGATAGGTGGACACCACCACGCGCTCCAGCCCCCAGTGACGCTGCAGTCCCACGAGCACCACCACGAGCTGGATCGTGGAGCAATTCGGGTTGGCGATGATGCGATGTTGGGACAGCACAGCGTCCGGATTGACCTCCGGCACCACCAGCGGTACCTCGGGGTCCATCCGCCAAGCGGACGAATTGTCCACCACCACCGCTCCCGCCTCGGCAAACCGGGGCGCCCATTCACGGGAGGTACCACCACCGGCTGAAAAAAGAGCAATCCCGATGCCCTCAAGATCCGCGCGGGCCACGTCCTCCACGGTGAGGTCTTCTCCCCGAAACCGCATCGTCGACCCCGCGGATCGTGAGGAGGCGAAGAGCCGCGGGCGCGCGCAGGGAAAGTCTCGCTCTTCCAGAATGGACAACATCACCCGACCCACTCGACCCGTGGCACCCAACACCGCCACGGTGATCTCGGAAGCTGGCATCTCTCGCACCTCCGTCGGCTGGCAGCCCACGCAACATACCAGAAGCCGCCGCCCAAGACGAACATCCTGCTCGGCAGCGTACGTCTCCACGGTGAAGAACTTGCCCTGGATCGACACAGGGGCCCTCCCGTCCCCCGAAGGGGTAGCCCGCCGGCGCGGGAGCGCTGTGCCATCTACCACGTGAACGGTACCGCCTACGGCTACAGCGACCGACCGCGGATCGAGCGTTCGGCCTGCCGAGCGTAGGCGCCGACCACCTCACCATCGGAGAGGATGAGCCTGCAGCCCGAATGACGCTCGGGGCCGGTCAGCCGTTCGCCGCCGGGCCCGGTGAGCTCCCGATCCAAGAACGCACCGGCGCGGACGCAGTAGGCAGCGTCCCTGCCCGCGCAGATCCGGGCAGCAAGCTGCGCACAGGGATCCGGTTTTCGGGTGCAGCCGCCGACGAGCGCGGCAGTGGTGAGGATCACCATCGTGAGTGCTGCAACGTGTTTCATGCGGCGCTACCTCCCCCGACGTCAGGTCGGCTCAACCTCGGGCATCGATGAAAAAATGCAAGGGAGGGGCCAGTCCCACAACGCACGCAGATCGGCATAATTTCAACAGGTTAGACAGACTGGAACACCGACCCGGCTGGGCTCGGCATCACCCAGCGGCCCAGCTGCCTGGGTGACCGGCCACCCAGAAACCCGAGCCTGCTAGGGCGGCGCCACATCGGCGAAGGACACGATCCGACGTTGGGTCTGGGCCCAGGCGACCTCGTAGAGCGCATGCTGCTCCAGGGCACGAGTCACCGACACCAGCTTGAGCCCGATGGGGAGCGCCACGCGCACTTGGTCGCCCCGTCGGTGCCGCGCGGACAGATCGAGCGCGTTGACTTGATTCAACGCAAGGCGGTGGATCACGTTCTCGGCGCCGAGCACCCAGTGGTGCTTTGAATCCACGAGTATCAGCGAGCCGATCCGGGCGGTCCCGTCGAACCGGTAGACCACCGGAGACGCGGGGTTCAGCCCGGGCCGCACGGCGAGCACCTCCCGGCGCCTGGCGCTGACCAGGCGCGCCTGGCCCAGCCACGAGGTGCGCACCCGGACCCCGCCCGAGACCGCCTCGAGGATCCGACCGAAGGGGAGCTTCCGACCGCTGTGAACCCGCACCACCTGGCCGGGTTTGAGCGCCGCTCGCCCCCCGCTCACCACCATCGCGTAGGGGACGCCCGAAAACCGACGCCCCTCCTCGGTCTGCACCGACACAGCCTGTTCCCCCGCGGTCAGGACCCGCACCGCCCGCCAGCACACCCGATCCCAGCGATTGGCCATGGGAACCACCGCGAAGGCGTACGCGCCGGCAGCGATCCGGTGACGTCGTGACGGCAGAAGACTCCGCACATCCCGCCCACTCACGCGCACCACCACCCGGTGTCGTCGATCCCCGAAGAAACGAAAATCCAGCTCGAGATCGGTTCGCGAAACCGCCGCATCGGGCTTGGAGGACTTGGATTTCTTACGAAAGTCCATCCTCGGGGACGCGCCGCAACCGACGAGGTCAGTCCAGACGACGACCAGCAGCACCAACCCGAGTCGATTTCCAGTGTCTCGGCTCAACCCACATTCCGCCGGCGTCGCCCGGTCCCGGCCGCACGCCGATCCTTGCTCCTATCCCTCTGGGGATTCTTGCGCGACGCAAGCTCGATCGCAAGGGCCTGTCCGGTGGAGGACCCCACCACATCGACCACCGCCTCGGGCGCCCCCGTTGCCACCAGTCGTCCACCGGCCGCGCCTCCCTCGGGGCCGAGGTCGATGATGTAGTCGGCACACTTGATCACATCGACGTTGTGCTCGATGACCACGACGGTGTTTCCGGCCTCCACGAGCCGATCCAGCACGGCGAGCAGCTTGCGAATGTCGTCGAAGTGCAGGCCGGTGGCGGGCTAGTCTAGCAGATAGAGGGTCCTCCCGGTGCTGCGCTTGGCCAGCTCCCGTGAGAGCTTGACCCGCTGGGCCTCGCCGCCCGACAGCGTGGTGGCCGGCTGCCCGAGGCGTATGTACTCCAGGCCGACGTCGTTCAGGGTCCTGAGGATCCGCGCCAGGGCGCCGTGATTCGAGAACAGCGCGTGGGCCTCGGCCACGCTGCTCTCGAGGACCTCGTAGATGTTCTTGCCCTTGAACCGAACCCGAAGGGTCGCGTCGTTGAACCGCTTTCCCGCACACACCTGACAGGGCACGTACATGTCGGCCAGGAAGTGCATTTCCACCTTGACCACGCCCGCGCCCTCGCAAGACTCGCAGCGCCCGCCGCGGACATTGAAGGAGAACCGTCCCGGCTTGAACCCGAAGGCGCGGGACTCGGGCGTCGCCGCGAAGAGCTCGCGCACGTGATCGAATGCCTTGGTGTACGTCGCCGGGTTGGAGCGCGGCGTGCGCCCGATGGGCTTCTGATCAATGCGAATGACCTGGTCGAGCTGCTCCAGGCCGGTGATTCGCTGGTAGCCCACCACAGGCTCCCGGGCGTCATGCAGCTCCCGCTTGAGCGCCGGATAGAGGATGCCGTTGACCAGGGAGCTCTTCCCCGCGCCCGACACCCCCGTCACCACACAGAACACCCCCAACGGAAAGCCGACATCCAGGGACTGCAGATTGTTCTTGACGGCACCGTGCACCCAGACGAACCCTGTCGGCTCTCGACGCAGGCCGGGTACGGGAATGAACTCCCGGCCGCTCAGGTACCGACCTGTGAGAGACTTAGCGCTGCGGCCAATCGCCTTGACGGTCCCCTGAAACACCACCTCTCCCCCTTCATTGCCCGCGCCGGGGCCGAAATCCACGACGTGATCCGCCCGTCGGATGGTCTCCCGGTCGTGCTCCACGGCCAGCACGGTGTTGCCGAGATCCCGCAGCCGGATCAGGGCATCCACCAGCCGCGCGCAGTCCCGGTGATGCAGCCCGATGGTCGGCTCGTCGAGCACGTACAGCACGCCGGACAGCTCCGCGCCGAGCTGGCTGGCGAGCCTCAACCGCTGGGCTTCGCCCGCCGAGAGCGTGGGTCCGCTGCGGTCGAGCATGAGGTAGTCGAGGCCGACATCCATCAGGAACCCCAGCCGGGACCGGAGCTCCTTGATCAGCTCCGCCGCCACCTCGGCTCGGCTTCCATGCACGCGTAACTGGCTGAAATGTTTAGTGGCCTCGGCAATGGTCATCTGGGAGACCTCGTCGATTGAGGTCCCGGCGACACGCACCGCCCGTGACTCCGGCCGGAGACGCGCGCCGTGGCATGCGGTGCAGCTCCCCTCGGCGAAATAACCGAGGTAGTGCCGCCGCATGGCCTCCGACTGGGTCTGCTGATATCGCCGCATGAGGGTGTTGATGATCCCCTCATAGTGCATGTTCCAGTCGATCTGTCCGTGGGAGTGCTCGAAAGCGACTCGCACCCGAGTGTCACCGGAGCCATAGAGCATCAAGCGCTGGTGCCGCTTCGGTAACGTCTTCCACGGCCGGTCCAGGTCGATATCGAAGTGTTGCACCATGGCGTCGACGATCTGGTAGGTCCACCCGGACTCGCGCTCCATGGTCGAGGCGAAAGGCGCGATGGCCCCTTCCCGGATGCTGAGGGTCGGATCCGGTACCACGAGCTCGGGGTCGATCTGCATCCGGCGGCCGAGCCCGTTGCACTCCGAGCACATGCCCAACGGCGTATTGAACGAAAACCGCTGCGGTGTCAGCTCGGGGAAGCTCACGCCGCAGTCCGCACAGAAGCGGTGCTCCGACAGCTGTCGCTCCTCCCCACCACTCACCGGGGACACGGTGACCGTGCCCTCGCCCTCTTTTAGCGCCGTCTCCACCGAATCCGTGAGGCGGCTGTGCTGCGGCTGAATCGTGAGGCGATCCACCACGAGCTCGATGGTGTGCTTCCGCTTCTTGTCCAGGGCGGCGCTCAGCTCGTCGAGCCGCCTGATCGTACCGTTGATCCGCGCCCGTACGAACCCTCGACCCAAGGCCTCGGCCAAGAGCTCGCGGTGCTCCCCCTTTCGCTCCAGTACCAGCGGCGCCAGCAACAGGACCTTCCGACCGCGATAGTCCCGCCCAATGAGCTGGACGATCTCGTCGGGCGACATGGCGCTTACCTGCCGGCCGCAGAGGTGGCAATGCTGCACGCCGACCCGGGCGTACAGCACGCGCAGGTAATCCGCGATCTCGGTGATGGTACCCACGGTGGACCGCGGATTCCCGGACGCGGCCTTCTGCTCGATGGCAATGGTCGGGCTCAAGCCGCTGATGTGGTCGAACTGGGGCTTGTCCATCTGCCCCAGGAACTGCCGCGCGTAGGCCGAGAGCGACTCCACATACCGTCTTTGCCCCTCGGCGAAGATGGTGTCGAAGGCCAGAGAGGACTTCCCACTGCCCGACACGCCGGTGAAGACGATGAATCGCCACTTGGGCAGTCGGAGCTCGCCGATGCGAAGATTGTGCTCTCGGGCGCCCCGGATCACCAGATGATCCGGCTCGAGGTGGGAATGGGCACTGGCTTTGGCTCGTCTGGCCATACGGGGTCCGTGGTGGGCAGGTGGTGGGTCTGAGAGTCCAGCAGCGCCGCTACGATGGGCGTGGTGATTCGCTACGCTTCGGGCCGAGGGGTCTCGGTCGGGACTGCATCTTCCAGAACCAGCGGCAGAATCTCTTCCATCCGCTTCACGAAAATCAGTTCCAAGTCGTCCCGCGCCTCCTCGGGGATGTCATCGACATCCTTCCGGTTCCGCTCGGGCATGACCACCCGCTTGATCCCGGCGCGGTGGGCCGCCAGGACCTTCTCTTTGATACCGCCCACCGGCAGCACGGATCCACGGAGGGTGATCTCACCGGTCATGGCTACGTCATGGCGCACGTTTCGTCCGAGAAGCATCGACGTCATGGCGGCGAACATCGTGACCCCCGCCGACGGCCCATCCTTGGGAATGGCACCGGCCGGGATGTGCAGGTGGATGTCCTTGCCCTCGAGGAAATTCTCCGCCACACCGAAGGTCTCCGCCCGGGAGCGCAAGAAGGACAGCGCCGCCTGCGCACTCTCCTTCATCACGTCTCCGAGCTGTCCGGTCATGACCAGATTGCCCTTGCCGGGCATTTTGGTAGCCTCCACGAAGATGATGTCGCCACCCACCGGAGTCCAGGCGAGCCCCGTGGCAACACCACTCTCTCCGGTGCGCTCGGCGGTCTCCGGCACGAACTTGGGCGCCCCGAGGAATTTCGTGAGCTCCTCTACGCCGATCTTTCGCTGCCCCTGAGCCTTGCCCTCGGCCACCGTCACCGCGACTCCGCGACAGATGTTGGCCACCTCTCGCTCGCAGTTGCGGACGCCGGCTTCGCGGGTGTAGGAGTCGATGAGATTGACGAGCGCTTCGTCGCTGAACGCGATGTTGTCCTCGCTCAGGCCGTGGTCCTCGATCTGCCGGGGCACGAGGAACTGCTTGGCGATGTTGAGCTTTTCGTTCCGTGTATAGCCCGGCAGCTCGATGATCTCGAGCCGGTCCCGCAGCGCGGGCGGGACCGTGTCCATGATGTTCGCCGTGGCGATGAACATCACCTTGCTGAGATCGAACGCCACCTCGAGGTAGTGGTCCGAGAAGGAGTTGTTCTGCTCGGGATCCAGCACCTCCAGCAGGGCCGAAGCCGGATCGCCTCGGAAGTCGTGTCCCAGCTTGTCGATCTCGTCGAGCATGAACACCGGGTTGTTGACGGAGACCTTCTTGAGGCCCTGGATGATGCGTCCGGGCAGCGAACCGACATAGGTCCGCCGATGGCCTCGGATCTCCGCCTCGTCCCGCACTCCGCCCAGGGACACCCGCCAGAACTTCCGATCAATGGCGCGGGCGATGGAGCGACCCAGAGAGGTCTTCCCCACGCCGGGCGGACCAACCAGGCACAGGATTGGCCCCTTCTTGTCGGCCTTGAGCTTCCGCACCGCCATGTATTCGAGAATGCGTTTCTTGACCTTGTCCAGGTCGTAGTGGTCCTCGTCGAGGATCCTCCGGACATCGTCGATGTTGATCTTGTCCTCGGTGCTGATGTCCCAGGGCAGATCGGTCAGCCACTCGAGGTAGGTCCGGGTGACGGTGTACTCCGAAGAGGCGGGCTGCATCATCTTGAGGCGCTCGTACTGCTTGAGCGCCATCTTCTCCGCCTCCTCAGGCATATTGGCCTTTTCGATCTTCTCCCGAAACTCTTCGATGTCCGACGCGGAGTCGTCCATCTCACCGAGCTCCTCCCGGATCGCCTTGAGCTGCTGCCGAAGCACGTATTCGCGCTGGTTGCGACCCATCTCTTCCTGGACCTGCGAGTTGATCCGCTCGCGGACCTGGAGCACTTCCAGCTGGCGCGTGAGGTAGGTCAGCACGAGGCGCAGCCGCGCCTTGAGGTCGTAGGTTTCGAGAACCTTCTGCTTCTCCTCCACCGCGACGTCGAGATTGGACGTCAGCAGATCCGCGAGCTGGCCGGCATCGGTGACGCTGTCCACCAGCGCCGAGGCCTCCTTGGGCAGCTCCGGCATGAGCTTGATCACGCGCTTGGCCACGTCCCGGAGGTTGAGGACCAGCGCGTCCAGCTCGACATCCGTCACCTTCGGATCGTGGATGAAATCGACCTTCGAGGTAATGTAGGGCTCCTGCTGCAGAAAATCCTGCACCTCGAACCGCGCGACGCCCTGCAGGATCACGCTGAAGTTGTCCTTGGCGAGCTTGATGACCTTCAGGATCCGCGCCGCGCACCCGATGGTGAACATGTCCTTGGGCGCCGGGTCGTCGATCCGGGCCTCTCTCTGGGTCAGGATCCCGATAATGGGTCGCTCCTGGGCGATGGACTCCTCCACCAATCGGACGGATTTTCTTCGTCCGACGTCGATGGGAATGATGGATCCTGGGAACAGCACCGAGTTCCTCAACGGGAGAATCGGAATCCGGTCCGGGAGTTCTTCTACGAGCTCAATGTCTTTGGGATCTGCCATCGCTCTATATCGCTTCCGTTGTCACGTGAGCAACGTAGCGACTCGCTGCCCAAAGTCAAGGTTCTGCCCAAGGCCTGAACCAACGTGATCGCGCCCGTCGCTAAACGCGCGCCTGCGCCCTCTCAAATCGTTCCCTGCCACTTTTCGCCCACCCAGCCGCCGATATAGGCAAGCCCCACACACACGGGCATCATTAACACGATGTACGTCACCTTCACGTCGAAGACCAGGAGCTTCTGATGGCCGGCCCAGACGAAGTTCTTGGCCACGAAAAAGACCACCAGACACGCGACGGCGCCCGCCGCGGCCGGCTCCTTCAACGTCACGCCGGCGGACATTCGGCCCACCAGAATTCCGCCGACAAAAAACGAAAACGCCACGATTGTGATGAGTAGAAAAAACCGTCGACTGACCGGCCAGAGCAGCACGGTGGAGCCGAGGGCTTCATTGATGCCGTAGAGAAACGCCAGTGCCGCCAGGGTGATGATCACCGTGCCCCCGACCATCCAGAGCCAATCGAACCCCGGCCCCTCCAGCGAATGCTGATTCTCCGGTGGTTTGGTGGCCGTGCCGCAGACCCGACAGAACTTGGCATCGCGGGGGTTACGGTGGCCGCAGGAACGGCACTGTTGGCCGAGCAGGTTCATCCGTCCGTCGCGACCCTCCGCCGATCTAGAGCGCCGACCGGTTTGAGCTCCCGTCGCCGGATCGGGCGGCATGGGGCCGTTTGCATCGTCGCTC
>JBDRSE010000266.1:0-27169 GCA_043825095.1 bacterium
CGACCCCGCGGGGGGCCCTGGCCCCCCGGGCCCGCGTGGGGGGACCCGCACGGGGCGGGGGCCGGGCACGGGTCCGGGGAAGGGGTCGTGCTGGCGCTGCCGCAGCGCCGAATCAAGTTCCAGCGGCGCGCCGCAGGCGAATGAGCCCGGTCCCCACCAGCTGACGCACGAACATCAGGAGCCGCTGCTCGGGCTTGGGCTCGTCGGGAAAGGCGCTCCGCATCTCGTGCGCGATCTCGTCCAGGCGGACGCTGCCGTCCAGCCGCGCCCACACCCAGGTGCCGAGCTCGTCGAGATGGACCCGCACGTGGGGATCGGCCAGGCGGCGCGTGAGCAGCCGGCCCCACCAGCCCGAGCCGTACCGCGGCCGAAGCAGAATGGTCCGGTCGGTTTCGGGATCGGTCTCGTGGGACACCGCCCGCTCGGCCAGGCACGTGAGCAGCTCGGCGTCGTTCATGGAAGCGCGACTTGCCCCGGCAGCCCCGGGTTGGCCTCAAGGCCGAGCAGAAATGATGACATCCGAAACAAACTGATGTGTTTTCCGATCTCCGATTTCCGATCTCCGATCTCCGACCATAAATCTCCGATTTCTACACCCCGAGGACACAGAATCTGAAATCGGAAATCGGAGCTCGGAGATCCGAGGATATTCCGGGCAGGGCCAGCGCCAGGGGATCGAAATAGTCCGGCAATTTCCTCATCGAACTAGCGTTGGGGCTAGTCTTCTTTTTTGTCTTCGGATTTGTCGTCGGATTTGTCGTCGGCTTCGGCTTTCGCGTCAGCGTCACCCGCGGCGCTGTCGGCGGCGTCAGCGTCGTCGTCGCCGCCCTTCGGGGCGTCTCCGCCCTCGGCGTCCGTTGATCCGCCGTCTGTCTTCCCGCCTGTGGGTCGCACGCCCTTGAGGGACATGAAGATCATGAACGCGGCCAGGCCGATGATGACCACGACTCCGAGGGGCCGCATGGAGAACCACTCCGGGCTCCGGGCCACGCAGGTGAGCTTGCCCGCCTTGGAGGACACCCAGTCCGCGGCGCCGCAGAAGAGCTTGGTGTTGGTGGCCACGATGCCGGCCAGGATGATGCCCACCATGGCCTCACCGGCCACCAGCCCCGAGGCCACCAGCAGGCCGCGGTTCTCCACTTTCTCCCGGGCCTTGTGGTCCGTGCCCAGCTTGCGCGTGGCGAGGCGGTCCGCGACCCACTTGATGAGGCCGCCCACGAAGATGGCCGCCGTGGTGGTGAAGGGCAGGTACATGCCCACCGCGATGAGCATCGGCGACGGGGCGCCGATCAGGATCAGCGCCACGGCGAAGAGCATGCCGATGACGATGTAGTGCCAGGGCATCACGCCGCCGATGATCCCGGTGGCGGTCTTGTACATGAGGCCGGCCTGGGGAGCGGCCAGCCCCTCGCTGCCGATGCCGCCGCCCGACTTGTGCAGCACCAGGATGATGGGGATCAGCACCAGCGCCGCGGCCACCACGCCGATGAGGCCGCCGATCTGCATCTTCCAGGGGGTGCCGCCGAGCAGGTGTCCGACCTTCCAGTCCTGCAGCATGTCCCCGGCCACGCCGGCCACGCAGCAGACCACAGTGGCCACGCCGAGCACGGCGATGATGCCGGAGGTGCCCTTCATGCCGAGCAGCACCAGCAGCCCGGCCGCGATGAGCAGCGCCGACAGGGTGAGCCCGGAGATGGGATTCGACGAGGAGCCGATGATGCCCACCAGATAGCCGGCCACGGCGGCGAAGAGGAACCCGGCAATGGCCATGACGATGGTGGTCACGATGGAGATGCCCACCGCCTTGGTCAGCCACAGGTAGATGCCGAACATCGCGATTACGAGGATGCCGATGAAGAAAATCACCTTGCCGAAGCTCAGGTCCTTCTCTGTCCGGATCTCGGCCTCCGCGCCCTTTTTGCCGCCCAGGCTGCTGAAGGAGCGCGCCATGCCGCCGATGAGGTTGTTGCGCATCTTGAACAGGGTGAAGAAGGCGGCGACGATCATCGCGCCGATGGCGACGTTCTTGATGGAGCCGCTGTACATCCCGCTGAGCACGCCCGAGTCGCCGAGGAAGTTGTTGATGTTGGGAACCTCGTTGGCCGCGAAGCTGCCGGTGGCGTGCTGGGCGGGCAGCTTGGCGCCGGCGAGGTAGTGCTGCACCTGCTGCCAAAGATGCGCGTACTGCCCGGTGCCCGCGGCAAAGACGCACACCAGGGGCATCAGGAAGAGCCAGCCGAACACGCCGCCGGCAAAGGTGATGGAGGCGAGCTGCGGGCCGATGATGTACCCCACGCCCAGGAAGGCCGGCGAGGCCGACGGCGTTTCGAAGGGGAAGGTTCCTCCGACGTCTCGGGCGCTGCCCCCGACGGCGAACATCCCCTTGAACTTCTCCCCGATGAGCGGGATCCCGTTGCCGTTCTTGAAGATCTCGATCAGCGCGGCCAGGCCCATGGAGCCGAACACCAGCCCGGCGCCCGAGGAGGCGCCCTGTCCCGCCTTGACGATCTCGGTGCAGGCCATGGACTCGGGGAAGGGCAGGGAGGTGTCCTCCATGAAGGCCCGCCGCAGCAGGATCACGAACAGCACGCCCAGGATGCCGCCGACGAGCAGCAGCAGCGTGCCCTGCAGGTAGTTGACGGCCGAGAAGTCCGGCCAGAGGGCCTGACCGCCCTTGGGCACGATCAGGAAGGCCGGAATGGTGAAGATGGCGCCGGCGGCCAGGGCCTCCCCCACCGCGCCGGTGGTTCGGGCGATGTTCTCCTCGAGGATCGACCCCCGGAACATGCGCAACACGGCCATGGCGATGACGGCCGCGGGGAAGGTGGCCGCCACGGTCATGCCGGCCTTGAGCCCGAGGTAGGTGTTCGCTCCACCGAGCACCATCGCCATGATGACCCCGAGGAACACGGCCCGGAACGTCAGCTCCGGCATGGAGGTGTCGTCCGGAGATACGTAGGGCTTGAACTTCTGGTCCATGTCCGCTCCCGTCGCTAAAGACTTCGTTTTTTGCTCTCTTCGTGAGTGCGCAGACTGTACTGGCAGGTCGTTTTTCCTGTCAAGCAGATCCCCTACACCTCCAGCTGCTTGATCAGGCGGTAGAGGTAGGTCCGCTGCAGACCGAGCTGGCGGGCCGCGGCGGCGCGGTTGCCCCCGGCCCGCTCCACCGCTTCGGTCAGGAAGCGCCGCTTGAAGTCTGTCACCGCGTCCTGGAACTCCGGCAAGGCCTCGAGCTCCGCGGTCTGCTCCCACGCCGCCGCCGGGGCCCCGGCGCGGGAGGGCGCGCGGTCCGCCGGCAACGTCACCTCCTCGTCCAGGATCCGGCCGTTGCTCAGCACCACCGCCCGCTCGATCACGTTGCCGAGCTCCCGGACATTGCCGGGCCACGAGTAGGCCAGGAGCCGATCCATGGCCCGCTTGGAGATGCCGGTGATCTCCTTGCCCGTGCGGCCCGCGAACAGAGACGCAAAATACTCTGCCAGCAGGGGGATGTCCTCCGGCCGATCCCGCAGGGGGGGCAGCTGCACGGGCACCACATTGAGCCGATAGAACAGGTCCTCGCGAAACAGGCCCTCTACGACGCGCTGCTCCAGGTTCCGGTGCGTGGCCGCGATCACCCGCACGTCCACCCTCCGCGCCACTTCCCCGCCCACAGGGATCACCTCCCCCTCCTGCAGGGCGCGCAGCAGCTTGGCCTGCAGCGACAGCGGCATGTCGCCCACCTCATCGAAGAAGAGCGTGCCGCCGTCGGCGAGCTCGAACCGGCCCCGCTTCCGGGCCACCGCTCCGGTGAAGGCGCCCTTGACGTGACCGAACAGCTCCGACTCGAGCAGGCCTTCCGGGATGGCCGCGCAGTTGATGGTGACCAGCGCCTGCTCCCGACGGTCGCTGCCTTCGTGGATCGCACGTGCGATCAGCTCCTTTCCGGTCCCGCTCTCTCCGAGGATCAGCACCGTGGCGTCCGATCGCGCCACCCGGGCCGACTTCTCCAGCACCTGCTTCATCGACTCGCTATCGCCCACGATATCTCCGTGACGGGCGGCCTGCTGGATCTCGGTGCGCAGGTAGATGTTCTCCGCCTCGAGCCGATTCTTCAGCTCCAGGATCTCCTGCTGACGCCGGGACAGGTCTCGGCTGAGCTGTTCGATCTCAGTGTAGGCGCTGGCGTTTCGGATCACCACCGAGAGCTGTCTTCCGAGGGCCTCGAGGGTCACGATCTCGTCTCTCGAAACCATGCTGTCGTCCACCTTGGCGCCGAGCACGAGCAGCCCCAGGATCCGATCCCGCGACACCAAGAACACCACGAGGGAGGAGTCCAAGGCGTCGAAGATGGCCGCGAACTCCTGCGCCAATCGTGCGGGTTGCACGTCGGCCAGCAGCCGCGCCACGGCCACGGTCTCGCCGCTCGAGTGGGCCCGCAGCTTGCGCAGGACGAAGCTGTCTACCGTTGGCAGCCCCGGACCGAGCTCCAACGGCCTGCCGGTGGCGTGGATCACCTCCAGCCGGCGATCCTCACCCGCCAGCAGCAGCATCGCGTGCCGTCTGGAAAGCTTGGTCGTCAGCATGTCCAGCAGCATCTTGCTCAGCCGGTTGAGGTCGAGCATGGTGACGAACTCGCTGGAGGCCTGCTGCAGAATCTCTTGATAGACCGTGTGATGCCGGAAAAACAGTCGATCCACGTTGGACTGAACGGCGCGCCTCAAGGGAAAGAAGAGCCCCACCGACACGATGGTCGCCAACACCGTGACCGTGGACGACGTAATGTAGAAGATCTTGGTGAGAAACAGCCCCAATCCGCCCGCAAGCACGAAGTACACCACCACCACCACTCCACTCAGCACGGCATATACCAGGCTTCGGTGCACGATCCGGTCGACGTCGATCAGCCGAAACTCCATGAACGAAAAAGCGATGCACAGGGCCATGATCGCGTAGATGGGCAGCAGATACTCGCTGGATTCGAGCAGCCATCCCGTGGAGTTGGTGTGCCAGCGGCTGAAGGAGAAGCCCGCGGTGAGGATGCCCGCGAGCACGGCGCCGTACATGATCCACTGGATCTGCTTTCGCATCGCTGACGGCGAGGTGAGAAACCGGATGAGCAGCACCACCAGGCTCGCCAATAGGTAGAGCAGGAAGATCACCGGAATCGCCCACTTGCTGAGCAGCAGCATGCGCTCCTGGGCCAACTGGCTCGGATTGGCGTACAGCAGCAGATACCCGGCCGCGGTCAGCAGCGTCACCGTCACCTGTGGGATGTAGAGAGCCAAAGGAATCAATCTGAACCTTTGGATGATCGGCAGGGGCTCTGGAAAGCGCAGAAACAGGTGCAACAGCAGTGGCAGGGTGAACAGATCAAAGAACAGGTAGGTCAGGAACAGGGGTGCCGAGGAGAGCATCCCCTTCATGTGCGTGAAGCCGTACAGAACAATGTACGTGTTTAAAATAACAACTATATACCAATTCAGTCCCGTCTCTCCCCGACGGGCCGCCCAGAGCACGATGCACAGAATGAGCACCACCAGGAAGGAGCCGAGCGAGAGGCCGAGACCCGGCCAGAGAGCCGCCCAGCGCGCCGAGAGGGTCACCTCGTACCGTCGACCAGACCGGGAGAACACGAACCGGGCGGGTCGGCCGACACCGATCTTCCGGATGACCTTGAGCGCGTGGAATCCGCTGCGGAGCTGGATCGGCTCCTGATTCTCCGGCACCACGGCCAGCAGGAGATCGCCCTTTCTCACCTTGCCCGTCGCGGCTCGGCCCGGGTCCACTGAAGTGACCCGCAGATCCTCGTTCATATCGACCCCGAAGTCGGGCCAGTGAAGCACGTAGATGTGACTCAGGGTGATGAAAGCCAGGGCGACCAGCAGGGCGCCCAGAGGAACCGCGATGGCCACGGAGCGTTGAAACCAGCCGTTGGATTTCCTCTTGGTGTCTGTCATCTCAAATACCCATGCCTACTGGAGAAACATCGTATCTAATATGATACACCTCGCGCAAAACGGCGATGCACGTATAGATATCATGACCACATGGTGACGCATCATGTTTTTTTCCTCACCACTGAATAACTTTGAAATCATTAGAATAATAAACAATGCCTACAAATGGGCACACTGCTTGCAAAGTGCCGCTGCAACACGTCGCCTGAGCGACAAGCCCTACAAAGGAGGGTCGCCATGAAACTTCGGAAACTCGGGAAAGCAGCAGCGGTCACAGCCATGACGGCGATGCTCATCACCTCTGGATTCACCGGCTGCGGACAAGCCGAGGCCGACGATGACTGCCTGAACAAATCGACCTTTGTCGGTAAGTCAGGCGCGCGACATATCCTCACCGTGCAGCTTCCCTTTGTGCCCGGACCGGTGGCAGTGCTTTCGGAAACCGGGGACGGTCAGACCTTTTCGAACTCCAGCAAGCTCTGGCTCGGTGAGAGCGGCACCAGCCTGTACGCCCTCGATGGCTCCCGCGTCTGGTCCATCGACCTGGCCACCCACGAGCTGGCGGCCACAGGTAAAGTGGGGAGCAACGCCGGCCAGGTGGCCGGTTCCGACGCCGACTCCACCATGCTGGTGACTGATCACGAGCTCAGCTCGGTGTGGATCATGGGCGAAACCCGCAACGGGGCGCCGGTGGAGGTGCAGGTGGGTCGCGGCCCCGGGGCCCTCGCCCTGGGTCCAGGCCGCCGCATCGCCTACGTGGCGAACGAGTGGGACCGCAGCCTCAGCATGGTGGAGACCGGCGTCGGGTCCTACGTGCAGGGCCAGCGCAGCGTCATCGTGGCCGCCCAGGAGGGGGGCTCGATCCTGGTGCTGGACGGCGACGGACGAACCCGGCACGAATACACCGGCCTGCCGAGCCGGATCCTCGATCTGGCCGTGCTGCCGGGCGGAAAGATCCTGGCGGCGACCTACTCAGAGGTTGTCGTCACCGGAGACGTCGGCACCATCGGAGACGCGGAGATCGTGCTGTCCGAGGGCCTGGCCCTCCTCGACCTCACATCAGGTGAGGTCACCCTGCGTCCGCTGGAGCGCCTGGAAGACACCGCCCACTCGTCGCTTCTCGCCCGGCCGACCGGCATGGCCGTGGTGGGCGAGGACAAGCTGGTCGTGGCGCTCCCCGGCTGGGGCGCCGTGGGGATCGTGGACACGAATCCGAAAAGTGAGCGCTTCGGCGAGGTCATTCGGCTGGTGGAGCTGGATGCGCACCCGCGCTGGGTCACCGCGGCAACCCTGGAAGGTGACTGGGTCTACCTGCTGGACACCGACGCCGGCGAGGTCCTCCTGCTGAGCCGGGACGGCGACATCACCCGCCGCATTCCCCTTCGCTAGCCTGGCTACCCTCGGAAAAGTCCCAGCACCAGCACGTCATACAGAAAGTGGGTGTACACCGCGGTGGAGAACCCGCGATAGGCGTACAGCACCCCGAAGATCACGCCCGCCAGGAGCCGATACACAAAGGCGAACAGCGTGAAGGGCTCTCCGTGGGGCGGGATGTGGTGGGAAACCGAGAACAGCGTCGCGCTCACCGCCAGCGCCAGCCCCACCACCACGAGCCGAGACAGGCCCGTCCGGGAGCCGAGCAGGGCGGCCAGCCCCCCGTAGATCGCCACCCGGAACACGAGCTCCTCGTGCAGGCCAGCGCCGGCGGAGACATACACGACCATCCACGGGCCATACCCGGATCCCGCGCCCAGCGACGGCGGGGCAATGCCGAGGATCCGGTTCATGACAAACAGGATCACCGTTCCCATCAGCACGGCGTACACCGCGCTCTCCGCGAGCACCGGGAGGATCATGCGCAGCTCGAACCGCTCCCGGCGGCGCATCCGCCAGTACAGATAGCCCACGCCCACCATCACGGCCGAGGCCAGCCCGAGCAGCGCGTACTCCGAGACGCTGCTCAGGCGGAACAGCAGGGTCGACACGAGGTCAACGCCGTTGAGCTGGTTCGACGAGAAAGTGCCCGCCTGGTAGACCACGAACAGGGGGAAGACGAACAAGACCTCGGTGGACCAGTTGGGCCGCTGGCTCAGGTACAAAAGGAGACTTCTCTGACGCGCCGCCTCGGCGGAAGCCGCGCCGCGGCGACGGGGGCTGGATCGCGCCATGGACGCACCCTACCACGGTCCCCGCCCCGCCGAAACCAGACCGACAGCTCCGCCGCTCCGCCGCGGAAGACTCTCCTCCCGTCCCCTCATAGCCCGCCAGCGCGGGGGCGCTGTCTGGACGTCAGGGTCAACAGCGTCACCTCCGGCCGGCAGAAGAACCGCATCCGGGGCATGCCGGAGCCCTCCATGCCCAGGCCGCGGCTGGTGTGCGCCAGGGCCGGGACGCGATGGGTGCCCGAGGCGAGGGCGCGCCGGGCGCGGCTCGCCGTGACCAGGGGGCCGATGCCCGGCAGCCGGATCTGCCCGCCATGGGTGTGCCCGCACAGATACAGATCGACTCCCGGGGCCAGCCGGGTGAGCTGATCTGCGAGGTCAGGCAGGTGATACAGCAGCACGGCGGCCTCGTCAGCGGCGGCGGGGCGACGCTCCCACAGGGCGGCCAGCCGTTCGCCATCCTCGTTCGGGTCCCGCGAGGCGCCGAGGCCGTACAGCGCGACGGCGGCGCCGCACAGCTCCAGCCGCTCGGCCTCGCCCTCGAGCGGGGTCACGCCGAGGGACTTCCAGATCGCCGGGACCACCCGACGATCCTCCACCGTGGGATTTCCGAGTACTGCCCGCAGCGCGTGGCGCTCCAGCAGCGTCGCCAGAAAGTCCCGCGCTTCGGCGTGGGCCCGGGGATCCTCTAGAAAGGACAGGTTGAGCAGATCGCCCCCGAAGAGCACCAGGTCCGGCTCCAGCCCCCGGACGAGCTCGAGCACGATCCGCTCGCGGCGGGTGAGCCGCTCCACGTGCAGATCCGTCAGCAGCACCAACCGCACCGGCCGCGTCGGCTCCTGCCGCAGGATCGGCGCCGAGACCCGCACGATCTCCACCCGGAAGGGGGCCACCAGATGGCCCCACAGGCTGCAGCCCGACAGCAGGAGCTGCACGCCCAGGAGCGCGACGATATCCACCCCCGCGGGCAGCAGCGCCGTCAAGAGCGCCGAGGCGTGCCGGCCCACGGTGAACAACGCCAGGGGCCCCTGGATCCGCCCGAAGGAGCGGCCGAGCCGCGGGAGCGCCCAGAGCAGCGCCAAATCCGTTGCCGAAGCCAGCGCGAGAATGAGCGCCGCCCACCCCGGCGCAGCAAAGCACTGCCCCGTGCCGTAGGCCGCCGCCAGGGCCAACGCCGCGATCAGCGCCGCGGGGAGCCGCTCCGGCCACCCGAAAATGACGATCGCGTTGTGCACCGTCTCGCCGGGCAGCAGGCGTCGCAGAGGCTCTTGATCGCGCTGTGGTGGGGAACCGACCAGGGCGGGCTAGTCCTTTTGGTCCTTGTCGTCTTTCTTGCCGCCGCCGAAGAGGCGCTTGAGCAGCCCGGTCTTGCCTCCGGGCGCGGCCTCCAGGGTGGGGGGCTCGGCCGGCGCGGCGCCGTAGGCCGGCGGCGCGGCGGGCGCCTTGGCCTCGGACGGCTTGGATTTGGCTTCCTCCAGGCCGAGGTCGTCCACCCAGCCCCGGGTGTCCAGGAAATCGCCGGCCTCCATGGGCACGGCGTCCGCTGCGGCCGCATCCTCGTCGAGGGTGAACCCGGCGAGCAGCTCCTCCTCCACCAGCAGGTCGGCCAGGTTGGCGTCCCGGTCGCTCCGCGCGTCCCCCAGCCCCCGGTATTCCCGCACCAGCGCAGCGATGTCGCGGCTGGTCGCCTTGAGGCCCGAAGAGAACAGGAACGAGGTCAGCGCGTCCGCGAAGTCCTCGGCGTGCTGAAACCGCAGGTCGCGGTCCTTGAGCAGCGCCTTGAAGATGATGTCGTCGAGCACCTGGGGCACGTTGGGGTTGAGCACCGACACCGGCGGGATGTGGCACTGCTCCACGAGCTGCACCGTCTTGTACTCGTTGTCTCCGTAGAACAGCCGTTTCCCGGTGAGCATCTCCCACAGGATGATGCCGAGCGAGAAGATGTCCGCGCGGTGGTCCACCGTGAGGCCCTGGATCGCCTCGGGGCACAGGTAGGAGAACTTGCCCTTGACCACCCCGGGGTCGGTCTCCTCGAGCTGCGACGCGGCCTTGGCGAGCCCGAAGTCCACCACCTTCACCTCGCCCCGCACGGAGACGAGCAGGTTGGGCGGGCTGATGTCCCGGTGCACGATGCCCAGCGGCTTCTGCCGAAAGTCCACCGCGCCGTGGGCGTAGTCCAGCCCCTTGCAGGCCTCGATGATGAACTTGATCGCCGCGCCCATGGGAACCAGCTTGCCCCGCTCGCGGCGGGCGTCGATCAGGTTCTTCAGGCTGCAGCCGTCCACGAACTCCATGACGATGAAAAACGAGTCGTCCGACTCTCCCACGTCGAAGGTCTGCACGATGTTCGCATGGGAGAGCAGCGTCGCGACGCGCGCCTCGTCGAGAAACATCGCCACGAACTTCTTGTTCTCGGCCAGCGAGGGCAGGATGCGCTTGATCGCGACCCGCTTCACGATGTTCCCGGCGCCGATGGCGTCGGCGATGAACACCTCGGCCATGCCGCCGGCGTCGAGCTTCCTGATGACCTTGTACTTCTGCTGCGTCGGTTGTGCCACAGGCGCTGCCTCCCATTCTTCCGAACGCCACACTGTGCCCGCCGATAGGGCTGTCAGAGCAACGACCCCTCGGCGCTCCGCCCGGCTCGGTCCGGTCTCCCGGGTCGGCGCTAGAACCGACCGGTGACCGTCACAGAGGCCCCACCCTGCTCAACACTGAGGTTGAGCTCGGGCACGGCCGCGCTCTTCTCTTTCTTCGTCTTCCACTTCGTGAAGATTGCCAGCACCACCGAGGCGATCCCGAGGGCACCCGCGACCCCGAACAGCGCGTTGGTGGTGTTCACCATCTGGATGCCGTCGTCCCGGAGCTTCCGCGTGGGAGCGGCCTCGTAGTCGTCATGCAGGCTGCGGGCCTTCATGCCCGTGCCGATGGCCGCGCCGGCCAGGGCCAGCGCCAGCACGGCCGTGGAGATGGTGTAGATCATGGAGATGCCCCGCGGCTTGGGCGGCGGCGGCGGCGGCAGCGGGGTGGGTGTCTGCTTGATGATGACCTTCACGGGCGGGCGGACCGGCGGCGCGCGGGGCTCGGTCACCTCCCACACCCGACGCAGCCCCGGCTTGACGTCCCAGTCCCGCTTGGCGAACCGCTTGCCCTCCTTGTTGATCACGAACAGGTGCATGCCCGGCAGGATCACGAGCTCGGCAGGCACCTTGCCCACCTCCTTGCCGTCCATGATGATCGTGGCGCCCGTGGGCCCCTGGATGTTGACCACCGCCACCTCGTCCCGGATCTCCCGGAGCCACTTGGGGATGGACCGCAGCTCCTTTTCGCTGGCGTCCTTGACGAACGCCCGCAGGTAGATGACCGCCTTGAGCTTGTCCCCCAGGCGGCCATAGGCGATGGAGATGTTGAAGTTGAGCTCCCGCCGGGGCCACACCTCGAAGGCCTTGAGGAAAAACCCCGCGGCCTCCTTGTACTTGTGCCGGCGGTAGGCGCGGCGCCCCTTGTTGAGCAACGTGCGCGCCTTGCGCTTCACCGCCTGGGGCACGTACTTCTGCGCCACCGCCCGCTCCGGCACGCAGAGCAGCAGGACGGACGAGATCACGGTTCCGATGATCGCCTTGCTCATAGTCTTCTCCCAGCCGTCTGACGGGCCGCAGCCCTCAGTCTCCCGGCAAACCCTTGAGGTCGTCTCCTTGGCCCATGGGCCTCCACGGCCGCATCCCGCCCTGGTTGCGCTCGAGCTCGATCACGTGCTTCAGGTTGGCCTGGGCATTCACCGTGATGTGCTTGGTCACCGACTTGTACCCGGGCGCCTCCACCCGCACGATCTCGGTGGTTTCGTGCGGAACCACCAGCAGCTCGAGCGAGGTCTGGGTGTACTCTTTTCCCCGGAAGAGGATCGTCACCTTGGCAGACGCCGGCTTCACCTTCAGCTCGAGCAGCACCTTGGCCGTCTTCAGGCTCGCGTCGGGAGCCACGATCTTCACGAACTGCATGTCCGGAGGCATGGGCGCCGGCGCCGTGGGGGCCGGCCTCTCCACCGTCCGGGTCGGCTTCTCGCCCACCAGCTTCGAGTAGACGAGAAAGCCCCCCACGCCGAGCACCAGCAGCGCCGCCACGAGGAGCACCGGCGTCACCCACCGTCTCTGCGGGCCCATCTCGGCGCCGTCCAGGGCCCCGAGCTGGGTCACCGTCGTGGTGCTGAGCCCGATGGCCGGCCCCACGTTGGTGCTCGGCCTGGCCGCTACCTCTCGGAGCTGCTGATCCCGGATCCGCTTCCGATCGTGGAACAGCTCCTTCATGAGCTGCTCGGTCTGCGCGGGCCCGATCACCTCGCCCCGGCTGACGAGCAGCTGCTCCAGCGACTGCTGCAGCTCCGCGGCGGTGTCGAACCGGTCGTCGGGATTCTTGGCCAGGGCCCGCAGGATGATCTTCTCCAGGTCGGCCGGGATGTCCGGCCGGATGGACCGGGGCCGCGGCACGTCGGCGGCGCCCACCCGGAGCAGGGTCGCGGCCTCGTTCTCCTCCCGGAAGAGCCGCTTGAGGCACACGCACTCGAACAGCAGGATGCCGAGGGCGAAGACGTCCGACCGGCGATCCACCTTCTGTCCCCGGCTCTGCTCGGGCGACATGTAGGACGCCTTGCCCTTCAGGGTGCCCACGCCGGTCTGGCTGATCTTCTCCGCCGCATAGGCGATTCCGAAGTCCACCACCTTGAGGTGGCCGTCGAAGGACACGAGGATGTTCTGCGGCGAGACGTCCCGGTGGACCAACCCCAAGGGCTTGCCGTCCTGGTCCTTGAGCTCGTGGGCCGCGTGCAGGCCGGACGCCGCGTCCGCCACCAGCCGGGCGGCGAAGGGCCAGCCGTAGGTCTGGTTCTTGGACCGGATCACCCCGCGCAGGATCTGCGACAGGTCCTGCCCGTGCACGTACTCCATGGCGATGAAGTACGCGCCGTCGATGGAGCCGAGATCGAAGATCTGCACCACGTTGGGGTGGTGGATCATCGCCGAGATGCGCGCCTCGTCCAGGAACATGTCCACGAACTCGTCCTCTTTGGACAAATGGTCGTGGATCTTCTTGATCGCGATGTGCTTCTCGAAGTTCTGCGGCCCGCGGATGCGGGACAGATACAGCGTGGCCATGCCGCCGCTGCCCATCTCCAGCAGCAGCTCGAACCGGCCGAAGCTCCGCCCCTCCAGCGGCGTCGGCTCGGCCCCCTGCTTCTTCTTGCCCTCGTCCAGGGGCGCCAGCACATCGGACCGCGGAGCCTGATTGCGGGCCTCCTCGTCCACCTGCTTGTGCCAGCGCACCGGCGTGTCCGGCTCACCGCCGTCGGTGTCCTCGTCCTCCACCTGGAGCAGGTCGCTGTCCTCGAGCATTTCGATGCTGGCGGACTGGCCGTTGCCACCCTTGTCGGCCTTCGCGGCGCCCAGGGGCGCCTTGAACGGCGGCGGAAGCGGCGGCGGCGGTACCTTACTCATCGACTCAGCTCACTCAAGTGTGTCATGGATTCGTCAGTCACAGTAGCCGTACACCGGGTCCGCAGGATTCCACGCGAGGCAGTTCAAGCCGCCGCAGTCCGTGCCGAACAGGTGGCACATCGCAAAGCACTCGTCGTTGGCTCCGCCGCCGAGACAGATCAATCCCGGCTGACACTCCAAGGTGTTGCAGTTGCCGCCGAGCGGCACCGTCCCCGCGGGAACGCTGCTGTTGCAAAAGCTCACCCCTTCGGCCTGGTGCTCACACCAGTCGCCGCCGCTGCACCCGGTTTGATCCACCACGTCGCAGTCGTTCGGCGCGCAGATGCCGGAAACGGTCTGGACCGTGTTACTGGGATAGTAGTACGCACAGATCGCCGGCTCCGCTCCGTTGAGCGGACAGTCCAAAAGAATGTTGATGTCGCAGAACGGCAGGCACATGGGCCCGGCCCCGATGTCGGCGCAGGTGGACCCTGCGGCGCACTGCGTGTACACCGCGCACGGCTGGTAGTACGCCGTCGCCCCTGCCGGGACACACCCGTAGGTCGGCGCCACGTAGGAACCCGTGTTCGTGCACATCTGCCCCGCCTGGCAGCCGCTCATTTCGAACAGCGCCTGGGGCACGGTGCAGGTGTGCTCGCACACGCTGGGCTCGCCGCTGCACATGTAGTTGGCCTCCACCGAGGTGCAGAGGCTGTTGCAGCCGTCGTTGTTGAAGATGTTGCCGTCGTCGCAGGGCTCGGCCTGGCTGCCGCCGGCCACGATCCCGTCGCCGCACACCGGCCCGCAGGACGTGCCGTTGCACACGTAGCCGTGCTCGAGCTGGCAGGTCGAGTCACACCCGTCGTTGTCCGCGGTGTTGCCGTCGTCGCAGCCGGTGGCCTGCAGCTCGACCCCCACCCGGGTGCCATCCCCGCACACCTCGGAGCAGCCCACGGGCGAGGCGTCGCAGGTCCAGCCGGTCTCCTCGAGGCAGCCGGCGCTGCAGCCGTCCCCCGCGGCGGTGTTGCCGTCGTCGCACCCTTCGCCGCCCACGATCTGCCAGTCGCCGCAGCTCTCGTTGCACACCATGGGCGAGCCGTCGCAGGTCCAGCCGGCCTCCTCGAGGCAGCCGGCGCTGCAGCCGTCGTTGTTCAGGTTGTTGCCATCGTCGCACTCCTCGGTGCCGGCCGGCATCCCGTCGCCACAGTCGGTCTCACAAACGCTCGGCGTGCCCGCGCAGATCCAGCCATACTCCTCTTGGCACAGGATCGAGCAGCCGTCCCCGGAGGTGGTGCCGCCGTCGTCGCAGCCCTCGCTGCCCACCACCAACCCGTCCCCACAGATCTCTTCGCAGTGCACCTGATCCGGACACCTCCAGCCCTCCTCGATCTCACAGGCCGCGCTGCAGCCGTCCCCGCTGGTGACGTTGTTGTCGTCGCACTCCTCGTCCGCGGTGACGAACTCGTCGCCGCAACCCTCGGCCTGGCACTGATCGTCGCAGCCGTCCCCGCTGCTCGTGTTCCCGTCGTCGCACTCCTCGGTGCCGGCAACGACGCCGTCCCCACAGGTCGTGTCGCACACGCTGGGGGCGCCCTCGCAGTTCCAACCCGGCTCCTCGGCACAGGTGGCGCTGCAACCGTCCCCATCGTTGTTGTCTCCGTCGTCACACTGCTCCCCGGAGACCGCGTTCAACACGCCGTCTCCGCAGTCCCCTTCGAGCCACTCCTCGGGGAACGTCAAGGTACAGCTCGACTGGGAAGCCACCAGGAACGCCAGTGCCGCGCCTGCAGCGAAACGGCCCGACCACCAATTCCCTAGACCAACAAACGACATCAGGAAACCTCCTAAGGCTCCACTCCGATCGAACAATACTACTCATCCCCGTGATCGGGGTCTACTCGCAATCATTCGCAATCTAGTATACACCAACCCAAAGCTCAAGTAAGGGGGATTACTTTATTGTAGGCTATTAGCGATCCCCACGCACGAGGCCCCCATCTCAGGTAAGCCACGAGTGACTCAATCACCGGCGCTTGACAGTGCCCAGCCCTTGTTCTACACAGAGGTTCGCCTGATCTCAGGTCAGGCCAATAGAGAAACCCTTGAGGTGGCTGGAGGTTATCGAGTATGGCTACGCAGAGAGAAATGAACTTGCTGGACGTACGGATCGCGGAGCGCAACATCAAGAAGGGGCTGCTTTCGCGCAAGGCGTTCAACAAGCATATCAAAGAGCTGGAAGATGTGACGGACAAGTCAGAGCCGGTTTCGGAGCGGCAGCCGCTCGAGCCGAAAGAGGACGCCGAGGAGTAGGAGCAGGAAACCACCACGCTCAGGAATATCAGCCACGTAGATGCTGCAGCGCCGCCAGGGCTGCAGCCTCGACGGGGCACGGGAGGATTTCCGATGAGCGACGACGAGATCAAGGTCACTGATCGACGGGCCATGAACGAGAATGGGGAGTCTGCCGCTCCGGCCGAAGGTGGCGCAGCCTCATTGCCCGAGGAGGCTGCCGAGCAGGCATACTCCGAGGCCACTGAGAAGTGCGGCGCCAAAGAGGGCCGCGCCATGCCGCCCATCGACTTCTCCACCTTCGTCCTGTCGCTGTCCCAAGCCGTGCTGCTCCACCTGGGAGAGCTCGAGGATCCGGAGACGAAGCAGCTCACACCCAACCTGGCCATGGCCCGGCAGTCCATCGACCTGCTGAGCATGCTCCAGGAAAAGACGCGCGGAAACCTCACGGAGGAGGAAGCCAAGCTGCTCGAAAACCTGCTGTACGACCTCCGCATGAAGTACGTGGCAGTATGCCGGGGCCGCTGAGGAGCTCCCGCCCCCCCTGCCCGGCCCTGGCGCAGCTCTGGTGGCTGTGCGCGCTCAGCCTGGTCGGGCCGATGAGCTGCCGGTCCCGCCGCGAGGCCGACTCCAAAAGCAACGCCTCGCAGATCCCGCCCCAGCCGGCCCCGGTGAAGATCCTGTACCCCGCCGCGCCGGGCTCGTTCGTGCGGCTGATCAAGCGGCTGCGCCCGTCCCTGGTCCACCTCCACGCCACCTCGGCCATCGCCGGCGGCCCGGCCACCACGCTCCCGGTCCGCCAGGGCGCGGACGACCCCTACTACGCCACCTCTCCGCTCCGGGACCGGGTGGAGCGGAGCCTCGGCACCGGCGTGATCCTGGACCGTCAGGGCCACGTCCTCACCGCGCTCCGCGTCCTGCGGCACGCCACGGAGATCCGCGCCCGGCTCCACGACGGAACAGACGTTTCGGCCAAGGTCGTCGGCCAGGATCCCGACACCGGAATCGGCGTGCTGCTGCTCCAGCAGCCGGCCGGCGGCAGGCTGCTCCGACTCACCCCCGCGCCCTACGGCTCCTCGTCCCAGCTCCGCCCCGGAGACTGGGTGGTCGCCGCCGGGGATCCCTTCGGCACCCAGCCCTACGTGAGCGCCGGGCTGGTCAGCTCCCCCGGGGCGCCCAAGGGGCTCACCCTCTCCCGGCCGGGCTACTTCAGCTTCATCATGACCGACGCCCGGATCAACGCCGCCAACGCGGGAGGCCCCCTCGTCAACCAAAGCGGCGAGGTCGTCGGGATCAACGTCACCTTCGACGACCGCCAGCGCCAGCTCGGCTTCGCCGTGCCCATCAACATGATCCGGGACGTCCTGCCCACGCTGCTCAAGCACGGCCGCGTGTCGCGCTCCTGGGTGGGAATCTACGTCAAGGAGGTCACCCCGCAGCACGCCACGACCCTCGGCCTCGTCCCCGCCCGGGGCGCGCTGGTCAGCGAGGTGGTGGCCGGCGGACCCGCCGCCCAGGCGGGCCTCCAGGTGGGCGACGTCGTCCTGTCCTTTGACGGCAAGGCCGTCACCAAGCACCAGGAGCTCACCTTCGCGGCCGCCCGCACCCCCTCGGGCCGGACCGTGCTGGTCAAGGTCTGGCGCGGCAAGCGCGAGCACGTGCTCTCCCTGCGCCTCGAGAGGAAACCCGAGTGAACGCCGAGGAGCAGGCCCAGCGACCCAGCGGCTGGATTCGCACCGCCCGCCGCGCCCTGACCGTGATGCGCGCCTACTCGTTCATCGGGCTGCTGATGGCCATCGTGCTGGGCGCGCTCTCCTTCTTCTTCTACAAGGTCGAGCTCTCCCGGTGGATCTGCCGGCTGGGCGCCATGGGCTGCTTGGTCGGCGCCGCCGCCGGCCTGAACGTCATGGATCGCCTGGTCCGCGGCAGGCGGTTCCCGGTGGGCCTCGTCGCCGCCGGGCTCGCCCTCATCGCCGTGGCCTTCGTCGGCGTCGGCGTGGGCGCCGTGAAATACAACCTCGGCGCCGCCTGGTCCCCGCTGGTGGCCGCCTGTTACATCTTTGTGCTGGCCCGCATCCTCATGCGCTTCCGCGCCCCGGAAGAACAGGCCTGACGACCGTCGGAGTCGGCGCCGGAGCAAGACCCAGACCCAGACCGCTCCCACTCCCATTCCGACCCCCAGGAGGTTTCCCATGTCCATCATTCGACCCTTTCGCGGCCTCCGGCCCCGCGCCGACCTCTCTGCCCGGGTGGCCAGCCCGCCCTATGACGTGCTCAGCTCCGAAGAGGCCCGGGCCATGGCCGAGGGCAACCCGGTCAGCTTCCTGCACGTGATCAAGCCCGAGATCGACCTCGACCCGGGCATCGACCACTACGACGACAAGGTCTACGAAAAGGCGGCCGCCAACCTCCGCCGCTTCATCGACGAGGGCACCCTCGTCCAAGACCCCACCCCGCTGCTGTACCTGTACAAGCAGCGCATGGGCGACCACGAGCAGTTCGGCCTGCTCTGCTGCGCCAGCGCGGCCGAGTACGACGCCGACAGAATCAAGAAGCACGAGCTCACCCGGGCGGACAAGGAGGCGGACCGCACCCGCCACGTGGACGACTGCGACGCCAACGCCGGCCCGGTGTTCCTCACCTACCACGCCACCGACGAAATCGACGCCCTCGCCGCCGCCGTCGCCTCGGCCTCCCCCGACGTCGACTTCGTGGCCGACGACGACATCGCCCACACCCTCTGGGTCATCCGCGACCCCGCCACCATCGACCAGCTCACCACTGCCTTCGCCAAGCTCGAAGCGCTCTACGTCGCCGACGGCCACCACCGCTCCGCCTCCGCCGCCGCGGTCGCCCGTCGCCGCGCCGCGGCCAACCCGAGCCACACCGGCGACGAGGAGTACAACTTCTTCCTCGCCGTCCTGTTCCCCCACAACCAGCTCCAGATCCTCGACTACAACCGCGTCGTCAAAGACCTGGCAAACCACACCCCCGACTCCCTCCTCGCCGCCATCAAGCGCAAGTTCGAAGTCTCCGAGGCCCCCTCCGCCGCCGAGGCCAAGCCCACCCGGGTCCACGACTTCGCCATGCACCTCGACCGACGCTGGTACCGACTCACCGCCAGGCCGGGCACCTTCCCTGCCGACGATCCCGTCGCCAGCCTGGACGTCTCCATCCTCCAGGAAAACCTCCTCGCCCCCGAGCTCGGGATCGGCGATCCCCGCAAGGACCAGCGCATCGACTTCGTCGGCGGCATCCGCGGACTCGCCGAGCTCGAGCGCCGCTGCGCCGGCGCCGGCGACCAAGCCTGGGCCGTGGCCTTCGCCTTCTACCCCACCTCCATCGAGCAGCTCCTCAGCGTGGCCGACGCCGGCAAGATCATGCCCCCGAAATCCACCTGGTTCGAGCCCAAGCTCCGCTCCGGCCTCGTGGTCCACCTGCTGAGCTAGTCAGAGCGGCGATCAGTTTGAGCTCCCGTCGCCGGATCGGGCGGCACACGGCTGTCTGCGGTGTCGTTCCTCAGTCAAATATGGCCCGCTATTCTCCCTCGTCACTCCTTGCACAAAGCCGCATGGCGCTCCGCCCGGCTCGGTCCGCCCAAACTGAACGCCGCTCGAGGGGATGTCCCTGGTCGAATAAAAAATCAGCGCGACCCACGACGCTCGCTTCGTATTTACCCCAGTCTCCGATTCTGTGGTTTGTTGTTCTCAGCCGGTGCGGCCGTGACCGATGCGCGGCGCGGCGTCCAGGGGGAGCCGCCGACCCACTGCCGCCCCCTTGCAGACCTGATGGAGGCGTCCCTGGCATGATTCTCGTATTCGCCGCTCGCACTTACACAATCGCGAACGAGCACGGACCAGGACGGCTCGGGCTGGAGCGCCCACGGTCAGCGCTTCGATGCTTCAGGCGCTCCTGTCGGGCCGGAGCTGCAGCACAATCTCTTCACGTTGGGTGACCAGGGCGGCGGCCGCGTGGCCGTAACGACGGCCGGCCAAGCCGTCTTTGTCTGGCAGAGCGAAACCCAGGACGGCTCGGACCTGGGCGTGTTCGGTCAGCGCTACGACGCCCAGGGTACCCCTCTCGGCCTGCAGCCCTGGTGACAATCGACACCCTCCCATGCTCGCTCGTCTCGCTGGACCAGGCGGCAGGGCTAACCCGCGCTCAGGTCGCGCCGTCCGTGCCAGACACGGAGAATGACGATCCTGCGGGGCTGGATCTCATACACGATTCGGTAGGGTGGGACGATGACCTCGCGATAGCCGAGAGATTTGACCTCTGGAACGATGCGGCCGCGGTCGGGATGAACCTGCCCCGGTTTGGTGTCCACCGATTTGGGTCAACTCCAGCCCGCCGGTGCACGTCTGATGGAACGAAACGGAAGGTCGGCGGACTTTTACAGTCCGCGGACTCGGATGAGGAGCTCGGCGGCGCACTCCTTGAGGGCGTGGAGCATCATGTCGTTGATGGTGTCCCCACGGAGGATCACTCCCTCGTAGGTCTGCTCCATCTCCTTGAACTGCTTCCACTTTTCCACGAACTCGTCGAACTTCAGCTTCTTGACGAGCTGCCGCTCCCAGGTGCCGAACTGCCCGAACTCCTTGGGGCCGATCTCGGTGTCGAAGCGCTCGATGTACTCTTGGAAGGCAACTACCAGGGCTTGATCTTCGCTCATCTGAATGTCCGTCGAATGTCTGTCGCAGCGAAAGGGTCCGGCCGATTCGGTCTGGACCTAAGATTGCGATCAGAACCCATGGGTGTCAAGCGGCATGCCGGCGCGGAAACGCGGAGTCTTGGCGGAGCCACAAGCGGCGTCGCAAGCGGAGTCGCGAGTTGACCCGCGTGGGGTGTGACCCTATGCTGGTCTGCCACGTGGCCGCCCCATGGCGGCGAAGTGAAACCAGAGGTTCGGTGTGAGCGCCCGGAAGACAAAGCCGCCGCCAGACGGCCGGAAGATCATCGCCAAGAACAAGAAGGCTCGCTACGACTTCTTTATCGAGGAGACAATCGAGGCGGGGGTGTCGCTGCTGGGCTCCGAGGTGAAATCGGCCCGGGACGGCCGGGTAAGCCTGACGGATGCCTACGCGGTGATCGAGAAGGGCGAGGTCTTTCTCGTGAGCGCGCACATCGCCGAGCTCCCACAGGCCAACCAGTTCAACCACGAGCCCCGGCGCAAACGGAAGCTGCTGCTGCACCGCCGGGAGATCGAGCGCCTGATCGCCAAGGTCCGCGAGAAGGGCTTCACCCTGGCGGTGCTCTCCATGTACTTCAAGCGGGGCAAGATCAAGGTCGAGGTCGGGCTCGCCAGAGGGAAGCGCGCCTATGACAAGCGGGAGTCGATTCGGCGCAAGGACGAGAAGCGGTTCCAGGATCAGTCCGCTAAATACTGAAGTAGATCAACCCCGCGATGCCGACCGGGAGGACGTAGAACGCAAACCGGTGCAGGCCGCCGCGCTTCACCAGCGCGACCAGCAGGGCGAGGCTCGCGTAGCCCGCCGCCATGGCCATGCCCACCCCGGCGATCAGCACCGGGAGGCCCAGCCGTCCGAGGGTCAGGAGCTCGCCGGACTCGAGCACCAGGGCGCCGAGGATGGCGGGCACTGAGAGCAGGAAGCAGAACCGGGCCGCGTCGGCGCGTCCGATCCCGAGGAGCAGGGCCGCGGCCAGGGTGGCGCCGGAGCGCGAGATGCCCGGAATGACGGCCAGACCCTGGGCGATCCCGACGAGGAGCGCCACGTGGATCGCGATGGAGGTGGGGCTCACCGCGACCTGTCCGTCGTCCTCTGATGTGCCATCGCTTGGGGCATCGCTTGGGGCGTCGCTTGGGGCATCGCTTGGGGCATCGCTTGCGGCGCCGCTGGGGCCGCCGCTGGGGGCGCCGCCGGCGACGCGCCAGGTGGCCAGCAGCACCAGGCCGGTGACGAGCAGGGCGGCAGAGGTGGCCAGGCCGCTCGACATGGCCCGCTCCACCGTGGACTTGAGCGTCAGGCCGATGATCGCCGTGGGCACGCTGGCCGCGCAGAGCAGCAGCGCCAGGCGGGTTCCGTGGTCCTCGGCCCAAATCCGCGAGAGCCCTTTGCCGCGTAGCAGCGCGCGCAGGCTTCCAACCGAATCCCGGAGCATGGTGAGCAGATCCCGGCGGTAGTAGCCGATGACGACCGCGAGGGTGCCGCCGTGGAGTGCGGCGTTGAAGGCGAGGCTCGGCTTGATGTGGAGCAGCAGCTCGGCGAGGCCAAGGTGGCCCGAGCTCGACACGGGGAGAAACTCGGTGGTGCCCTGGAGGAGGCCGAGCAGCAGCGCTTCCCAGACGGTCATCGGCGCAGTATCGGCACAGTTCGGCGAGGTGTCAAACTGCGGTGTGGTCAGCGGAATGCTGACAGACGGCAGTGAATACCGTATATGATGCATGGCGCGTCCGGGCCGCGGTCGTCGTCCATGGGCGCTGTCCATGGGCACTGTCCAAGGGCGCTGTCCAGGGCACTGTCCAAGGGCGCTGCCCGGGGCACTGTCAGGGGCACTGTCAAGCGCTGTGCCGGAGCCGCAGCATCAACCGCTGGGCCGTGTTGAGAGCATGGGAACCATTCGTCGGGCCACCACAGAAGATCAGCCACTCCTCGGGGAGCTCGCCGCCGAGGTCTTTGGCATCTATGGAAGCGACTACGGGCTGATGATCCCGGCCTACGCTCGGGATGTACGCGTCATCACGCTGATCTATGAGGTGGGAGGACGGTCTGTGGGGTTCATCCAGGTGGGATTCCTGGAGGCCTCCAAACGCGGACGCGAGCTCGTGGCCGACATCCTCGCCGTGGCGATCGCTCCGACCGCCCAGGGGAAAGGGCACGGCACCGAGCTCTTCCGCCGGGTCTTCGAGCTGCTCCGTCCCATGCGCGAACGTGGCACCGTCACCGACCTGCAGCTCACGGTGGCAGACTCGAACACCCGGGGCATCCGGCTGTTCAAGCGCCTCGGTTTTCGCGTCCAGGACGCCGAGTACGGCACCTACGAGGGCGGGCAGTGCGCCATCCGCATGGGTCTCGGGCCGCTGCCCGCGCCCGGGGGCAACGCTTCCGACGCCGGATGACGCAGCGCCGGAGGACCCAGCGTGTGATCCGGCCCCCTTGGAAATAAACGTCCCGACGCCCCCGCGCGCAGCGCGGGTTTTCCCCCGGGGGAAACTGGAAAAGGGGGCCTTGAGCCACGGAGTGGCGGATCCCCCCCTTGGCAAAGAAGCTCAGATTGAAGACCGGTTTCGTGACCGCCACGAATTCACGCCGAAGCAACCGGAAACGGGGACTCACCAAGGGGCAGCGATGACACGCCTCGATGACACGCCACGGCTACACCGCGACATCCAAACATGATATTCTCGATAATTCCCTGGAGTTCTACCAGGGGCTGTTTTTTGGCAAGAGCGTAATATTCCGAAGGAGCGAGGAAAATACCCATGAAGCGCATTGCACTGCTCGTCACGCTGCTGGCTGCAGGACTGGTGGGCTGCTCGGACGACGACACGAACGACAACAATAACAACACACCGCAGGAGTTTTCGGCGGTAACTTTCAACGGCGGGCTCGCCCGGGGGTTTGTCCCGCTTGCCGACGCTCGGGCGCAGATCATCGCGGACGCGGTGGCCGAGCTGGACGTCGACGTGATCTGCCTGCAGGAGATCTGGCAGCCGGAGCACGTGGACATGGTGCAGGCGGCGGCGGCCGACACGTTCCCGAACCAGATCTTCCTCGAGCCCATGCCCGACCTGAACCCTGGTGATCCGGCGTGCTCGCCCGACGCGACCGAGGTGCAGGCCATGGAAACCTGCGCCCGCGACAACTGCGGCACGGCCCTCCCGGACGATCTGGTCGACTGCGTGCTGGGCCACTGCCTGCTCCAGTTCACGTCCTTGACCCCGGAGTGTCAGTCCTGCATCGCGGCCAACGTCAGCGGCACCATCGACGACACATTCAACGCCTGCGCCGTATCCAGTGAAGCCTATGCTTACGGCGGCGCCTTCGGCATCGGACTCCTGACCAACGAGACCGTCACCACTTCGGACAGCTCGGTCTTTGCCTCCACGTTCAACCGCCGGGCGGTGATCCACGCCGAGCTGGAAACCGAAGCCCTGGGCACCGTGCATGTGTTCTGTACCCACCTGACCGCAGTATTTTCCTCTATCCCCTGGCCGAAACCCGAGGGCAGCTGGGAGGCGGAGCAGCTGGCGCAGGTGGTGGCCATTCGGGACTACGTCGACACCATGGCCGGCGCCGACGGGGTTGTGATCCTGATGGGCGACTTCAACAGCGGGCCGGATGGCAACGGCTACGTGGCCGACGTGGAGGACAACTACAACGCCCTCGTGGAAGGATACACCAGCGTCTACCCCGAGGAGCCGGACGCCACCTGCACCTTCTGCGACCTGAATCCGCTGAACGGTGGGATCGACCACGATGAGTCGGTGCTGATCGACCATATCCTGCTCCGGAGCTTCACTGGAACGTATGATGCGGACCGGATTCTCACAGAGCCGATCACCATCACCGTGGACGGCACCCCCATCGAAACCGCGTACTCGGACCACTACGGCGTCCAGGTGACGATGCACCCGTAGCCTGTGCTGAAATCGGGCCCGTAGCCTGTGCTGAAATCGGGCGAATGGCGGGTTGTCCAAAGTTGACCAACAACAAAAAACGTAATAATTAGGACCGAGCAATCTGCAAAGAGTAGGAATATGTCTTGCATTGTGGGTAGTTATCTTACCCACACGTACACCGCAAAAATTCTATGACTTCAAAGTGCAGATCCTGTACGCTGAACGTCTAACATTTCACCTATTGAGAAGGAGAAACAGATGAAGAAATTTGGACTTTTGTTTGCGCTGATCTTCGCATTCGCGATGGTGGGGTGCGGCGACGACGATGCTAGCGTGGACTGCGTCGACAACGACGGGGACGGCTACGGTGAAGGTGTGGACTGCACGGACACCGACTGTGACGACAACGACGAAACCGTGTGGGCGGAGATGGACGGCTACGCCGACAGCGACGGCGACGGCGTCAACTCGGACACGGCCGAAACCCTCTGCACGGACGGAACCCTGCCGTCGGGATACTCCGCAACGGCGGGCGACGACTGTGACGACGACGACGGGGACGTCTCCGTGGAGCTTGAGGGCTACGTGGATAACGACGGCGATGGCGTTGGCGCGGGCACGGCAGAAACCTTCTGCACCGACGGCACCCTGCCCACCGGCTACGCGGAGACCGGCACCGACTGCGACGACGCTTCGGCGCTGATTTTCGAATTGATGACGGGCTACCCGGACTTTGACGGAGACATGGTCGCGGCAGACACGGCGATGGATGTCTGCTCCAACGGCACCGACCTGCCGGACGGCTACATGGACACCGCGGGCACCGACTGCGACGACTTTGACAAGCTGTCCCAGACCGACGCTACGGGCCTGGGCGTGGTTGGATGTGGCATCCCGGGGACCTGCGTGGATTCCGAGCTCTTCCAAGCCACCCCCGTGCCGGACTTCTACGGCATCGGCGGCTGCCTGGGCGTGGACTGCAACGGCGCACAGGGCGGCAACACCGAGCCGGTCATCCCGACGACCACGTCCTGCTCGAGCGTCAATGACTGCAACAACGGCGAGCTCTGCTTCGCGGCGGGCGACCCCCTGAACCCGGCTGCCACCGGCAAGGTGTGCTGGAACATCCCCGGCAACTGCGTACAGGACAACGCCGCGGGTCTGACCTGCAGCGAGCTGATCGAATGCAACGCGACCTGCAAGGTGGTGCACGAGGGTGACTCGTTGAACCAGGCGCTGTGCATGCAGTTCAGCTGCTTCGAGGGCTCCACGTCCCTGGCCCAGTACATCTGGGGTTGGGCGCAGGACTGCGCGGCGCCGGCCGGCTGCTTCGGCACGGTCGATGCGACGGCGATGGAGGACTGCGCCACGGATAATTGTATGCTGGAGTTCGCCAACTGCATTGGGCACGCGCCGTAGCCAGGCACCTGCCCTTGGGCTGACTCTTTTTCCCGCGGCCAGATCCCCCCTTGCCTCCCCCTGACAACCCAACCCGTGACGCGCTCCAGCGCGCACCCGACTTCCAGCTCACCCTGACGAGGGCCCTGCTCGAAACCCTCGAGCTCCGGCGCATCCTGTACGTGATCCTCTCGGGGATCACCGCCGGGGACGGGCTCGGATTCAACCGGGCCTTCCTGCTGCTGACCGACGAAGGGGACCGGGCCCTTCGGGGGCAGCTCGCCATCGGCCCCGAGTCCGTGGCCGAGGCGAGCCGCATCTGGGAGGCCATGGAGGCCGAGCGCTTCGACCTCGCGCGGGTGATGCAGCGCTACGAGGAGTTCCGCGCCGATCCCCAGGCCTCACGCCTGGCTCGCCAGGTGGAGCGGGTTTCGCTGCCCCTCCCGCTCGAGCCGGGCGACGATCCGCTGTGGACGCTGCTGGACCGGGTCCTGGCCAGCCGGGAATCCATCCTGGTGAACGACCGGCAGGTGGCCTTCACCGGGGCCGACCTGACCCTGGAGTGTTTCGCGCTCACGCCGCTGCTGCTCGCCGAGCGGGTCGTAGGGGTGATCCTGGTGGACAACCGGTACAACGGCCGCAACATCGCGCCCGAGGAGCTGGACGACCTGCAGACCCTTGCCAACCTCGCCGCCGTGGCAGTGGAGCGCGCCCGGCTCCACGAGCGCATCCGCCGCATGGCAGAGCGGGACGGGCTCACCGGGCTCCTCAACCGCCGCCGGTTCGACGAGCTGCTGCCCGACCTCTTCGCCGACTGTCAGACCCACCGGGAGCCGCTCTCCGCCCTGTTGCTGGACGTGGACGAGTTCAAGGCGGTCAACGACCGGCACGGCCACCTGGCCGGGGACGACCTGCTCCGGGGCCTGGCCCGGCTCATCCAAGAACGGGTCCGCGCCGGGGATCTGCCCGTGCGCTTCGGCGGCGACGAGCTGGCCGTGGTGCTGCCCCGGGCCGCCGGAGACGAGGCGCTGGCAGTGGCCGAGGAGCTCGTGGCAGGGGTGCGGGCCACCGACTTCGGCAGCGGGGGCCAATCCCTGCGCGCCACCGTATCCATCGGCGTGGCCACGCTCCACGCCCAATGCGTCACCCACACCCAGCTCCTCACCGAGGCCGATCAGGCGCTCTACGCGGCCAAAGCCGCCGGGCGGGACCGCGCGGTGCTGTTCGACCCAAAAAGGTGAAGGGGCTGTGGTCACGGGAATGCTATTTGCGGCACCTTCCGAGCAAGATGGGATTAATTCGAGGGAATGTTCACGGGGGGGGGGGGGTTGTATC
>JBDRSE010000267.1:0-30663 GCA_043825095.1 bacterium
TTCCCTTCTGCTGGTAGATGTCGGTGCACGTCACGCCCAGCACGGCCAGGGCGTCCTTGGGCACGGAGTGCACCAGGATGCGGAGCGACGGGAGGATGGGGTACTGCGTCCACGCGCCGTCCAGGCCGGCGACCAGGCGCAGCCCGTTCTTGGGAAAGAGCATGGCTTGCCCCCAGCGCACCGGGCGCCGGAAGTACGCCTCGAGGAACCCCTCGACCTGCCGAAACACCGGCTTCATCCGCTTGTGGCAGACCCCGACGGGGCGCAGCTCGAGGACGCGCCGTGTTCCGCCGTCGTCCGGTGGGCGGGTGCGCTGATAGTGGGCAAAGCTCTGGTGGCGCTCGTACCGACCTGGTCCGGTGCGCCAGTCGCCGGGGTTGGCGGCGAGCAGGCCGGGAAACTCCTCCTTGCGCAGGTCCGTGAGCGTGCGGCCGAAGTAGCGCTTCACGGCATCCTGGTCCGAGAAGTCGGGCTTGAGCCGGATCACCGCCGGCAGGTTCAGCGGCACCGCGGAGCTGTGGAGCACGAAACGGGAGGCATCGTCGGAGCTCGGGGGGCGCGGGAGGTTGGGGTAGAGGATGAACGCCACGAAGGCGACGCCGAGGACCGCCGGGAAACCGAACAGGAGCTTGGTCAGCGCGCGTTCACTCATGAATTGGGCCTGTCTGTCCGTCCGCGAGTCGATTAGACACTAGTATGCGTCGAAAGTTCCCACGCGCCCCGATATTGCCCCAAGATGTTGAAAAAAAAGAGAATTGGTGGGTTTATGGGGGGGGCTAGGACAGCTCCTCCACCGTGCCGTCGGCGAGGATCACGGCGTGGTTCCCACCGACCTCGAGCAGGCCGCCTTCGAGCTTGAACTTTCGGATGGCACCCTTGCCCTCGTTGACGGTCAGGGTGCCCTCGGCGAGCTCGGTGATCAGCGGGGCGTGGTGGGCGAGCACGCCGAGGTAGCCCTCGGTGCCCTTGGCCTGGATGGCCTCCACCTCGTTGTTGTAGACCTCGCGGTCCATGGCCAAAATCTGAAGCGGGTAGGTCGCCACTGGTCCCTCCGGGTTAGGCCTTGGCCATCTCGTCGGCGTTCTTGATCGCCTCTTCGATGCCGCCGCACATGTAGAACGCCTGCTCGGGCAGCTTGTCCAGCTCACCACTCACCAGCCGCTCGAAGCTGTCCAGGGTATCGGCCAGCTTGACGTAGCGCCCCTCGCGGCCGGTGAACTCCGCCGCTACGAAGAAGGGCTGGGACAGGAAGCGCTGGATGCGACGAGCCCTGTTGACGATGATCTTGTCCTCGTCGGAGAGCTCGTCCATGCCGAGGATGGCGATGATGTCCTGCAGGTCCTTGTAACGCTGCAGGATGCCCTGGGTCTGCTTGGCGATCCCGTAGTGGCGCGCGCCGACGACCTTGGGATCCATGATCCGGGAGGTCGAGTCCAGGGGATCCACGGCCGGGTAGATGGCCAGCTCGGCAATGGACCGGGAGAGCACCGTCTGCGCGTCGAGGTGGGCGAAGGCGGTGGCCGGCGCCGGGTCGGTCAGGTCGTCCGCCGGGACGTAGATGGCCTGGACCGAGGTGATGGAGCCGCGCTTGGTGGAGGTGATGCGCTCCTGCAGCGCCCCCATCTCGGTGGCCAGCGTGGGCTGGTACCCCACGGCGGAGGGCATGCGGCCGAGGAGCGCCGACACCTCGGAGCCCGCCTGGGTGAACCGGAAGATGTTGTCGATGAACAGCAGCACGTCCTGGCCGGCGCGGTCGCGGAAGTCCTCGGCCATGGTGAGGGCGGACAGCGCCACGCGGAGCCGAGCTCCGGGGGGCTCGTTCATCTGCCCGAACACCAGCGCGGTCCTCGCGAGCACGCCGGACTGGGTCATCTCCAGGTAGAGGTCATTCCCCTCACGGGTCCGCTCTCCTACGCCGGCGAACACGGACACGCCGCCGTGCTCCTGGGCGATGTTGCGGATGAGCTCCATGATGATGACCGTCTTGCCCACGCCGGCGCCGCCGAACAGGCCGATCTTGCCGCCCTTGGTGTAGGGCGTGAGCAGGTCGATCACCTTGATGCCCGTCTCGAACACCTCGGCCGTTGGGGAGAGATCATCGAAGGCCGGCGCGTCCCGGTGGATGGGGCTGATCTGATCGGGGTGCGGCATCGCACCGAGATTGTCCAGGGGCCGGCCGAGCAAATTAAAGATGCGGCCCAGGCACTGGTCGCCCACCGGCACCGCGATGGGCTGGCCGGTGTCTTTGCACTTCATCCCCCGCACGAGCCCGTCGGAGGTGTCCATGGCGATGCAGCGCACCAGGTTGTCCCCCAGGTGCTGCGCCACCTCGACGATCAGGGGCAGCTCGCGCTCCGGGTCGTAGACCTCAACGGCGTTCAGGATGTTGGGCAGGTGGTCCGAGTCGAACTCGATGTCCACCGTGGGGCCGATGATCTGGCGGATCAGGCCTTCGTTTTTGGCGGTGCCGGTGACGCCCGCCGATTCACGGAAGGAGCGGGTGGGACCGCCGCCACCGCCGGGGGCGCCGAGCGTGGGCGCGGCCGGCTTGGGCGCGCCCGGTGTCGGGCCGGCGGCCGGCGTTTTCAGCGGGGGGAGACCGGGGCTGGCGGGCTTGCTGCCCGAGGGCGACTCTTGATCTGTCATCGCATTTGCTCCTTGCGGGTGAGGCTCGACGCCCGACCGCCTATCCTTTGAGCGCCTCAGCGCCTGACACGATCTCCAAGAGCTCCTTGGTGATCATGGCCTGACGGGCTTTGTTCATCTGGATCGTCAGGGTTTGGTTCAGCTCTTCGCAGTTATCCGTCGCATTGGACATGGCGATCATTCGCGCCGAGTGCTCCGCGGTGAGCGCGTCCGCCTGGCAGGTCACCATGCGAATGCGCAGGTACCGCTCCAGGGTGACGCCGAACACCGTTTCCACGTCGGGCTCGAAGATCATGTCGCCCGAGCCCTCGTGCTTCTCCTCGGCGTCGTCGCGGAGCAGCTCAGAGGGCTCCAGCGGCAGGAACTCCGTCACCGTGGGCGTGTACCGCATCATGTTGACGAAGCTGTTGTAGACCAGCATCACCTTGTCGGCCTGCCCGGACGTGAACCGCTCCACCACGTCATCGGTGACCTTGGCCAGCAGCGGCGCGTTCACGCTGCCGCCGAGATCGATGTGGCTGGCGACGATGTTCACGTTCGTCTTGCGGAAGAAGTCCCGCCCTTTCTTGCCCACGCACACCAGGTCCACGCGGCTCCGGCCGAGCTCCTCGATGAGCTTGTCGGCCTTGGTGATGGCGTGGTTGTTGTACGCGCCGCACATTCCGCGGTCGGCGGTCATGAGCACGACGATCACCCGGTCGGGTGTTTCGGCGACGCGGCGGAAGGGGTGCTCGATGTCGGGCGTCCCCTGCAGCAGGTGTCCGGTGATGCGGGCCAGCGCGTCGGCGTACCGCCGCGTGGACTCCATCGACGCCTGCACGCGCCGCAGCTTGGACACCGAGACGGCCTTCATGGCCTTGGTGATCTGCTGCGTGTTGACAACCGTCCGGATGCGGTTCCGCAGGGCCTTTAACGAGGGCATCGCTTAGTCCTTCTTGAACTCGCCGGCGAGGAACTTCTTCTTGAAGGCCGCGATGGTCTTGTCGAGGAGCTCCTTGGTCTTGTCGCTGATCACCTTCTCAGTCTCGATGTTGTGACCGATGTCAGCGGCGTTCTTCTCCAGGTACGGCAACAGGTGCGACTCGAACTCCGGCACCTGAACGGCGTCGATGTCGTCCAAGTAGCCGTTCCCACCGGCGTAGATCATGGCAACCTGCTGCCACAGCTTCTGCGGCACGTACTGGTCCTGCTTGAGGACCTCGACCATGCGCGCGCCGCGGGTGAGCTGAAGCTGGGTGGACTTGTCCAGGTCGGAGCCGAACTGGGCGAAGGCCGCCAGCTCGCGGTACATGGCGAGGTCGAGGCGCAGCTTGCCGCCGACGGACTTCATGGCCTTGGTCTGGGCGTTGCCGCCCACGCGGGACACCGACAGGCCGACGTTCACCGCCGGGCGTACGCCGGCGAAGAACAGGTCCGGCTCGAGGTAGATCTGACCGTCCGTGATCGAGATCACGTTGGTCGGGATGTACGCCGAGACGTCACCGGCCTGGGTTTCGATAATGGGGAGCGCCGTGAGGGAGCCGCCGCCGCCGACCTTACGGGTCTCGTAGGTGTCGCCGTCGTCCATGCCCTTCAGCAGCCGCTTGACCTCGAGGAGACCGTGGTCGCCCACGTAGATCTTTTTGTCGAAGCCCTCCTTGGTGTCCTTCGGAGCGTCCTTCTTCACCAGGATGTAGTCGTCCGCGATCTTGCACGCCCGCTCGAGCAGCCGGCTGTGCAGGTAGAACACGTCGCCGGGATACGCCTCCCGGCCGGGCGGACGGCGCAGCAGCAGCGAGAGCTGTCGGTAGGCCGCGGCCTGCTTGGACAGGTCGTCGTAGATCACCAGCGAGTGCCGGCCGGAGTACGTGTAGTGCTCGGCCATGGCGCAGCCGCTGTAGGGCGCGATGTACTGCAGGGAGGCGGGCTGTTCGGCGGAGGAGGAGATCACCGTGGTGTACTCCATCGCGCCGTGCTCCTCGAGCTTCTTCACCACCGACGCAACGCGGGAGGCCTTCTGGCCCACCGCGATGTAGAAGCAGTGCATGTCGCCGCCCTTTTGATTGATGATCGCGTCGACGCCCACGGCGGTCTTGCCGGTGCCGCGGTCGCCGATGATCAGCTCGCGCTGCCCGCGGCCGATGGGGATCATGGAGTCGATGGCCTTGAGGCCGGTCATCATCGGCTCCTTCACCGGCTGGCGCAGCAGCACCCCCGGGGCCTTGATCTCGATCAGCCGATAGTCTTCCTTCGGCACGTCGATGGGGCCCTTGCCGTCGATGGGATTCCCCAGGGCGTCCACCACCCGGCCGAGGAGCGCGTCCCCGGCGGGCACTGAGGCGATGCGCCCGGTGCAGCGCACCAGATCGCCCTCTTTGATCCCGGTGTCGGAACCGAAGAGGGCGACGCCGACGCTGGACTCCTCCAGGTTCAGCACGATGCCCATCAGCCCACCCGGGAACTCCACCAGCTCCCCGGCCTTGGCGTCCAGCAGGCCGTATACGGTGGCGATGCTGTCGCCGACGGCCAGGATGGCGCCGACTTTTTCCATCTCGGTTTGGTCTTCGAATTTGGCGATCTCTTTCGAAAGGATCGCGGTAATTTCCTCTGGACGAATCGTCATCAGTCGTCTCCCAGGTTACGAAGCGGGCCGAGGCCCTATACCAGAGCCTCCAGTTGCGACCGGAGTGCCTGGAGCCGTCCCCGCAGTGTGCCGTCGATGTTGACGTCCTTGTACCGGACGAGCACGCCGCCCAGCACGCCGGGATCTACCTCGAAGTTGAAGGTGAACTTGAGCCCCGTGAGCTCCTCGAGCCGTTGGGTCAGGGTGCGCTGCTTGGTGGGGTCGATGGGCACGGCGCTGGTTACCTTGCCCACGACGTTGCCAAGCTCAAGCTGGCCGATCACGTTGAATTCCTTCAAGATGTCGGGCAGAAAGAGGATGCGTTTCTTGTTCACCAGGACCCGCAGGAGGTTGTAGAGCATCGGCAGCACCCGGTTGGAGCTGAAGGTCGCCTCCACCAGCGCCGCCTTGTTCTGCTCGCGCACGTGCGGGCCTTCGAGGAACGCCTGCAGCCGTGGTTGCTCGAGGTAGATCTTCCGAAGCGCGTCGGCCTCCCCAACGTACTCTTTGAGCTTGCCGGTGGGCTTCACGGCTGCCAGCAACGATCGGGCGTATACGCGAATGACTTCGGGCTCGCGGATCATGACAGGCCACCGATCTCGTCAATGAACTTGTCGATGTGACGAGCCTGCGCGGCCTTGTCGATCTGCTCCCGGAGCACCCTCTCGGTGGCGGCCAGGGTCAGCTCGACCACGTCCTTGCGCAGCTGCTTCCGGGCGTTGGCCAGCTCGATCTCGGCGTTCTTCTTGGCGCGCTCGAGCAGCTTCTCGGCGTCCTCCCTGGCCTTGGCCTGGATTTCGGCGGCGATCTTTCGACCTTCGTCGATGGACTCCTGGATCTTCTCGCGGGCCTGGGCCTCGATCTCGCTGAGCTGGGTCTCGTAGCGTTTGCGGCTCTCCTCTGCTTCCTTCTGCAGCTCCTCGGCTCTGCTGAAGTCGGATTCGATCTTCTCGCGCCGGTCGTCGATCACCTTGAGCAACGGGCCCCAGGCGAGCTTGCGCAGAATGAGAATGAAGAGCACGAACGCAATGATGTGCGTAACGATCTCGGTGGCGATCTTCATGTTTTTGCTCATCGCAAAAACCGTCGTTGCCACCGCTCCACCCGACGCGTTGCCGTCGGCGGCCAGGGCGGTCAGACCACCCATGGTGACCAGACCGACCGCTCCATAGAACCACCACGCGGGGGAGCCTCTTGGTGAATACCGTTTCATGGTGTCCCTTCCGGTTCGGGTTACCTCGAAATCGCCGGCCAAGCAGCGGCTACTTCTGGGCCCATCCCGGGATCAGGAACACGGAGATCAGGGCGTAGATCGTGAGGGCCTCGATGAACGCCGCGCCGACGATCATGCCGGTCTGGATCTTGCCGGCCGCCTCGGGCTGACGGCCCATGGCCTCCATGGCGGAGCCGACGGCACGGCCGAGGCCGAGTCCGGAGCCGATGGCAGCGAGAGCAACGCCGAGGGGGTACGAGAACTGGACGAGTGCGCCTTTCATTTCTTTCCTCCTTGGGGCTTCACCCCAAACTTCTGTGACGCCGGCCCGTTGGGCCTAGGCGTGTGATTCCGCATGTTCTTCGTGCTCATGGTCGTCGTGCGGAAGGACCATGAGGATGTAGATTGAGCTCAGCAGCGTGAACACCAACGCCTGGATGGTGCCCAGCAGCAGTGACAGGAACATGAACGGGAGCTCGAGCGGGAGCCCCACGGGGATACCGTGGTTCGGGAGCCACGCCAGCACCATCACACCCAGCATGAGCATCGAGCCGAGGAGCACGTCCTCGCCGAAGATGTTGCCGAACAGTCGGAGGGCGAGGCTCAGCGGCTTGATGAGCTCCTCCACCAGGTGCAGGGGGATGAGCAGCACGGCCACGCAGTACCCCACCACGTCCTTGGGCTCACCCGCCCAGTGGTTGACCATGCCCTTGATGCCCAGCTTGGTGATCGCGGTGTACTGCACCACGCAGAAGGTGCAGATGGCCAGCGCGCCGGTCGTGGCGATGAAGTTGGTGGGGGACAAAAACAGCGGGACCATGCCCATCATGTTCAAACAGACGATGTAGATGAACAGCGCGCCGAGATAGGGCAGGTACCTGCGGCCGTTCTTGGGCCCGAGCACGCCGCAGACCAGGTTGTCCATGGCCTCCACGAGCAGCTCGAGCAGGGTTTGCAGTCGCCCGGGGCGCAGCTGACGCCGCCGATACCCGGCGCCGAACAGCAGGAGCATCACGCTGATGACGAACAGCCCGAAGACCGGCCGGATGATGTACATCGAGTGGTGCATCCATTTTCCGAGCCAGTGATTGGGCGCGAGCTGCGCGATGACGTGGGGAAGGGCCGGCAGCTCGGGCGGTGGGATCTCCTCCGCCTTCTTGGCCGGCTTCGGTGTTTCTTCTGTGTTGGCGACATCCGGAGCTTGCTTGGCGGCGAGCTGGAGCTGCGCAGCGACCGCGGTCGTCCCCGCGGTCGGCGAGGCCGCTGCCAGGGACGGGGCCGCCAGCAGCAGCACCGTCAGGGTGCCGGCCGCCAGGAGTTTGGTCGTGCGCAAGCTGTCCGGAATTCGGTTCACGATCATGTGACGCTCCGCAGGTTTTTCGACGAGGCGATGAGCTTACGGCCCAGGACCTTTTGCAGGATGACGAAAAAGATCAGGCTGAAACCGATGACGAATGCGACAGCGTTCTGCTGCTCGTACTTAAGATACAGGACTGTCCCGCCGTACACGAACACGAGCTTGAAAAAGAGGAACACGGCGATCTGGAGCGGGTCCCGCGGACCGAGCAGCTGCCGCCCGAGACCGATCCAGGAGCCGAGGTGGAGTGATCCCAAGATGATCCCGACGGCGAACCCTGATCCCGCGCCCACGGAGACGTACATCGTCGCGAGCAGCGCCAACACGGCACCGGCTGCCAGGTTGGTGACGATGCACCGCCTGGGGAAGTCGCTACCGAGGGTTTCCGAGAGGCTCAATCCTGGACCTCCTTGATGGAGCCGATGACTGCCCTGACGGCCACGGTGAGCCCAAATACCAGACCGCCAACCGTGAACCAGGGAAACGTGTCGAGCCACTTGTCCAACCAGTAGCCGCCAAGAGTGACCAGCACCGGAGCAAGCGCCATCTGGAAGGGCAGCATCAACAGGGTGCTGCTCCGCAGATGTTTGCCTAGCTCCTTGCCGGTCTTGTAGCCCGGTTCCGCCGACTTCCTGCGCTGCCGTTCCTCACGGATCGACTCCACGCTGGTTTCGGCTTTGGGCTGCTCTTCCGGCTTCTCCATGAACCTTGAATTCGTCGCGGACTATGCCTTTTGGAAAACCACCTGTCAACCCCCTTTACTGAGTGATTCCTAACAAAGCTGCGATGGCCCTTAATTGATAGTTAATATACTGTAAATATAGGAGATAAAGTCAGTCCGGAAGATGCGGCCAGGACGCTTGGTTTCGGCAACTGACGATCATGATAAAAAGGGTCCAGGCAGTGTCGATCACGCAACGCGCCGCATCGCGTCGGCTTTGTCTTTGGAAGGGGTCAGAATCGGCGATCCGAGCAGCTCTATTTGGTTGAGAGAGACAGCGCCTGACAGACTCTGCCACAGCATTTTCGTGTTCGCTGATCGCCGGGTGCGTCCGGGGGCGATCCGGTGCTATTGTTATCGGCGGCGGCGAGGGGCCGCTCGCAGGAGGATCCGGATGCCGATCGTCAATCTGAAGGTTCTGGGCACGCTTACGGACGAGCAGAAATCAGAGCTCGTGAAGCGCTTCACTGCGGATCTGGAGGAGGTGGCGGGCAAGCCTCCCGAGTACACCTACGTGGTGATCGAGGAGATCCCCCGGAGCAACTGGGGACACCGGGGCAAGCTGTTTTCGGAGAGCTGAGGATGGCGAAGCGGATCTGCGAGTCGCTCTGGCTGGTGGGAGGGGCGGATCTCACGCACTCGGCTGACTGCCTGGTGTACGCGCTGGATCTCGGTGAGCTTGTGCTCTTCGACTGCGGCGCCGGTCCGGGCTGGTGCTGGATCCAGGACCAGATCCGCATCGCCGGCTTCGATCCGGAGCGGATCCATACCTTGATCCTCACCCACGGCCACCTGGATCACATCGGCGCGGCGGCCCGGGTGGTGGCCGATACCGGCTGCCGGGTGGTGGCGCACGAGCTGGATTGCGAGGCCATCGAGACCGGAGATCCCGCGCGCACCGCGGCGTCCATGTACGGCATGGCGCTCGAGGGTTGTCCGGTGGATTTTCGTGTGGAGGGCGAAGAACACACGCTGGAGTTTTCGAAGGGCAGCCTCCGGCTCGTGCACACCCCGGGCCACACACCCGGATCCATGGTGGCGCTCGTGGAGCTGGAGGGCGAGCGGATCCTGTTTGGACAGGACATCCACGGGCCGTTCCACCCGGCGTTCGGCTCCGACATCGAAAAGTGGCGGGAGTCCATGCAGCGCGTGCTCGCGCTGGAGGCCGACGTCCTGTGCGAGGGGCACTACGGCGTGTACCGGCCGGCGAGCGCGGTTCGCGAGTTCATCGAAGACCACCTTTCGGCGCACCGATAGGCGGCCCAAAGCGCCTCCGACGCCCGTTGTCGTGGAGTGGGGAAGGGAGGTCGCGGCGCGGGCGCCGCGTGATCAGCAGCTACAGCTGCCGCACTCGGTCGGGGACTGGTTGCCGGACTTGATGGAGAATCCCTCACCAAAGCCGGTGACCGTGTAATCCACCGTCACGCCGCCGACTTGCTCCAAGAGCTGCTTTTCGGCGAAGACACTGAATCCGTCGACCTTCTGAATCTCGTCCTTGTCGTTCGGCTCGTCCAGAGCCAAGCCCCAGCTGGGGCCGCCTCACCCAACTCCGGCGATGTACACCCTCAGGGTGGGGTTCTCGCCTTTGTCCTTGAGCGCTTCCTGGATTTTCTCTTTTGCCGCGTCGGTCACCGTAATCATGATTTCTTCTCCGATTTCGTCTTTTCAGCTCCGCCGGTCAACGCTCCAAGCATAATCACGAGCGTCGCATGGGCAATGCACAATTCTAGCAGAACGGTAAAGTTGGCGCTGCTGAATATTTTCACAGTCGCAGCGCTATGGCTCGGGCCAGATCCCGAGCGCCGCGAGCTGGCTCGCGGCCTGCTCGGCCCAGCCCTGGTTGGCGCGCGGGTTGGCAGGGCTGGGATGGAGCACATTTCCAATGCCGACTTCGGTGTCTCCGAGCGCCGCGCGCGCGCGCGCCTCGGCGAACCGGCCGATGCCCACCACGAGGCGCGGCTTCAGCACTTCTACCGTGCGTCGGAGCGCCTCGTCGCAGCTGGTGAAGAGCGCTTTGCGCTCGGCGGCCCGGAGCTTGTCAGGCGTCCGATTCCGGCCGCTTTCCTCGAGAAAAGCCAGGGGGCAGTAGTTGGCCACGAACAGACGCTCGAAGAAGCGCTCCGGTGTGGCGTAGGTGTCGCGCGCCCAGCTCCAGATTCGTCTGCCGCTGACCTCACTGCGTTGGCTCGCGAACCCCTCGACCGGCCGCTTCGGGTGCTCCGCGGCGGGGCGCTCGACCGGCGCCTCGATCCCCAGCCAGTCGCGCACCATGCCGACGTCGCCGAAGGGGACGCCGGTCTGCACCATTCCGAAGGGGCCGGGGTTCATGCCGAGCAGCACCACCTCACGGGGAGGGCGGCCGTACCGCTCGAGGTACAGGCGATGGGGCGCGGCGGCGTACTCCAAGGGGTTGTAGACGTGCGCCACGGGGGGCTGGAAACGGAGCTTGCGCAGCTCGGCCACGAGCCATTCGGTGATGTCTGGCAGGTCCATGGTGCGGCAGAATACCACACCGGGAAAGGTCGCATCTGTTCCCTGATCGCGGTACCCTGTGCAGGAGGAAAGCCGTGACGAGTGACGCCAGAGATCCGCTGAACGTGCTGCTGGAGCTCACGCGTGTGCTCGCCGGGGAGAACTCCCTCGAGGAGGCGCTGCAGGCGGTGACCGAGGCGGTACTGGAGCTGGTGCCGGGAAACCACGCCTCCATCCGGATGCTCGACGAGAACCAGGGAGAGCTGCTCTGCGGTGCCCGGAGCGGGGCCGGCCAGGAGCGCCGCCCGCTGACGTTCAGCCGCGGGGAGGGTGTGGTCGGCTGGGTGGCGGAGCATGGCGTGGTGGCTCGGATCGACGACGCGGACGCGGACTCGCGGTTCAAGCAGTCGGCCGACCAGGGGTTCGACATCGGCGCGATCCTGGCGATCCCTTTGCTCGCGGGCCGTGAGGTGGTCGGCGTGCTGGCCGTGACCGCGCCGGAGAAAGGTGGGTTCTCGGATCAGCACGAGCTGCTCGCCCGCCTGCTCGCCAACTGCGCGGTTCAGCCCCTGGAGCGGGCCCGGCTGGAGCGCCTCGCCGTGACCGATCACCACACGTTGGCGTTCAATCGGCGAGTGCTCTATCCCAAGCTGCGGGTCGAGATGGAGCGGTCCCGGCGGTACGATATACCGCTGTCCGTCCTCCTGATGGATCTGGACCACTTCAAGGGCGTTAACGACACCCACGGGCACGCCGTGGGGGACGTGGTGCTCCGGGTCTTTGCCGACCGGGTCCGCAATGCCGTGCGGCGTCCCGACGTGCTCGTGCGTCGCGGAGGCGAGGAGTTCGTGCTCATCATGCCGCACACCAACACCGAGCAGTGCCGCGTGGTGGCCGAGCGTATCCGCGAGTGTGTGCAGGCGGATCCGGCCTACGCCCTGGGCGACCGGTCCGTCAGGCAGACCGTCTCCATCGGCCTAGCCACCTTTGACGGCCGAGAGAACGCTCGAGAGCTCGAGCGGCGCGCCGACGAGGCCATGTACCGAGCAAAAGAGCGCGGGCGAGACTGCGTCGTGGCCGCCGACGATCCGGAGTAGCGACCAAAGATGAAATCAGCCGCAACCATTGGACTATTTTGGGGGCATGTGTTCACGGGGGTGCGATTTGCGGCACCTCCCGAGCGCAGCGAGGGTTCCCCCGGTTTGTCTGGATTCGAATCCAGGGTCCGGCAGGTGGATTCATGAGTGAAAGAGCTCACGCACCCGGGACTGTGAGCATCCTGTCCCATTCCGTAGCCTTTGCAGAGGCGTTCAGGCACTGGGCGGCCGGCCACGGGCTGACAGTGACCCGGGAGCTCACCCAGGAGCCGCAGCAGGCGAGCGAGAGCGGGCTTCTGCTGGAGCTTGCCGGCGACGAAGAGGTGTCGGTCATCGTCGGCTACCTGGAGAGCATCACCTCCGGCAAGGAGCTCATGAAGGCGGCCGAAGAGGTGGCGTCTACCCGCCCTGTGGTGCTGCTGAAGGCGGGAGGCACCGGCGTCGGGAGCCTGGCCGCGGCATCGCGCCGGGGCAGCAGGGTGAGCGCCGAGGTCGCCGTCGGTGCGGCGTTTCGTCGGGCCGGAGTCGTTCAGGTCGACTCCTTCGAGGCGCTGCTGGACTGTGCCCTCGTTTTTGCGAAGGCGCCCCTTCCCAAGGGTCGGCGGGTGGCGATCCTGGCCAGCGGCGACGGCGTCGGAGTTCTGACGGCAGACGCGGCGGAGCGGGCAGGACTGGAGGTCACGCCGGCTGGGGCGCCGGCGCCTGCGGCAGGGACGGTGGGAGAAGGAGACGCGAATCCGGTCAAGGTGGTGGGGGACGCCTCCCCCGAGGAGTGGGCGGCCGCCATTGACGCCGTCCGTGGGGGCGAGGGCGTGGATGGGGTGCTCGTGGCGCTGGCGCCGCGCAGCATGGAGCAGGCCGCGGCCACCGTGGACGCCATAGCCGCGTGTACTCCGCACGACAAGCCGCTGCTGGTGTCCTTCCTGGGCGACGCCGGCGAGCAGCTTCCCCTGGGCACGTATCGGGCCAAGGGCCTGGTGGACTTTCCCGCGCCGGAGCGGGCGGTGACCGCGTTCCGAGCGCTCTCCGACTACGCGGCCTGGAGGCGCCGGCCGCCCCGGGTCGTGACGCGCTTTCCGGTGAATCGACATCGGGTGGAGCGCGTCATCGCGCGCCAGCTCCGTGCCGGAAGCCTCCAGGTGACCGAGGTGCGGGCCAAGCAGATCCTGCGGGCCTACAACTTTCGGGTGCCGGCCGGTGACGTCGCGACCACTGCGGACGAGGCGGTGGAGATCGCCGTGCGCATCGGCATGCCGGTGGTGCTGAAGATCGCGTCGCCCGACATCATGCACAAGACCGACTCCGGCGGCGTGCGGCTGAACCTCGGCGATCCGATGGCGGTGCGGGACGCCTTCGACCTCATGATGCTCCGCACCCGTCAGAACGTTCCCGACGCCCGGGTGGAGGGGGTGCACGTCGAGGAGATGGGCTTTCGCGGCCGGGAGGTGATCCTCGGGATGATCCGCGATCCGCAGCTGGGGCCCATGCTCCTGTTCGGCCTCGGGGGCATCTTCGTCGAAACCATGAAGGAGGCGACCCTCTACCCGGCGCCCATCACAGCGGTCGAGGCGATGCAGATGCTGGAGGCCACCCGCTCCTACGAGCTGCTCACCGGGGCGAGCGAGAGCTCACGCGTGGATCTGGGCGCCATTGCGGTCGGGCTGCAGCGGGTCTCCCAGCTCGTGACCGATTTTCCGCAGATCCGGGAGCTGGACATCAACCCGTTCATCGTGGGGGACGCGGGCTCCGAGCCCTACGTGGCCGACGCCCGGATTATCCTGGAGGGAGCGGTCCATGGATAGCTCACGTGCCTCCGCCGCCGATCCGGACTGGAGGGAGAAATACGCCGACCAGCTCGCCACGGCCCCGGAGGCGGTGGGGCGGGTCGAGCCCGGCCAGCGCGTGTTCGTGGGCACCGCGTGCGCGGAGCCCCAGGCGCTGGTTCGGGCGCTCACCGCCCGCGCCGGGGCGCTCCCCGACACCGAGCTGGTGCAGCTCCTGTCCCTGGGGGAGGCCCCTTACGCCCGGCGACAGGTCGCGGCCCAGATCCGCGTGAACAGCTTTTTCATCGGCGACAACGTGCGGGAGCTGATCCAGGAGGGGTGGGGCGACTACACCCCCATCTTCCTGTCGGACATCCCGCGGCTGTTCCAGTCCGGACTGATGAGCCTGGACGTCGCGCTGATCCAGGTGTCGCCTCCGGACCTCCGGGGCCTGTGCAGCCTGGGCGTCTCCGTGGATATCGTGAAGTCCGCGGCGGAGAACGCCGGGCTGGTCATCGCCCAGGTGAACCCGCAGATGCCGCGGACCCTGGGCGACAGCACGCTGCACGTGCACGACCTCGACGTGCTCGTGGACGTGGACGAGCCGCTGATCGAGGTGGTGCCTCCGGAGCCCACCGAGGACACCCGTCGCATCGGGGAGTACGTGGCCGCGCTGGTGGAGGACGGCTCTACCATGGAGCTGGGCATCGGCCGGATCCCCCACGCCGTGCTCGAGTTCCTCGCCGGGAAGCGGGACCTCGGCATCCACACGGAGATGCTCACGGATCCCATCGTGGAGCTCGTGGAGGCCGGGGTGATCACCGGGGCGCGCAAGAGCCTGGACCGCGGGCGGATCGTGGCCAGCTTCTGCCTCGGCACCAGGCGGCTGTACGACTACGTGGACGGGAATCCGGTCTTTGCGTTCCGTCCCACCGAGTATGTCAACGATCCTTTCGTCATCAGCCGCCAGCACCGGATGGTCGCGATCAACACGGCGCTGGAGGTGGACTTGACCGGCCAGGTCTGTTCCGATTCGGTGGGGGGCAAGTTCTTTTCCGGCATCGGCGGCCAGGTGGACTTCAACCGCGGCGCGGCCCGCTCCCGGGGGGGCAAGGCGATCATCGCTCTGCCGTCCACGGCCAAGGACGGCGCGGTCTCGCGCATCGTGGCGCAGCTCAGCCCGGGGGCCGGCGTCGTGACCACCCGGGGGGACGTGCACTACATCGTGACCGAGCACGGCGTGGCCTACCTCCACGGCAAGACCGTAAAGGAGCGCGCCATGGCGCTGATCAGCGTCGCCCACCCGTCCTTCCGCGCCGAGCTGCTCAGAGAGGCCATGGATCGCAGATACGTGCAGCTCGAGCTGCGCGATCCCGAGGACACGCTGCGTCCGGGTCCGTCGGTGCTGCGCACCACGTATCTGCTGCGGGACGGGACCCAGCTCAACTTCCGCTCGGTGCACCCCACCGACGAATCCGGCATGCGGGACCTGTTCCATCACCTGTCGCAGCAGGCGCTGTACAACCGCTTCATGCATCGGATGAGCAGCGTTTCGCGCAAGCAGATCCAGGAGCTGGTGCACATCGACCACCGCAGCGAGGTGGCCATCGTGGGCACCCTACCCGAGGCCCACGGGGAGGACCTCATCGCCCTCGGCGCCTACTACCTGGACCCGCGGACCAACCGCGCGGAGGTCGCCTTCGTGGTGCGGGACGAGTGGCAGCACCGCGGCGTCGCGACCTTCATGCTGCGCTACCTCGCGGGCGTGGCGCGCCGGAACGGCATCCAGGGCTTCACCGCCGAGGTGCTGGCCCAGAACCGCGGGATGCAGGCGGTGTTCCAAAAAAGCGGCCTGCACGTCCGCTCTTCGCTGAGCGAGGGCGTTTACCACTTCGAGCTGGACTTCGAGTAGGTCTCGACTGCCCTGATTCAGGGAGCGCCGCAGGCCTCGGTCCAGCCCAGGCGGCAGGCCCGGGTGCGCAGCCGCGCTCCGCGGGCAGCGTCACGGGCGCCGCCGCGGCCCGTCGCCCACATCCGTCCCAGCTCGGCGCAGCCCCGGCCGTTGCCGGCGTCGCACGCCTGCTTGTAAAGGCGCCGGGCGCGGCGACCGTCGATCCCACCACCGGCGCCGCGATCGAGCATGTCGCCCGCGGCGATGCACGCCCCGGTGTGACCCGAGGCGCACCCGCGCAGGAAGCAGCTCCGGGCCTGGGCCGGCCGGGCCCGGCCGCCGTCGCCGGCCTGCCACATCAGCCCCGCGTCGTTGCACGCGCCGGCGTGACCGGCCTTGCAGGCGCGTGCCAGGAAGCCCCGGGCGCGCGCCGCGTTCGCGGCGACCCCGTTCCCGGTGCGCCACATGATACCCAGGGTGTCGCTCGCCTGGGTGTCTCCCAAGCGGCAGGCCCGGCCGTAGAGCTGCGTGGCCCGCGCCCGGTCCAGCGGGCCGCCGTGGCCCAGGTCCCACATCGAGCCGAGGTTGTAGCAGGCGTCCGCATCGCCGGCCTCACAGGCCCGCCGGTAGAGAGCGCGTGCGCGCGCCTTGCCCACCGGCCCCCCGTGGCCGCGTTCCCACATCAGGCCGAGGTTGAGGCAGGCCTGCCGATCGCCGCCGTCGCAGGCCCGACCGTAGAGCTGCCGGGCCCGCGGTCGGTCCTGCCGCCCTCCGTACCCCATGAGGTACATCAGCGCGAGGTTGCCGCAGGCGCCCGTGACCTTGGACGCGCAGGCCTGCGCGAAGAGCTCGCGGGCTCGGCCGTGGTCGACCCGTCCACCCATGCCGCGAAACCACATCCTGCCGAGGGCGGCGCAGCCCGCGGCCAGGCGGGCGTCACAGGCGCCGCGCAACAGGGTCCGGGCCCGGCCTGCGTCCTTTGCGCCTCCCTGGCCCTGGGTGAGCATGAGCGCGAGGTTGAAGCAGCCCCGCTGCTCGCCGAGCTTGCAGGCTTGAGCATAGCGAAGACGCGCCCCGGCCTTGTCCGGGGCCCCACCTCGACCGTGATCCAGCAGGACCCCGAGGCGGAAACAGCTCTTGGCGTCTCCGCGCTCGCAGGCCTGCCGGGCCAGCGCGCGGCGGGCCGCGTCGCCGGGGCGGGCGTGGCCGGGCCTCACGCGGGGAGTCGCGCGTACGCTGGGCCCGGTGGAGTGGCGGATGACGGCGCCGTCAGTCCCGCAGCCGTGCATGGCCAGCGCCGTGAGGAATGTGATCATTCGTGCGCCCACGCGAACAGACTACCCCGGACGACCGGCTAGACCAACCCCGTCGTCTGACCAACGGCGCAAACACCGTGGCGACTGCGTGCCCTTACGGCGCGAAGAGCGCCGTCAACCACGCCCACACCTTGGCGAGGTTCACGCTCAGCAGGGCTGCGCCCAAAAAGCCCATGAAGACGGCGATGCCCTTGCGCCAGGTGAGGCGCTCTTTGAGGAAGATCGCGGCCAGGAGCGGGATGAGGAGCGTCGAGGTCTGGTTGAGCACCGAGGAGACGCTCGCGTGGGTGTACTTCATCCCCGCCAGCCAGGTGACCATGGCCAGGTAGGTGCCCACGAAGCCGGCCGGAATGAGGAGCTTCCAGTCCCGGTTGGGCGTGAAGGTCCGGATCGTGACCGCGCGCCAGCGGGGCAGCATGGACTGCACGGCCAGGAAGATGGTGGCGCCGAACACACGCACCGTGGTGGCCCACCACAGGTCCGACCTGTTGAGCACCGGCTTGGCGATCACGATGCCGATGGCCATGAGCAGCATGGCGGTGGCGCCCAGACCGATGCCGAGGCGCAGCTCGCGCCTGTCGGTCTGGGCGTCTTCCTCCGGGGACCACGTGCCCACGAAGATGGCGCTCACCATCAAGGCCACGGCCCCGAGCAGCTTGAGCCCCACGGGCTCGGACAGCACGATCCAGGCGCAGAGCACCACCAGCGGGCTGTAGAGGCAGTCCACGATGGCGCTCCGGCCCGCGCCCAGCCGGTTGAGACTCGCAAAGAACAGGCTGTCGGCGATGGAGATGCCGATGATGCCGCTGATGATCAGCTGAGACCAGTCGAGCCAGGTCAGGCGGCTGGGAAAGAACGGCGTGCCCAGCACGAGCATTGTCGGGAGCAGGAACAAAAGGGCCACGCTGCCCTTGAACAGGTTCAGCACGACCGGAGGTACGCGCTCGCCGATTCGCGTGAACATGATCACCGCGCAGGCCCAGATGAGCGCGCACAGCAAGGAGTAAAACTCCCCGTTATGGGCCAGACCCGACATCGCTACGGACTCTACGTGTTCCCCGGAAAAAGGGTACCTGAACTTCTCACGAGAGACCTGCTGCGCGACACGACACCGCCCTCCGTTCCCTCATGGCCCGCCGGCGCAGGAGCGCCGCTCCGCCTCCCACGGGCACAGCTGCGTCAGGTGGATGTTCACAGGGGGCTGATTACAGCACCTCCCGAGGCAGCTAGGTGCCCCCGGAGGCGCTGCGCTCTAAACGTTGAAGCGATAATTAATAATGTCGCCGTCCTGGACGACGTAGTCCTTGCCTTCGAGGCGGTAGCGGCCGGCGGCCTTGGCCTTGGCTTCGCTGCCGTGGATTTTGAAGTCCTCGAAGGCGATGACCTCGGCGCGGATGAAGCCGCGCTCGATGTCGCTGTGCACGCGGCCCGCGGCGTGATGGGCGATGGTGCCGCGGGTGATGGTCCAGGCCCGGCACTCGTCCTCGCCGATGGTGAGGAAGCTGATGAGGCTGAGCTCGGTGTAGGCCTGTTGGATGAACCGCTCGCGTCCGGCCCGCTCCACACCCAGGTCCGCCAGGAAGACCGCGCGGTCTTCGGGATCCAGCTCGAGGATCTCGGTCTCCAGGCTGGCGCAGAGCTTGATGAGCGGGACGCCGTCCCGGGTGAGCCGTTCCGCGAGCTCCGGGAGCTCGGGCATGGGATCGTCTTCCGAGGTGTTGACGAGGGCCAGCAGGTTCTTCTCGCTCAGGAACCGGAACCCCTTGAGCAGCGCCCACTGGTCGTCGCGCAGGTCCAGGGAGCGCAGGGGCTGCTCGTTTTCCAGGTGCGCCAGGCAGAGCTGCAGCGCCTCCAGCTCTCGCGGGCTGCTGTGGTCCTTGGCCAGCCGCTCCACGCGGTTTTCCACCACCTGCAGGTCCGCCAGGATGAGCTCCGCGTCCATGGCCGCGTAGTCGCGGAGCGGATCGGGCTCCAGCTCCAGGGCGGGGTTGGCGAAGCCGCGGAGCACGAGGCACAGCACGTCCATGGTGCGCAGATCCCCCACCACCTGCGGCGAGAGGCCGGAGGTGGTCTTGGTGGGCGCCTTGCCCGGCATGTCGGCGAAGTGGATCTCCGCGTAGGTCGTCTTCTTGGGTTTATAGATCCCGGAGAGGAAGTCGACCCGTTCGTCCGGCACCTGGGTGACCCCCAGGTTCGCGGTTTTCTTCGTGCCCGCGCCGGTGACCGCCCGGAGGCCGGTCAGCAGGTTGAAGATCGTCGTTTTTCCAGCGCCGGCGTAGCCGAACAGTCCGAGTCTCATGAGCTCTCCCGCGAGTCTGGTGCGGAGTATCTAGCGTTTCGGGCGGGTTAAGGCAAGGGTAGGGAAGGAGATACCTATTTTATCCGCAAATCAGTAAACTCCGTCACCATGCCGCGTGACCTGCGAGACCTGGTCGTCGTGATCACCGGAGCCGGCTCCGGGATCGGGCGGGCCACGGCGACGGCCTTTGTCGAGGAGGGCGCCCGGGTGCACGGCGTGGACGTGGAGCCCGAGCGCCTGGCCGAGCTGGCCCTGGAGCTCACCGAACGGGGAGGGCGCTTCGCGGCCCACGTGCTGGATGTGCGAGATGCGCAGGGCATGCTGCGACTGGCCGAGGAGGTGGTCACGGCGCACGGGCGCGTGGATGTCCTTCACAACAACGCCGGGCTGGTGGTGGGGGGGCCGGTGGAGCAGCTCACCCTGGAGGACTGGCGCCTCGCCGTGGACGTCAACCTGATGGGCGTGATCCATGGGATCCACGCCTTTGTACCCCACATGATCGCCCAGGGCGGCGGCGCGCACATCGTGAACACGGGCTCCCTGGCCGGGCTGCTCGGCTTCCCGGTGGTGTCGCCTTACAGCGCCACCAAGTTCGCGGTGGTGGGCCTGTCCGAGTCCCTGGACGCAGAGCTGGCGCCCCACGACATCCGGGTCACGGCGATCTGTCCCGGCGCGGTGCGCACCCGCGCGCTCGAAGGGGGGCGGCTCACGCTGCCGGGGCGCGGGATGGAGCTGCTTGGGGCGGTCATGGACCGCTTCGCAATGTCCCCGGAGCAGGTCGCCCGGGAGGTGCTCCGGGTCGTGCGTCGTCGCCAGGGCGGGGTCCGACCCATTGGGCGCGAAACCCTGCCACTGTGGCTGTTCCGCCGGAGCTCCGTTGCGGCCTATGAGCACCTGATGCGACTCCTCAGCCGCCGCGTGCTCGGCCGGAGAGGGGGCTGAGCATGCGTTGGGGAGTCATCGTCCACCACCCGAGCCGGCGGGCCGAGGTCGCACAGACCTATTCCGCGCTGGCCGAGCGCCTGGCCCGCGAGCGCCCCGGCTACGTCTTGTGGTGCCTCGGCACGTCTGTCGACCCGGTGCTCTGGCACGCGTCGAAGGTGCCGCGCGGAGGTGAGCTCACCGTGGTGCCGCTGCTGCTCGCCCCGGGCAAACACTACCTGGAGGACGTGCGGGCCCTGGCCGATGCCATCGCGGTGGCCCACCCGCGGCTCACCGTGACGGTCCGCCCACCGCTGCTGGAAGACGACGCCTTTCTGATCCCCTGGCTCGCGGGACTCTGAGCGCGGATACTCCTCGCAGATCCGTTGCGGACTTGGATTTTCCCCGCCGCCCTGCGATACTACGTGGGAAGGGCAATACAGGGATGTCATGAGACTAACACGATTGAGCTTGGTGGCGGCGGTCGCGCTGCTCTGCGCGGCCTGCGGGAGCAAGTACAACGCGGGTAACAACAACAACACGTCCCAAGACTGCGGCAATGACGTGCTCGACTCGGGCGAGCAGTGCGACGGATCTGCGTTGGATGGGCAAACATGCGTAAGTCTCGGGTTTCTTGGCGGCAATCTCGCGTGCGACGGGGACTGTACTCTCAACGTGGAGGACTGCGAGGTCCCCCTCGGCTGCGGCAACGGCGTGCTGGATCCGGGGGAGGCGTGCGACGGCGTGAACCTGGGCGGGCAGAGCTGCGAGGGGCTCGGCTACGACGGCGGAGCGCTGGCCTGTACGCTGGCGTGCCGGTTCGACGTGCAGGCGTGCACCTCGGACGCGGTCTGCGGCGATGGCGTGGTGCGGGCCCCTGTGGAGGAGTGCGACACCAGCAACATGGCGGGCGAGAACTGCATCTCCCTGGGCTTCGACACCGGCACCCTGGAGTGTGATGCCAGCTGCCGCTTCGACACGAGCGGGTGCGACTATCTGCCGACCTGCGGCAACGGTCAGATCGAGCCGGGTGAGGACTGCGAAGGCGCGGACCTGGGCGGCGCCTCCTGCCAGAGCCTGGGATTCGACAGCGGGCAGCTCACCTGCGTGGGCTGCGCCTTCGATCTGACCGGCTGCGTCGCCGAGAGCTGCGGCGACGGCGTGATCGACCTGGGGGAGGAGTGCGACGGGACCAACTTCGGAGGGGTCACCTGCGAGAGCCTCGGCTACGACGGGGGGCAGCTCGGTTGCACCGGCAACTGTCGCCTGAACACCACGAGCTGTTTCAGCGGGACCTGCGGAGACACAATCATCGATCCGGGGGAGGAGTGCGACACCAACAACCTGGGCGGCGCCACGTGCCAGAGCCTGGGCTACGCGGGTGGGCAGCTCTCCTGTACCGGGGGGTGTAGCTTCAACCTGACCAACTGCACCGCTGCCGCGGAGGTGTGCGACAACGGCGTGGACGACGACCTGGACGGCCTGTGCGACTGCCTGGATCCGCAGTGCCAGGCCAACCCGATCTGTATCTTTCCCACTCCGGAGACCAACTGCGGCGACGGGGTGGACAACGATCACGACTGCCTGGTGGACTGTGCGGATCCCGACTGCTCCAATACGCCGGCCTGCAGCGGCGAGATCTGCAACAACAACGTGGACGACGACGGCGACGGCGATGTGGACTGCGACGACTTCGACTGCGTCGGTCACCCGTCCTGCATGGGGTTCGGCTGCAGCCCGGCCGGCACCCTCAGCTGTGGCGGCGCGGTGAGCGGCACCACCGTCGGGGGGACCAACACGTACGAAAACTACCCTCCCACCTGCGCGAGCTTCCCCGACTCCGGTCCGGAGGCCTACTTCCGGCTCACCTACACCGGGCTGGGCGGGTCGGTGACGGTGCAGCTCAACGGCGGCGCCACGGATCTCGACCTGATCGTCGTGGGCGGGAGCCCCACGTCCTGCAACGTGCCAAACCAGTGCCTCGGCTCCAGCCAGCAGGGCGGCGGGAACGAGCAGGTCACCTTCACCGCGGGCCTGGCCGGAACCTACTACGTCATCGTGGACGGCTTCGGCGGCGCCGCGGGCGCCTTCACGCTCTCGGCCACGTGTAACTAAGGGGTCGCGAATGGACAACACCTCGGATCAGGGCGCCGCGGCGCCCGGCTCGCGAGGCGCCCGACGGGAGCATATCGGGTATATTCGACCGCCTGGCAACAAAGCGAGCCGGGATGGATCAGCGTCCTGAACGATCGAGTTGTCCATTCGCGACCCCTAACCTGGCGCCGCTGTGGGGCGGGGACGCTGTACCGTGCACTCGGTGGCCGTCTACGGCTTCTTCCAGCACACGCGGAGGTGCTGGGACTTGCGCCAGGTGTAGGGGAGCGTGCCGCCGGGGGCGCGCCTCTCGTTGCCCGCCAGATCCCGGGCCTTGAGCCGGATGCGGTAGCGCTTTCCCACGTCCTTGCTCGTCTGCCAGACGGCCATGCGGTGGCAGATCTCGGTGGGCTTTCCAGGGGTCGGGCAGTTGGAGCGCACGATGGCCACGGGATAGCTCGCCGTGGCGCCCTGGGGGCACCAGCGGGACTTGTCGAAGACGATGATCAGCCGCTTGGCCTTGCCGCCCTTGCCCAGACCCCGCCGGACAGGCTGGAGCTCGGCCACCACCTCGAGCAGGTCCTCGTCCTTCAGGGAGATGATCACGCTCGGCTCAACGCCGTAATAGGTGGTTTTCCGGGGAGCGACGGAGGGCTTGCCGCGCCACCTGGGCGCGCCACTGTCGATTCTGCCGGACACCTTCCAGGAGCCGAGGGTGTACGTTTTTACGCCGGCTTTGGGGTGGCGGTCCGTCATCACGAGCTTGTAGGTCTGGGCTGCCTTGAGCAGCTTTTTTGGCGCCAGCGTCAGGATCGATCGCCCGTACCCCCCCTCGTCGTCGTCGTACCAGTCCTTGATCTTCATGCCCACCCGGTGCCCCCCGCTCACCAGCTCGGCCTGGGCCGGGTTCTTGGCGTCCCGCAGCCGCTCCACGTACCAAGAGACCCCGTTGTAGCTCTGGAGCCGGATCCAGCCGTTTCGCGGGATCGTCTGTCCAGAGCGGGGCGCCACCACCAGCACCGGATTGCCGTGCTCGGCCCGGGCGGGGAGGGGCCAAAGGCAGAGGCAGAGGGTCACTGCGGTCGCCGGCACGGCAGGTGCCAGATGCCGGAGTCCACTCGTCGGTCGGAGATCACGGACAGTCATCATGACGCTCCTTTGGGATCGAGTCGATATACTACTACGTCGCGGGTTAGCTTCCCGTCCAGCACCGAATCGGACCTTTTCGGGCCTGTCGGGCCTTGACCTATGGCCGGGTCCAGGGGGATAGTCCCTGGCGGGCGTCCGTGTGGCGCGCCGCACCAACAGCACTGGATGATGACAATGGCTTGGTTGTTACTCGCACCGCTACTCTTTGCGCTGCTCGTCCTGCTCGCGCGCATGACTGCTCCCACCGCCGAGGAGCGGAGACTGGTGGGCGAGGATGAATCCAGGGGACAGGAGGTCGAAGGGGCGGAGAAGAGCGGCGAGGGTGAAGAGCAAGACAACGAGGAAGGTGAAGACGTCGAAAAAGAGGACGACGTGGAGGACGAAGCTGCTGACAGGGGTGACAAGGGCGATGGGGATGAGCCGGCCGATTCCGAATCCGAATCCGAATCCGAATCCGAGTCCGAGTCCGAGTCCAAGTCCAAGTCCAAGTCCAAGTCCAAGTCCACTCGGAAGTCTAAGTCGAAACCCGAGCCCAAGGAGTGAAGATGCGGCTGCCTGTGGACCTACGGAGTGACACGGTGACCCGTCCGACGCCGGCCATGATGGCCGCGATCCTGGGGGCGGAGGTGGGGGACGACGTGTTCGGGGACGATCCCACCATCGTGAAGCTGGAGGCGCGGGGGGCGGAGCTGGTGGGCATGGAGGCGGGGCTGTTCATGGCCAGCGGGACCATGGGCAACCAGGTGGCGATCATGACCCACACCAGCCTGGGCAACGAGGTGATCGTGGGTCGGCCCTGCCACATCCAGGAGCACGAGGCGGGCGCGGCGGCGGTGCTGTCCGGCGTGACATTGGTGCCTCTGGACGCGCCCACCGGGGCGCTGGACCCCGCGGTCGTGGCCGCTGCGGTGCGGACCCCGGACGTGCACCACCCGGTGACGCGGCTGCTCTGTCTGGAGTGCGCCCACTCGAGCGGGGCGGTGCAGCCCCTGGACTCGTTGCGGAGCGTCATGGCCGTGGCCCGCGAGCGGGAGGTGCGCGTGCACCTGGACGGGGCGCGGATCTTCAACGCGGCCCATGCCCTCGGGAGGAGCGCGGCCGAGGTGGCTCGCGGCGCCGACTCGGTGATGTACTGCCTCAGCAAGGGGCTCGGCGCGCCCGTCGGCTCGCTGCTCTGCGGCTCCCGGGACTTCATCGCCCGGGCCCGCAACAACCGGAAGATCGTCGGCGGCGGCATGCGGCAGGTGGGGCTGCTCGGCGCGGCCGGGCTGCACGCCCTGGAGCACCACGTGGAGCGGCTGGTCGAAGACCACGAGCGCGCCGCGCGGCTCGCCCGGATCCTGGCTGGCGTCGCCGGCATCGAGATCTGCGAGGACCGGCGCGCCATCAACATGGTGTGGTTCCGGCACGAGCACCACGGCGATCCCCTCGAGCTCGTGCGGGCCATGGCCGAGCGTCAGGTCAAGATCTACCCGCCCCTGGGCGGCGAGTGGCGCCTGGTGACCCACCTGGACATCGACGACGAGGAGCTCGCCTACGCCGGCGAAAGGCTGGTGGAGGTGTTCGGCTTGGGTGAGGGAAGGGAATGAGGGCCCAATGAACTGCACCAACTGCGGCGCGCCCATGCGGCTCGTGCACCATCGTGACTACTTCGTGTGCGACTACTGCACGACCTTCCATTTTCCCAAGGAGTCCGACGAGGGCGTGCGGGTGCTCGGCGAGAAGACCGAGGTGCACTGCCCGGTGTGCCGGCACGAGCTGGTGTCAGGGGCCATCGAGTCACACCTGGTGAAGACGTGTCCGAACTGCAAGGGCATCCTGGCCCGGCGGCGGGCCTTCGGCATCATCGTGGAGAAGCGGCGGGCGAAGTGGGAGGGGGCCAAGCCCTATCCGAAGCCCATCCACGACGACGAGCGGGCGCGGACGCTGGAGTGCCCGGGCTGCCGGGCGAGCATGGACAACCACCCCTATCTCGGTCCCGGCGCGGTGATGGTGGACAGCTGCGGCGAGTGCGCGCTGATCTGGCTGGACCGGGGCGAGATGACCATCATCGAGCGGTCCTAGGAGCGAGCAGACCTTGACCATCAAAGACATCACGCGGCCCCTGGGGCCGTCCACGCCGGTCTGGCCCGGCGACGTGGTCGTGACCCTGGAGCGGACCATGAGCCGCGCGGCGGGCGACCTGGTGAACAACCACGCGCTGCACACGTCCGTGCACGCCGGCACCCATATCGACTCTCCTAAACACTTGTTCGACGACGCCTGGAGCGTGGAGCAGGTGGATCTGCGCCACTGTATCGGCGAGGCGATCGTCGTGGATGTGGGAGACGCCCCCGTGATCGGTGTGGAGGAGCTCCCCCACCTCGCCGGCGTACGGCGGGTGCTGTTCAAGACGTGCTGCAGCCGCCTGGCGGTGGGGCAGTGGCCGGAAGGGTTCCCGGCGCTGACGCCGGAGGCCGCCGCGGCGCTCGTGGAGGCAGGCGTGTGGCTGGTGGGAGTGGATTCGCCGTCCGTGGACGCCCAAGACAGCGAGGATCTCCAGGCACACAAGCTGCTGTTGACCGGGGACGTGATGATCGTGGAGAACCTGTGGCTCGCCGACGTGGAGCCCGGCCCGTACGAGCTGATCGCCCTCCCGCTGCGGCTGACAGGCGCCGACGCCTCTCCCGCCCGCGCGGTGCTCCGGACCCTCGACCCGGAATGAGCAACGCCCTGTCGACAGATTCCGTCCGGAGCACCTATGAGCGACAGGTGCGTCGGTTCACCGAGGAGCGCGACGTCCTCGCGCGCCGGGCCCGGTGGATCGCCAACCTGCGGCTCGCCTGCTTCCTGTTGGCGGTGACCGGTGTGGCCACCGGGCTGTGGCAGTTCGAGCGGGTGTCCTACGGGCTCATCGCGCTGGGCGTGGTCTTGTTGGGGGGATTCGTCCTGCTCGTGCTCCGCCACGATCGCGTGCTCACGGAGCAGGCGCGGCTCGAGAAGCTCGTGGCGATCAACGAGGAGGCGCTGCTGCGCCTCGATCGGGAGTGGGAGAAGCTCACGCATCTGCCCGTGCCGGAGGCGGCCGTCGACGACCCGGTGGGGCGGGATCTGGACCTGTTCCATGGCGACGGCCGCCGCGCGTCGCTGTACCAGCTCCTGGGCACGGCGAACACGCCTGCGGGGCGCGTGACCCTGGCTCGCTGGCTGCTGCGGCCGGCGGATCCCGGCGAGCTCGTCTCCCGGCAGGCCGCCGTGGCAGAGCTGAGCCCCTTGCTGGACTGGAGGCAGGAGCTCGCCGCGCGGGGTCGGGACATGGCGCGCCTGCCGCCCGACACGGGGCCGTTCCTGGCCTGGGCCGAAGGCGAGCCCTGGCTGCTCCAGAAGGCGTGGCGCGTCTGGGTGCCGCGGATTCTGGCCGTGGCCATGCTCGCGCTCCTGGCGCTGCATATCGCGGGAGTGCTGCCGCCGCTCTGGCTGGGCATGGTGATCGTGAACCTGCTGTACACCGCCGCCTTCGGCGGCCCGGCTCGATCGACCTTCGAGCAGGTTTCCTGGCGGGAGCGGGCGTTCCGGCACTTTGCCCGGCTCTTTCAGCCCCTCTCGGAGACCCGCTTCGAAAGCGCCAAGATCCGTGGGCTGCAGCAGCGACTGCAAACGGACGGCCTCACCGCTCACCAGCAGATGCGGCGGCTGGACTCCATCAACGGCTACGCGGATCTGCGCCACTCCGGGCTGCCGCACCTGGCGCTGCAAGCGTTGACGCTCTGGGACTTCCACGTGCTGTGCGCCCTGGAGCGGTGGCAGCAGCGGGTGGGGCGGATGGTTCGGCAGTGGTTCGACGTGCTCGGCGAAGTTGAGACGCTGTGTGCCCTCGCCGGGCTGCACCACGACGAGCCGGGCTGGGTGTTCCCGGAGGTGGCCGAGGAGGGCGGAGCGCGGTTTGAGGCGCAGGCGCTCGGCCATCCGCTGCTGCCCCGGGACGCCTGCGTCGCCAACGACGTCACGATCGGGCCGGCGGGGACGTTTCTGCTGGTCACGGGCTCCAACATGTCGGGCAAGTCGACCTTGCTCCGCGCCGTGGGCGTCAACGTCGTGCTGGCCCAGGCCGGGGGGCCGGTGTTCGCCCAGGGGCTTCGAATGGCGCCCCTCGAGCTGGGCACCAGCTTCCGGGTCCAGGACTCCCTCGAGGCCGGGGTGTCCTTCTTCATGGCAGAGCTGAGCCGTCTCAAGGAGATCGTGGATCTCGCCGAAGAGCGCCGTGAGGCCCGTGGGCGAACGCTGCTCTTTCTGCTCGACGAAATCCTCCAGGGCACCAATGTATTCGAGCGTCAGGTGGCCGTGCGACACGTCATCCTCTACCTGCTGGAGCAGGGCGCCATCGGCGCTATTTCCACCCACGACCTCAGCCTCGCCGACGCCGAGGGGCTCACGGACGCCTGCCAGCCCGTGCACTTCACCGAGTCCTACGAAAACGGCGCAGAGGGTGCGCGCATGCACTTCGACTACACGCTCCGGCCCGGCGTCGCCCCCACGGTGAACGCCCTCAAGCTGCTCGAGATCGTCGGCCTCGGTAAGCCCTCTCCGGCAAAGACGCATTGAGTTTTCCTGTCATCATCATATCCTGGAGCGACCATGAAAACCTTGTGTAGCGCGGGTCTTGTGTTCGTCGGGGCGGCGGTGCTGGCGGTGGGCTGCGGCGAGAAGTCCCCGGGGCCGATCGGGATCGTCGATCCGGGGGGGTATTCGCTCGAGGTGGAACGCAGTCCGTTCCGGGTGCGGTTCCTGTCCCCGGCGGGGGAGGAGCTGACCGTCATCGAGCCGGGCGGGCTGGGGGTGGGCAGGGTGGCGAGCTTCTCGTCCGAGTACAACTACGATCCCTACCTGATGGTGTACGACTTTCTCAACGAACCCCACGAGCCGCCGGAGCTGACCTGGCTCTCGGTGGACGAGGTGATCTTCCACCGGGTCCAGTCGAGCGCCCACGTGCTCGAGGTGCGGCTGTCCGACGGGACGACCGCCACGCTGCGGGTGGGCTCTCCCCGGGAGGGAGTATTCCGGCTGACACTGGAGGTCCCGGACGCCGGCGCGGAGGTGGACGGGGAGCCGGACGTGGTGTTCACCTATCTCGAGGTCAACGCCCCCGAGGGGGAGAACTACTACGGCATGGGCCAGGTCTTCCAGAGCGTGGCGCACCGGGGTCGGACCTTTGCCATGCAGAGCGAGCTCTGGGACACCGAGGCCCTGAACAACGAGGCGAACCTGCGCATTCCGCTGCTGGTGAGCAGCGGCTCATGGGGTATCTTCGCCGACTCCATGCGGCCGGCGTACTTCGACATCGCCGAGAGTGATCCCACGAAGATCCGGACCGTGGTCAACGAACCCGTGCTGGAGCTCTACCTCATGGCCGGCGCGGATCCCCTGGAGGTGACCGAGCACTACACGGCAGTGACGGCGGCCCCGGCGATCCCGCCGGTGTGGGCTTTTGCGCCCATCCAGTGGCGGAACGAGATCGCCGGCCAGGCCGAGGTGCTACAGGACGCCAGCGACATCCGCGCGCGCGGCGTGCCCACCGGCTCCCTCTGGATCGACCGTCCCTACCAGAGCGGGTACAACACCATGGAGTTCGACCCGGGCCGGTACCCCGACCCAGCGGCCATGGTGCAGTCGCTGCACGACGACGGGTTCCGGCTGGCCGGGTGGAATACGCCGTACCTCGAGGACACGGATCCCGACTACCCCATGGCCGAGGCCAACGGTTGGTTCGTGGAGGGACTGTTCGTGTTCACCTCCTTCGGCAAGCTGCTCGATCTGACCAACCCGGACGTGATGGCCTTCTGGCAGGCCCGGGTGGCGGTCGCCCGGGACCGGGGGATCGAGGGCTGGAAGCTCGACTACGCCCAGGATATCCAGACCGGGATCAGCGACGCGCGGATGCACTTCGGCTTCTGGAGCGGGGAGGACGAGCGCACCATGAACCGGCGCTACGCCGAGTACTACCACCGGGCGTACGCAGAGCCCCTCGGGCTGCCGGAGGTGTTCATCCTCGCACGCGCCGGCACCATCGGCGGCCAGGCCTACGCGTCGGTGATCTGGCCGGGGGATCTCGACTCAGACTTCAAGGACTTCCTGGACGTGGACAGCGAAGGCACGACGCACGTCGGGGGACTGCCGTCGGCGTTGCGCGCGGGAACGTGTCTGGCGGTGAGCGGCTATCCGTTCTTCGCCTCGGACACCGGCGGCTACCGGCACAATCGGCCCTCCCACGAGGTGATGGTACGCTGGACCGAGTACTCGGCGCTGCTGCCGATCATGCAGTACGGCGGGGGAGGGGACAACCACAACCCCTGGGACTTCACCGACTACGGCGACAGCCAGTTCAACCAGGACACGCTGGACATCTTCCGGCGCTACGCCACCCTGCACATTCGCCTCTTTCCGTATTTCTACAGCTACGCGCGGCAGGCGCACGCCTCGGGGCGCCCCGTGATCCGGCCCTTTGGGCTGCAGTTCCCGAGAGACGGGCGTCACCCGGACGATGCGTTCTTCAGCGGTCCGGACCTGCTCGTGGCGCCGGTGATCGAATCGGCGACCCAGCGCACGGTCCCCCTGCCGGCCGGGTCGTGGATCGACTGGTGGACGTCAGAGGTGGTGGAGGGCCCTGTAGACGAGCTGGTGGACGCGCCCCTCGACACGCTGCCGCTCTACCTGCGCGCCGGGGGGATCGTGCCCATGCTGCGCCCGACGGTCCAGACCTTGTCCCCGGTCTCGGATCCGTCCATCGACACCTACGACGGCGACCCGGGCCGGTTGTGGGGTCGGGTGGCCCCGGAGGCGGGCACGTTGAACCGTCTGGTGCTGCACGACCTCAGCGAGCTCGGCACCGAGGAGCTCGGCGGCGCCTTCGACCTCTGGTTCACCCCGGGATCCGAGTACACCGGCCTGCGGATCCAGGTCTTTGCGCCCCAGGCCACCCAGGTCGAGCTGGACGGCGCCACGCTCTCCATCGCGGCCGACGTCGCCGAGCTCGACACCTGCCAGGCCTGCTGGCTCCGGGAGGGCGCCGAGCCGTGGATCTGGCTCGCCCTGGCAGCCGCCTCCACCCAGACCTACACCTTCCACATCCCCTAAATGCTAATGCTT
>JBDRSE010000268.1:0-14516 GCA_043825095.1 bacterium
ATGCAAAGCATTGTTTTTACTCCAGCTGGTTCACCGCTGGTATTAATGACTACAATTGCCTTTACGCTCATAGCTACTACTGCCTGGGCGGTTAAAGAAGAAATCCTTACTAAAAAAACTAGTCTATTCCGGAGCCCCCCAAGAGCTCAGGGGCGATGGCGCGCGCCGTCCAACCCATGCGCCCCAAAGCCCAGAGCGCTGCTCCCCCTCCTCCACCCAAAGAACAGCGCGCCCGCGCCCGGAGCTCTCCAAGAGCTCAGGGGCGATGGCGCGCGCCGTCTGGCCAATTCGCCCAAGGCACAGAGCGCGACGTTGACAGCCCGGTGCCCGAGGAAAGCTCAGGCGAGCTGGCGTGCGACACCACCGTTCCTACTCCTCGCAGAGACGCTGTTTCTTCGGTATGATGCCGCGGAGGAGGTCCAGGATGATACGTGGAGCCCGCACGTGGAGGCTGTTGAGCTGGATAGTCGTGCTCGCGGCCTGGCCGACCGCGGTCGGCTGCAACTCGAGCGGTGGAGGAGGGGGCACCGACGCGGCGACGTCGTCGGATGCCAGCCCGGTGGCAACCCCAGACGCTGCGACGGCCGATGCCGGCCGGGACGCGCAGACCGTGGAGAGCTGCGAGCTCACGTACGACCAGGACTTCGTGTATCCCAGCCCTCAGCTCACCCCACCCCCGACCGCGCTTTCGTCCGATGTGGCGTCTGCGCCTCGCCGCGTGGCGCTTGCCTTGGATCGATCGAATCACATCGCACACGCCGAGCCTCCACCCGACGGCACCTGGCGCATGAGCTCGGCTGCCCACGGTCTTCGCAAGGACCCGCCGGATCTGGTGATGCCCAACTACACCGACAACATGCCGCTCTTTCCTCGGGCCGGCGAGTGGACCAGCGAAACACGGTGCTACGAGCTGCCCTCCGGCGCCGTGCTGCTCACCCAGCCGGAGGCCTATGACCTTTACCGCGACATCGCCGAGCTCACCACCGGTGTGGCCGTGGACGTCACCACCGGCGCCCGCACGGTGCTGGGCCTGCGGGGCGCCTATCCCGGGACCTTCGAGCATCACGGCAACCGCCCGGATCGATTCAACGACACCCTGGTGCTGCTTTGGATCGATGAAAACGGCGATCCCAACGTGCGGGAGTTTCCGGTCAACACCGACACCGGGGCCTACGATTTCGGCGTGGACAGCTCCTCGTCCCTCCGTATGAACCGGCGGTACCACTACATCAACGGCTGGCACAACACGTACAACGCCCTGCACATCAACGAGATGGTGAGCTACCTGGTCCGGGACGACACCAACAACAACGGGTACTGGGACAGCGATCGCAATGGCTGGCTGCCGCCCCTTGGGGAGCTCGATTACGAGCGCACCGGCAGCGGTCATAACATCCACATGGGGTCCAAGGACGCCCCCCTCGGCACCGCGGCGGTGAACGTCTGGTCGGCCGGGTGCCAGGTCATCCCCGGAATGGCCAACTGGACGGAGTTCATCTACAACGCCTGGACGGCCATGGACGACACGCTCAACTACTTCCTCGTCGACGCACGGGACATCGACCCCCGGGTCTGGGCGCCCTGTACGCCGGACGGCACCCACGACTGTCCCTATCTCATCGATGGCTTCCCCTTCGTACACGCCGCCGACACCTCGACCGTCACCACGCGCGAGTTCGATCTCTACAGCTGCTCCACTGTGGACGAAGGCGGTCCGGAGGTGGTCTACCTGCTCACTGTAGACGTTGCAGGAACCCTCAGCGTCGCTGTGGACGACGTGGACGGCGACGCCGTGGACATCGATGTGCACCTGCTGGACGCCGACGACCCCGATTCCTGCATGGACCGCGCACACATCTCCTTCGACCGCACCATCGGCCCGGGCCGGTACTTCATCGTCGCCGACACCTACGTAGAAGGCGGCACCGAGCTCAGCGGCCCCTACACCCTCACCGTGGATTTTCAGTGATCGAGGCAGGTCAGGGGCGGATTGACCACCTCTGCGGCCTGCGCCATACTCAACCTCGGTAGGATGTCCGGACACGACGACAACAAACGCACGGGCGGCATGGGTTCTTCACCCACCAAGCCGTCAGAGGCGAGCGATTGGACGAAGCAGGAGGCCACCACCTTTGCCGTGCTGCCGCAGTTCGACACCGCCTCGCTCATGCCCAAGACCTCGGGGCGGCTGCTGACAGCCCTCAAAGCGCAGATCGGCCAGCTGAAGATCGAGCTGGAAGGCTCTGACATCCGTCACGAAGAGGGGCGGTACGTGGTGCTCCCGCGCACCCTGCGGAGCGCGTGGATGGCCAAGGTGAACCATCCCTATCTCGGAGAGATGAAGTTCCTGATCGGTCAGACCCGCTCGACGTGGGTGCTGCTGTACGACCAGCCGCATGAAAAGGTGTACGAGGACCCCCGGTTCATGGGCGTCGAGCTCAAGCGCCGGGACATCGCGCGGACGCCTCGTGGCAAGGCGATGTACGTCTCCCGCATCGAGCGGAAGGATCTCGACAAGATCAACTCCATTGCGGCGCAGGACGCGGGGGAGCGAACCCGGACGGACACCCTCGCCCCCATCGAGGGCGCGTTTTCGTACGAAGAGGTCGTCACCCAGCTTCTCCACTGCTCGGTGGAGCAGTGTACGGATTCCGACTTCGACAACGTCACCTTTGTCACGTCCATCCAGTTCATGACCCCGACGCAGAGCGATGGCGGAAACTTCTACTACATCGAGGCCGGCGACGAAGAAGATCCCATGACCTGCGAGCTCCACGTGGGCACGGATCCCCAGCTGCCCCAGGACACGTACCGTCACAAGGCGACGCTGTCCTACAAGACCGAAACCAGCTTCTTGTACATCGACATCAAGTACTGATTGCCATGCTGCGTTTGGTCTCGTACTCCGCGCTCGTTTTGACCCTGTCGTTCCCTGGTTCGGCGCGAGCCAACGGGGGAAACACCCACATGTGGATCAGCCTCGAGGCCCGGGATCATCTCCGCGAGGGTGCGCTGCGGGATCTGCTGACCGATCCGGCGAACGAGCATTGCCTCATGAACGGCTCGGTGTTCCCCGACGGCGGCTACGTGGTGGACGACGATTATGGCGAGATCGCCCACTGGGAACCGTTCATCAGCGGGTACATTCGCTGGATCCGACGCAGCTTCGACGTGCCCTACACAGATGGCGCCGCCGCGACGCACGTGGTGTTCCTGATGGGGCTGGCGGCTCACGACATGGCGGACATGTTCTTCGATTCGCTGTTCATGCGCGCGGCACGGGGGGAGGACGCCAGCGGCTGGGCGAACGGGCTCTTCGACAGCCTGGACTCCGCTTCGGACGTGCTGCTCGTGGCCGACACGGGGCTCGACGTGACGCTGGAGCCCTGGGCGCCGGTGGATGATCTCGTGGCGATCTACGGGGAGCTGAGCTACGACGCCGACGATTCGGTGATCTGGAGCGGCCAGGACTTCCTGCAGGTGGTGGTGCAGTTTGGCCATGACACCGGGTTGAACGATCCGGGACGGGTGCAGGAGTACCGCGAGCAGTACCCGTGGTCCGCCGCGCACCTGCTCGACGAACTGGAGCCCGGTTCACCCCCCGGAGAGGCGCTGGTGGTGGCGGCCTATTGGCAGGCGCTGTGGGATCGGCTCCACGGCGTGGAGAACCCCGAGAATCAAATCATCGCCACCGTGCCGACGGCCGGGAGCGTGGGCCAACCCACGGATCACACCGTGGTCCAATCCCAGGTTGCCATCGTCTTTGGCTACGAGGTCGTGCGCGACACGCTGGCGATGACGGTTTCGGACCAAAACGGCGGCGAGCACGCAGTGGAGGTGCATCAGTGGGGCAACCTGGTGCGCCTCGTGCCCCTGGCCGACTGGCCCGCCGATACCGAGCTCACCGTGACCGTGGAGGGCGGCGTCGAAACCATCGCTGGCGTGCTGTTCCCGGACAACTGGTCCTTCTCTTTCAGCACTGCCGCGGGCGCGCCGGACGTACCGGGTGGCGACCCGACGCCGAACACCTCGGCGCCGTCCCCGACCCCGGACGATGGCGGCTGTGCAGCAACCGGCGGCAGCCATGGCCTGCCTCTCACGCTGGTGCTGCTATTTCTCATTGTCCTCGCCCGGCGCCGGTTCCGCTGAGCTCAGCCTCCGAAGCCAGTCCAACCACGGGTCCAGGCCGTCGCCGGTCTTGGCGGAGAGGTGGAAGATGGGGAGCTCGGGATTCAGGGCGCGGGCGAAGCGCTCGCACCGGGCGGTGTCGAAGTCCACGTGCGGCAGCAGGTCGATCTTGGACAGGACCACGGCGCGGGCGGAGCGGAAGGCTTCGGGGTACTTTTCGGGCTTGTCGTCGCCTTCGGTGACGCTCAGCACGGTCACGTCGGCGTGCTGGCCGAGGTCGAAGCCGGCCGGGCAGATGAGGTTGCCCACGTTCTCCACGAAGATCAGCGTGCCTTGGGCAGGGGACAGGTCCTGCAGGGCGTGGCCGACCTGGTGGGCGTTCAAGTGGCAGCTCGCGCCGGTGTTGATCTGCACTACGGCAACACCGGTTTTGGAGATGCGCCGGGCGTCGTTGTCGGTCTGTTGGTCCCCCTCGATCACGGCCAGGGAGTGAGTCGGAGCCAGACTGCGCAGGGTGTGCTCGAGCAGCGTCGTCTTGCCCGCGCCCGGGGAGCTGATGAGGTTCACCATCACGTTGCCGTGCTCCCGCAGCCACCCGCGGTTTTTTTCGGCGAAGGCGTCGTTGGCAGCGCGCACGTTGCGTTGGATCTCGAGGACCCGGGGTGTATGGTCGTGGTTGTGGTCGCGGTCGTGCTGTTTGCCGTCCGCCTGTCCACATCCACATTCGTCGCACATAGGCTCTCCTCGTCAGACAATGTCCAGGGTGCGGACCCGCAGCTCGTCACCGGCCCGAATTTCGCTGGCGAACTCCCCGCAGCGGGGACAGGGGGTCAGCAGCTCGGCCATGGGGAAGTCCCGGTCACAGGGCCGGCAGAATCCCACGCCCTCGATGCGCTCGATCCGAAGCTCGGCGCCCTCGACGAGCGTCCCGCCCGCCGCCGCGGGAAAGCAGAACTCGAGGGAGTCGGGCACGATTCCGGACAGGATGCCCACGGCGACGGTGACGATCTCCACCCGTTGGGCCTGCTCCCGCCGGGCTTCCGAGTCGGCCAGTGAGACGATGGCCTGGGCGATGCTCAGCTCGTGCACGTTCCAGGGATACCGCGAAGGCAGGCCCGCGGCCAGCTGAAAAGGGGAGTGGCTCCTGTGCGCTGTCTCTGGTTCAGCGCCCAAAAAAATGCCGAGCATCAGAAGAGGCGGCGGTCACCGACCCTGGTGATGCTCGGACTTCCCTGACGAAGCGGGACGGCCACGCCCGGGAATGCAGATCTGCTGTACAGCGGCGACCCCAACAGGGGGCCTCAATAATCGTAGCGGTATTTCCTAAATACTGCAAGGAAGAAATGTGTATTTTCGGTGACGATAAATCAGGGGCCCAAGGGAGTGGTGAGGGTGCAGAGATCGTAGTTCAGCCACGCCCTGCGCTTGAAGAGCTGCTTGCAGTGGTAGCGGGAGGGGAGCTTGCATACCTTGATGTGCGGGTCCTTGGCCTCGCGCACGACGTAGAAGGACGGGCCGAGGGACTTCCATCCCCTCTTGAGTCGGCAGCTGAGGTCCATGAGGTGGGACCGGGCGGCGATGTCCGTGGGGCCTCTTCCCAGTAGCGGGCCGCGGGTGTCCACTCGGCGCCGGGCCCGCTCGTAGCCCACATAGAGCCCGAGATGCGGCGTGTCGGTGACGATGGGCAGGCGATTTCCGGCGAGCTGTCGCTCGAATGTGGCCATGTTGCGCAGCCCGGTGGGGGCGAATTTCTTTGGGTCCGGAGGGGCCACGAGCGACACCGTGGTGAGGGTCAAGGCGGCCAAGCCCAGCGCGACGATCACGCGGGTTGCCACGCTGCCCAACCGGTCGGTCGTCCAGGTCCGGAAGCGCTCCGCTCCGCTGCCCACCGCGGCGGCGGACGCAAAGAGTACCAGGGGGGTCGTCAAACAGATGTAGTAGCCTTGATTCACGTGGGAGAAGCGCCAGGCGAAGATGGTGGCGAGCGGAATCGCGAGGATGCCGGCCGCGACGAAACGCCGATTCATGCGCCGCCAGCCCCATCCGAGCCAGAACAGCCCGCCGAGGAAGGGCGGCAGCAGCCACACCGTGCGACTGAAGGGCGTCTCCAGGAACATCAGTCGCGCCAGCTCGCCGAAGTCCAAGATGATGGGCGAGATGGCGGAGCCCTTCAGAAAGACGATCGACGCCCTGATGGCCAGCAGACACCACGCACCGGTGGCCACGGGGGCGAACCGTTTGCGTGTCGCGGGATCCAGCCAGAGCAGACCAACCAGAGCAGTGACCGGGACGATCATCATGTACGAGCCGAGGAGGGCCGCGGTCATCAGCGCGGCGAGCCAGATCAGCGGGCGCGTACTCCGGCGGGATTCGTCGTGTGTCTGCATCGTCCAGAGCACGAGTGCCAGCAGGAAGAATCCGGCCAGATCCCAGTCCGTGAGCTCGACAATGCCCTGGCGTCGACGCACCTCGCTGGCGAACCACACGCCGGCCAGCGCCCCTGCGGCGAGCCCTCCGGCGCGCCGGGCGGCGAGCACGAGGAGCGCAGATTCGGCCAGCAGCCAGCCGAAAGGGACGATGCGCAGCGCCCACGGCTCCATGGAGAACCACGTGGCCGGACGGTTCAACAGGTAGGGGAGAAACGAGTGGTTCCAGTCACCGAAGATCGATTCCCTGGCAAAGGCCGCCCGGAGCACGGGCGCGTCGTTGGCAAAGGGTATGCGAAACAGCGGCGCCACGCTGTAGCTGATGAGCGCCGCGACGCCGAGAATCGTGATGACCACGGCGCCGCGTCGGTAGCGCTCCGGTGTGGACTCGGCGAACCACGCGATCAGCACCAGGAACACTGCGATCAGAAGGAAGGTCCAGGTCTCCGCGTCCCGGGCCTGCACGAACGCCGACCACCCCAGCGGGCCCCACCCGTCGGGGCCGCTTTCGGCCGTACCGGTCAGCTGCTTCTTGGGCGCCGGAAATCGCTCCGCGAGCCGTCGGAGGGCGGAATGCGGCACCCGTGTCGTTCCCTGCACGGACACCGTCTCGACCTTCGGCCGGCTCTTGCAGGAGCTGCCCAGCACCAGGGCGTAGACACCGGTGAAGCCTTTTGCGCGCAGGGTGACGAGGGCCTTGCGAGGCCGGAGCTTCACGTCCCAGCCTTCGAGCTTGCCCAGCCCGCTCCGCGCGGCCCAGGCCTCGAGATAGGCTCCCACCAGCTTCCCGTCGGCGCCTCGCGACCAGACGCAATCACGGGGTGACGCCCCTTCGAGTTTCTTGCAACCGACGAGGCTCATCACCGCCAGCAGCAGTAGTGCGGCGAGCTTGGCGTTGCGGCGCGATGGGCTGGGCATCAACAGCGGCGAGCTCCGGAGTGCAGCAGGGAACGTGGCGACCATTGTGGCCGTGATGGCGTGGATGGTCAACCGCCAACGCTGCCCGGATGGGTTGACCGGGCGCCTCCACTCGGTGTTCACTGGGGCGCATGAGCGACGAACCTGGATTCGAATCGAAGGCCTCTCATCACATGACTCCCTCGGAGCTCCGCCATTGGGGGCACGCCGCAGTGGACTGGGTGGCGGACTACCTCGAGCGAGTGGAGCAGCACCCCGTTCAGTCGACCTGCCGCCCCGGTGAGGTGCGGGCCCGGCTTCCGGCGGCCCCGCCCCAGCGGGGCGAGTCCTTCGCGGCCGTGCTGCGCGACATGGACGAGATTATCCTCCCCGGCGTGACCCATTGGCAGTCCCCCAGCTTCTTTGCGTATTTTCCGGCCAACGCGTCCGGCCCGGCGATCCTCGGAGAGCTGCTGTCGGCAGGGTTGGGTGTGCAGGGGATGCTCTGGTCCACGAGCCCGGCGGGCACCGAGCGGGAAACCCACGGGCGGGACTGGCTGGTGGACATGCTGGGGTTGCCTGCCTCTTTCCGGTCCGACGGGGACGGTGGGGGCGTGATCCAGGACACCGCCTCCAGCGCCGCCCTTTGCGCGCTGCTGGCGGCCCGGGACCGGACCAGCGGGTTCACCACCGAGGCGCAGGGCTGCCGTCAGGGGGACGGCGCGTTGACCGCGTACACCTCCACCCAGGCACACTCCTCCATTGAAAAGGCGGTTCGTATCGCCGGCCTGGGAATGGAGCAGCTGAAGCTCATCGAGGTGGACGAGGCCTACGCCATGCGACCCGACGCTCTCGAGCGGGCCATCGTCACCGACCGGGACGCCGGGCGCAGGCCGTGCTTCGTCTGCGCCACGGTGGGGACGACGTCGTCCCACGGCATGGATCCCCTCGGGCCCATCGGCGAGGTGTGCCGGCGTCACGGCGTCTGGCTGCACGTGGACGCTGCCATGGCCGGCACGGCGGCGCTGTGCCCGGAGTGGCGCCATCTCCAGGACGGCCTGGAGCGCGCCGACAGCTACTGCTTCAACCCCCACAAATGGATGTTCACCAACTTTGATTGCGACTGCTTCTGGGTGGCGGACCGCGCGAGCCTGATCCGCGCCCTGAGCGTGCTGCCCGAATATCTCCGCAACCGGGCGACGGAGAGCGGCGCGGTCATCGACTATCGGGACTGGCAGGTGCCACTCGGGCGGCGCTTCCGGGCCCTGAAGCTCTGGTTCGTCATCCGACACTACGGCGTGGAGGGGCTGCAGCACCATGTAAGACAGCACGTGGAGCTGGCGCAGCGATTCGCCCGCTGGGTCGAGGAGTCTCCGGACTTCGAGCTCGCGGCGCCGGCGCCGCTGAACCTCGTCTGTTTTCGGCACTGCGGCGGGGATGCGGTGAATCAGGAGCTCATGGACCGACTGAATCGTTCCGGCGAGCTGTTTTTGACCCACACGAAGCTGGAGGATCGACTCTGCCTACGGATGTCCATCGGCCAAACCCACACCACGGCGCGCCACGTGGAGCGCGCGTGGGAGCGGATCCAGGCGGTCGGCAATGACATCGCCGGTAAGTGAGGTATTGTCAGCGGGGGTGAAACCTACTGGTACTATGGTTGTCCGACAACCTGTGCACACCCACAGCGCCGGAGAGGTGAGAGTCGTGAAGTCCTGCATCTGGAGCGCGTTGTCGATCCTGTTCCTGGCTTCGGCAGCGTCGGCGCAGCCCGGACTTCGGCCTCGGCCGACGGCGACTCGGCCCGCGCCACCCGACGCGAAGGCGCTCTTCCAGGCCGCCCGGAAGCTGACGGCCGGAGGCGTGCCGGAGCGCCGGAAGGGCAATTGCCTGCGCCGGATCGCTGGGCGCTGCAGGCAGTGGGGACGGACCCTCGTGGTGGCCAAGATCGCCCCCCAGCACGCCGCCATGCTCAAGCAGCTCGACCGGTATCTCGCCACGAAGCCCCAGGGCCGCTTGCTCGCCGCGGTGCTGCTCTACAAGGGACTCATCTATTACTACTACGGGCACGAGGACAAGGCGCTCCCGCTGCTGCTGCGAGTCGCCACCGAGCTCAAGGCCGCGGCCCCAGCGGCGGCGCGCCGGGCGGCGCACCGGGTTCTCCAGATCTTCCAACGGAAGCAAAGCAAGACGAAGCTGCATTTGCACTTGAAGCGCTTTCTCGCCGACCAGCAACTGATGGCCGACAAGAGCTTCGCTGCGCGCATGCACCAGTTCGAGCTGGTTCGGAGGTGGGAAATAGCCGACAAGCTCCGTAAACAGGGCAACTACGCGAAATGCGGGGACATGTTTTCCGAGCTGGGGCGACGGTCCTCCACGCATCCACAGATCGCCGCGATGTTGTTCAACGCGGCGGCTTGCTACGAGGCTGCCGGACTGCTCGGCAAGTCGATCCAGATGTGGCGGCTCCTGGTCGATCACTACTCCAAGTCGAAATTCACGCCCATCGCGATGTTGTATATGGCCGGGAACTATCACACCATGTTTTTTCCGGACCTGGCGGCCCAGTGGTACGAGCGGTTCGCCCGGCAATATCTGAAGCGGAAAGAGGCCCCCGACGCGCTCATGTGGGCCATCGTGCTGCGCAGTGGGTTGTTGCAGACCAAGGCGGTGGAGCGGCTCGTGAAGCTGTTCATCCGGACCTACAGCCGACGAGCACGCTATCGTTCCGACGTGGCCAAGGCGGCCTGGATGCTGGTGAAGCTGGAGGAGGAGTACGGAAGCCAGGCAGCTTTCATTCGTCGGCTGCGCTGGTACCTCAAGAGCCACGCCCGGACCGGACCCGTGGACAAACAAATCGAGGCGCTGGCCAAGATCGGCCAGCTCGCCTGGGAGCGGTCGTGCAAGGTGATGATGACCAACGGTCTGTGCCTGCGGGTGCGGTTCTATCGGAAACGGGGCTCAAAGAAGAAGTTTCGCCGGCTCATCTACCTGACGCGCGATCCGAGACACGTCGCCACCGCGAAGCGTTACTTCGCCCAGGCGCTGGGTGTCTGGGCCAACGGGCGGGCTCTCCTCAAGATTCCGAAGCACGCGCCGGTCCGTGTCGAGCAGGTGCGGAACGCACGCCACCACGCCGCCCAGGCGATGTTCATGCAGGCCGAGTTCGACCTCGAGAAGAGCTTGCGCAAGCGCGCGCCGGCCGGTCTCGACTTCGATCCGCTCCGCCCCGCGGTGGCCAAGCGTTCCCAGGCGCGTTTTCAGAAGTGGATTCAGGAGCGGACATTGGCGGCGGGGAGGCTCATTGGTCGGTACATGCAGGCCCTCACGAAGGTCCGGGCCCTGGTCGACGGGAAGAAGCGCGGCGACCCCGACTGGGCCATCGCGGCGGTGTCCCGCACGGGGATGCTGTACCAGGCCTTCGGGGATGCGCTGCTGGATATGCCCGTACCCAAAGCACTGCGGAGCACGGCGGCCAAGGACGCCTTCCGAGAGGCGACGCACCGATATACGAAACCACTGCTGAAACAGGCTGAGGTGCGCTACCGCATCTGCCGCCGGCTTGCGAACATGTTGCGGTGGTACAACGAGTGGGCGAACCAGTGCGACGTGGCGCTCCAACGGCTGGACCCGGCACAGTACCCCCTAGGTCTGGAGCGCTACCGCCGTCCCGGGTACTACGCGACCGGCCTCGACCCGGCGGGATTTCAGTAGAGCTCCAGATCGGCACCGCGTTCTGCCGAGCCGTCCAGGGATGCCAGGTGGGTTCTGGCGCTGCCCCCTGTACGCAGCAGGCCTCCCTATCGGTTGCACGCGCAGCGCTTGCTCGTCGATCGGTCGGTCGGTTCAGGATTCGAATCCCCCTTGCCTGGGCCGCGAGGCCTGGGCCGCGCTGTAAAAGTCCGAATTTGCTCTACATTTGATTGAGGCGCAAGCAGAGCCTGCGGATCGCCCCGTCCACTGCCTGCCGCTCGAGGAATTGATAGAGGTTCTCCAGCGCGCGGCGGTCGATGCGTCCGTTGCTGAGTGTCTGGGTCGACTTCGCCTCGGTGTCGGAGATGAGCTGTACCGCCCTGGTGGGATATCGGGTCACCACCGCGTGGGCCTTGGCGGTCACGATGATGGTCTTTCCATTTTTTCGTCGCTTGAGATTGGTCACCGTCATGGTGATTGCCACGGCCGGGATGCGCCGCCGTTTGAGCCACTTTTGAGGCACCACGACCCCGGGGCGGGCAACTTCGAAGAGCTCACGGTCGTTGAGCTGCACGCGCAGGGTTCGCTGGGTGAACTTTGCAACGCGTTTCGGCACACCCCAGCGGCGCCGCTTGGGAGGGGTCACGAGCACGAAGAGCCTGGCCCGAGGCTTGTACTTCACCTGGTACCCCTGGCCGCCGCTGACGGACACCTGCGCGTGGATGCGCTCGATGGCCTGCTTCACCTTGCGTCGCACGAAGGAGTTCTCGTCGTTCTTCTTCGTCTTGAGCGCCGGCAGCGCCTGGGCGCTGCCGAGGTTGCCCAAGGCGGTGGCGCAGAACGCGCGCACCAGGTAGTGGTCGTCCCGGACGAGACACTTCATCAAGGGTTGCACGGTTTTGGGATCCCGGAGGCGGGACAGATAGATCGCCGCCTGAAGTCTGACCTTGTGGCTCTTGTTGTGCAGCAGCTTGTGGATGGTGGCGCGGATCGAGGCCTTCGCGAGCGAGCTGACCCTTGGGCTGCACAGCGCTGTAAAGAGCACCAGAATCGCTACGGATCTCGACCCGAGCCACGACCGGGAAGCGACACTTCGAGTCACTCCACCTGGGGGCGACCCCGAACTGCAAGTTGCTTTGATTGGACCGAATCCTAATTCCACAGCTACCCATTTTGCGGGTACAGGGCCACCCGTGTCAACGCGTACCTGATCTACGACGACAAACTCGGGAGCGATATTCTTCGGCGGGGCTGGGAGCGGATTTTCGCCACTCCCAATTCGTCTGTGGAATCAGGAGCCGCTCAGTGCAGTTCTTCGGAGAGTCGCTCGACGTCCGAGGTCTTGCCGAAGACGACGATGTTGTCACCTTGCTCCAGGACCGCGTCCGGCGTAGGGAACACGAAGCGCTCGTCCCCTGTTTTGTGCGCCCGCTCGATCAGGATGACCTGGATGCCCCGCTTCTGTCTCAGCTGCAGCGACTGGAGATCGTGGCCGCACAGGTGGTGCGGAGCCTCCATCTGGGCGACGACGTAGCCGCCCACGGTCTCCCAGGTCTGGAGCCGGTTGGCGTCGCCGAGCCGAGAGCTGATCGACCCTGCGAGGTCGACCTTGAGGATCTCCTTGTTGTAGGCCTTGATGATGTCCTGCCGCCGAATGGTGCCGATGGGGGTCATCGCGTCTCCCGCCGGCAGCACGGGCAGCTCCTCGAAGTTGCGCTTGCCGAACTGGCGCATGGCGCAGTCGAGGGTGTCGTTTTCTCGAACGAAGTGCACGGGGCTGGAGCCGATGTCCTCGGCGATCACCACGGAGCGCAGCGCCTGGTGATCCGGGAGTGAGCGGCGCAGATCGTCCACACTCACGACCCCCACGAGGGCGCCCTGGTTGTCGACGATGAAGAACTCGTAGTGGGGGGATTCCACCATCCGTCGGTGCAGCTCGTCCAGGGGTGTTTTTTGCGAGACCGTCTCCAAGGAGGGGTTCAGCAGGTCAGCCACCAGGATCCGGCGGAGCACGTTCAGCTCGTGGCCGGCCTGCAGATCGATGCCGCGGCGCATGAGCTTGATGGTGTAGATGGACTCTCGCTGGAGGAAGCGAGCGACCAGATGGCCGAGGATGCAGGACACCATGAGGGGGAGGATGACGCGATAGTCACCGGTGAGCTCGAAGATGATGAGAATCGCGGTGATCGGCGCGTGGGTGGTCGCGGCCACCATGGCGCCCATCCCCACCACGGCGTAAGCTCCCGGGGAAGCCATGGACCAGGGCAACAGGAGTTGCGCCAGCTGTCCGACCGCGCCGCCGAGGGCGGCCCCCATGAACAGGGACGGCGCGAAGACCCCACCGGAACCGCCGGATCCGAGTGTGAGGCTCGTGGCGAGGAGCTTCGCGGCGAGGAGGGCGAGCAGGAACCCGAGAAGGAGCTCTCCCCGGAGGGCCGGCGTGATCGTGTCATAGCCCACGCCCATCACCTGCGGGAGCCAGATCCCCAGGATGCCTATACCCACGCCACCGATGACCGGCTGCAGGTAGTCGGGGATGACCTTCATTTTTTCGAACACGGTCTCCGAGTGGTACAGGAGCGTCACGAACCCGACGGCCGCCAGGGCGGCGCAGAGCCCGAGGACGGTGTAGGTGATCATCTCGGCGGGGGACACCAGGGAGTACGCCGGGATCTTGAGGAACGCAGGCAAGTCGCCGTGGGCGGAACGCGACACGACCGTGGCCGCCACCGAGCTGATGACGATGGGCCCGAAGGCGCCCGCAGAAAATCCTCCGAGGACCACCTCCGCGGCGAAGAACGCGCCTGCGATGGGGGCGTTGAAGGTGGCGGCGATTCCTGCCGCGGCGCCGCAGCCGACGCAGATCCGAAGGCGCGGGCTCGACAGACGGAGCACCTGCCCAATGGAGGACGCCAGGGCGGATCCGATCTGGACGATGGGGCCCTCGCGGCCCACGGAGCCCCCGGTGGCGATACAGATCGCTGAGGCCAAGGACTTGGCGGCGGCGACGATGGGACGGATGACGCCGCCCCGGCGGGCGGTGGCGTACATTACTTCCGGCACGCCGTGGCCCCGGGCCTCGGGGGCGAAGAACTTCACGATCAGTCCGACCAACAGGCCGCCGGCCGCCGGGACGATGATCTTCAGGTGCCACGGGGCGCGCGCGATTTTTTCGAGCGCTGTGCCGCCGGACCCCCACGCCAGGGTTTGAAACGTCTCGATGAGCCAACGAAAGGCGATCGCGCCCCCGCCGCCGACCAGCCCGATGATCAAGGCGACGAGCATCATGCTGGTCTGCGCGCCCAACGGGAGCCGGAGCCTGCCGAACGCGCTCCACCGCGGAGGTTTCGGTCCGGACTGCCGCTCGGAGTC
>JBDRSE010000269.1:0-11123 GCA_043825095.1 bacterium
GTCGGGTGCTTGTCAGTCCCGGAGGGAGAAGGATGAAGATCTCACACCACGATTCGCTGGCGAGAAGCGCCGCCGAGCCCAAGTACGCGAAATCCCGCCAGACCGGGATCCGGACCGGGGCACCCGGCGGGATCGGCACCCTCCCCCGCGGAGTGAATCCGCGGGGAGCCCCCCCTCAGCTCGGCGCCACTCGGCGCCTGCCGTCGCTCGTGCGCCGGCTGACTTGCGACACATTCAAACTTGACTCAAATGTGAAGAAGATGACCTTCATGGGTGTCTGGTACTGGCCGCGGACGGCCGCCTGCCGCCCGATGCGGCGACGGGAGCTCGAGCCGTTCTCCGCTCTGACTACAGGTCCACCAGGCCGGCGGCGGTGGCTTTGAGCACGGCTTCTACGCGGCTGGTGACGCCGAGCTTGCGATAGACGGACTCGAGGTGGCCTTTGACCCGGCGGCGGGTGGTGCCGAGGGTGTGTCCGACCTCGGGATTGGTGAGGCCGCGGGCGACGAGGTTGAGCACGGTGATTTCGTCTTCGGTCAGGCCGAGGGAGTCGGCGCCTTGCTGGCCGCGGCTGGCGTCGAACAGGTTCCAGAAGCGCTTCGCGAGGCGGGGCTCGATCACGGTGCCGCCCTCGGCGACTTCGCGCACGGCGGCGAGGAGCTTGTCGGCCGGGACGCCCTTGACCAGGTAGCCGGCAGCGCCGAGGCGGACGGCCTTGAAGACCTTGTCGGCGTCGGCAAAGGTGGTGAGGATGAGGACCTCGGGACCGACGGGCGGGCCGGGGAGGCGGCCGCACAGGGTGATGCCGTCCATGCCCGGGAGCTCGAGGTCGAGCAGCAGCACGTCCACCGCGCCCGGCTCTTTCGTGAGCGCGAGGGTGAGCGCGGCCTCGGCCTCTTCGGCGCTCGAGGCGTTGCCCGCCAGGTCGATGTCGGGAGCGGCCTCGAGCAGGCGGCACAGGTGTGCGCGGAGCCGGTGATCGTCCTCGCAGACATAGGTTCGGATGGAAGACGTCATCGTGCCGTGGTCATCGTGCCATGTTTGGCGCGGGGCGAGTGTCCCGCGTCATAAATAGGCACTCATTTCCAACGGCCCTTTCAGCCCCTGGCGGCGTCGCTCATCAGTTGGATATACCCGATATCCGTCCTCTTCGCTCCTTGCCAGGAGCTGAAATTGCTCGCTGGAAATTGAGCACGTATATATGACGCGGGACACTAGAGCTTCTTGAGCAGCGCTGCGGCGCGCTTCTTCATGTCCGGGGTTCCGCTCTTGGCCGCCTGCTGCAGCAGGGCCCTGGCGCGGTTCTTCTCTTTGGCGTCTTTGGGCTTTTGGGCCAGCAGCGCGCCGAGGGCCAGGCTGGCGCCCGGGTGCGCCTTGTCGATCCTGGCGAGGATCTGCTCCAGCCACCAGCGGCCCTCGTCCGGCCTGCCGGCGGCGATCTCCTGCTCGCACACCTTGACGAGCCGGGCGACGTGCTTGGCGGCCGCGGCACGGTCCTTGACCTTGTCCTTTTTGGAGCTCTGCAGCACGCGGGCCAGGAGGAAGAGCACGTCCGGGTAGTCGGGCTCCGCGGCCAGGACGTCCACGAGCTGCTTCCGGGCAGCGGCCAGGCGATTGGTCGCGATGTCTACGCGGGCGAGCTCCACCGCGGCCTGGATGAGCTGATCGTTGAGGCGGAGGGCCTCGGTGAGCGCGGCGCGCGCGTCCTTGAGGTCCTGGTGTTTTCCTTTTCCTTTTCCTTGTGCTTTGCCCTTGCCCGCGCCCTTCGCCATGAGGCTCCGGCCCAAGGCGAACAGCAGGCGGGAGCGCACGCGGACCGGGCAGGATTCGTACTTCTTGGCGAGCACGGTGGCCTTCTTGAAGAGCACGGCGGCTTCGGCATGCTTGCCTTCGGCGAGCAGGAGCCAGCCGAGGGACTGCAGCGCGGGCAGGTAGCTCGGGCGCAGCTTCAGCGCCTCCTGGTACGCCTTGGCCGCGGCCCCCTTGTCTTTCTGAACGCTCTGCGCCTTGCCGAGCACGAGGTGGTACTCCGGATTGGACGTCACGGCCGGGAGCCCTTTGGCCAGGTCCTTGAGCATCGCGGCGGCGCGCTTGCCTCGCTCGGCCGTGGCCTGTCCGGACATCAGCGCCTGGGCGCGCAGGATGCCCACCCGGCCGGGCGCTGCGCCTTGGGAGGCGCCCATGGCGAGCAGCACCCACGCGGGATCGAGGGCGTCCGGGCGATCCATGGCCACGTAGATCGCGGCCCGGGTCACGAGATCATCGGGCGTGGTCACCGCGGAAGGACAGAGGGTGGAGTGGTCGAGCCGGGCGAGCTTGGACGACCAGTCCGCCGTGGCGACGACGCGGCGCAGGAGGCCGGCGGGCACGCTCCCGCGATACCCGGCAAAGCACAGCGTCGTGGTGTCCCCCAGCGCCTCGCTGATCATGCCCGTCCTGAGCCGGAGCCGGGCCCGCACGCGGAGCGCAGGGTAGAACGCCGGCGCCAGCTCCATGGCCTGCTCGAGCTGCTTGCGCGCCTCGGCGACCTGGTCGAAGGAGAGCTGGAGGATGGCGAGCCGGACGCCTGCCATGGCAGCGTCGCGGTGGTGGCTCACCGCCTTCAGAAGGAGCGTGCGCGCGGCCTCTCGATCCGGTGTGAGCAGGGCCATGGCGTAGCGCGCCGCCGGTGCGGCCGGGCCCTTGGCAAGGGCTTTCAAAAGGGCGATGGCCGAGGCGCCGGCAGCCGAGGCGCCGGCAGCCGGTGTGCCGGGCAGGGCCGCGGGGGAGACCTTCTTCCCAGGCTTTGCCCCATCCTTGGGGGGCGGGGTTTGCGCCTTCTGGCGCGCCTCGGTCTGAGCTTGCAGTCCACGGGCCAGCGCCAGGTAGATCTTCACGGCCGACTCGTCCACCGGTTCGGCCTTGAGCTCCTGCAGCCGCTTGAGGACCGCGACCGCCTTGGCGTACCGCCGGTCCACCAGCAGCGCCCGGGCGAGGACCACGAGGGTCCGGCGCGCGGCCGGGCTCTTCGCGTCGATCTTGCCGAGCAGCTTCTTTGCCCCTTGAATGACGGGCTTGGGCAGCCCCTGGGCGAGCTTCACCTCCAGCTTGAAGGCGTTCACCGTGGGATCCCCTGCGCTGCGCAGCGCGGCCAGCCCGTTGACCAGCGGCTTCCGGGACCGATCCACGTCGCCCAACAGCAGGGCGAGCCGAATGTACCAGGCCAGCCATCGGGCCTCGGGCAGCATGGCCTGCCCCGCGTGCTCGAGCCCCTGACTGGCGTCCTCGAGGCGGCCCGTGGTCCAGGCCAGCCAGGCCCGGGCGAGGCGGTACCAGGACCGGATCAGGCGCGGCGTGTTCTTGTCGGGCTGGAGCTTTTTCAGCTCCCGCCCGGCCTGCGCGAGCTCCTTGCCGCGGACGAGGCGCGTCTGGATCATGCCGAGGCGGGCGCGCATGCTGTCCGGGTTGACTCCCAGCACGCGGGTGAAGCGCTCCTGGGCCTCCACCACCAGACCGGCCTCCAGCAGCACCTCGGCCAGCGCGAGCTGGGCGGGCACGTGATCCTTGTCCCGCTTGACCGTCTCCTCGAGATCCTGCTGCGCGAAGGCGATGTTCCCGTTCGCCAGGTGCGCCAGGCCGCGAACGTAGCGCAGCCCCAGCGCCTTGGGGTACCGGTTGATCGCCCGGTCGAGCAGGTGCACGGTCCGGGCGCGGACGTTCTTGGCGTCCGGTCGCGGCTTCACTCCGGTGAGGAGCTGCTGGATCGCCTGGGCCTCTACCAGCGCCTCCCGCCCCCAGTCCGGCGTGCGATAGCTCAGCCCGAGCTTGACCTGCAGCTTGCGCAGGAGTCCCGGCGGATTTCGGCGGAGCTTGCGGTGGATCTTCTCCACGGCGAAGATCGCCGCGGGGATGCGCTGGATCTGCACCATGTACTCCAGCGCCATCCGGGCCTCGAGCTTGGCGCTCCAGGCGCGGAGATCCGGGTTGTTCCGGTCTTTCTTCAGGGCCTCGGCCACGGTCTTGTGCGCCTCCCGGTACCGGGCCAGCGAGCCGGTGCGCAGCGCCTGCCGGGCCTTGGCGATCGCCCGGTCCACGGTCGACGCGCGCGCGTGCATGCGCCAGACGGTGAAGCCCGCGCCGCCGCAGAGCAGCGACAGGAGGACGATCCACATCAGGCGTCCGGCGCGGCCTCCGGAGTCGCGCGGCCTCGAGGTGGCCCGGATCTCTTCGAAGTCGGCCACGTCGTCGTCCACCACATTGATGATCGCCCCGGCGCCTCCGATGAGCGGGCCCATGGCGGCGCGGGGGGCCTGCCGCGCCGCGCGTGCCGGCGGAGAAGCGAGCCCAGGGGCGGGCGTGACCTGCGGGGCGGCAGAAACCGGAGGGGCAGGCGTGAGCCGTGGGGCGGGCGTGAGCTGTGGGGCGGCAGAGGCTTGGGGCGCGGGCGCGGGCCCCGGCTTCGGCGCGGGCGCGGGCCCCGGCTTCGGCGCTGGCGCGGGCCCCGGCTTCGGCGCGGGCGCCTTCGGCTTGATCTTGACCTCGCCCGTGATTCCGCCGAGCTTGTCCCAGAGCCGCGTCACGCCCGGGTCTGCCTCGCCGAGGATCTTAGAGGCGTGCTGGAGCATCGCCTTGGCGCGGCCCGGATCAGACTTCTGCAGGAGCACGTCGGCGATGAGCAGCATCGTGGGCGCGTCCTGTCGGTCGATCTTGATGAGCTTCAGCAGCTCGGTCTGGGCCTCCTGCAGCCTCCCCAACAGCATCAGGGCCCGCCCCAGGGTGCGTTTCCCGTTGGTGTCGTTGGGATGGCTCACCAGCCCCCTGCGGCTGATCTCCAGGGCCTCTTCCGCTCGTCCTTCGTCGCAGAGCCTGTTTGCCAGCTCGGCGAAGAGCGGGGATTTGGGGTTCTTCTTGACCACCTCGAGGAGGCTCTCCAAGGAGTCGGTCGGCGGATTCGGTGCGCTCGGCGTCATGGTGCTCGTCGGAATGGGTTGTCGATTCTTAGGGTACGGAGTCTACTGGACTGTACGGGTTAGGGCAACGGGACTTGCGCCGATTCCCGGAATACGTCACCATTGCTGAACGTTGGTACGGTAGGCCAACAAGGTTAGGGTTGATCATGACGAATGCCGGTAGCGAAAAAGCGTTGCTGTTCCGGAAGGTGGCCTGGGTGGCCGCCGGAGTGTGCGGATTCGGCGTCTTCGTGGGCGCGGTGCTGCTGGCGATCGAGGCCCAGAGCGTGGAGCGGCCGCAGAAGCTGTCGGCCAAGGCCCCGCCCCGCCGGACGCCCCGACGAACCCCGACGCGGGTCGAGCCCATGACTCCGAAGGTTAATCTGCCGCCGGTGACGGAGCGCAAGGCGACCACTGCCGCCCCGCCGGCCACGATCCGCGATCGGCGGGCCACAGGGCTGACGCGGCCCGATCTGGCCCGCACCAAGCTCCACGGAATCAACGCCGTGATGCGGCCGGAATACGCCGGGAGGAAACCGAACCGGCTGTCCAAGGAGGAGCTGGAGAAGCGGCGCGACGAGCGGCGAGGGCGTCAGGTCGAGCGGCTCCGCAAGCGGATCCAGACCCTGGTGGACCGCATCTCGAACTACAAGCAGGACGGCACCCGCACCGAGGCGCAGATCACGCGGATGGAACGCAGCCTGGAGCGCATGCGCGAGCGGCTCAAGCGAATGGAGGAGGAGGAAAAGAAGCCCTGAGCTGCCTTCCCCCCTTGTCCTCTCCGATTTCCGCTCCCCGCTCCCCGACTTCAGAACTTTTTCCCACACGGCGCGTTACAGACTCTATCGGCGAGCAGCCGAGGGAGGTGCAGCATGCGGAAGCTATTCATCGTCCTGTCGTTTCTCGGAGCATTGGGCATGGCCGCGGCGCCCGCCGCGATGGCGCGGACCACGGACTACAAGAAGAAAAAAGCCTTCATTTTCAAGGGCGACGACATCTTTGGGATCATCCTCAAGCCGAGTGGCGGGTTCATCACGGCGGCCAAGCAGCCGGAGCACGAGTCGTTGATCGAGTACCGGCTCGACTTCGGGCCCGAGCTGCTCAAGCTCACTGAGGAGCTGTAGGATGCGGCTGCTGCTGGTTTCTGTGGTCGTCGCGCTGGCGCTGACTGGGTTTGCGGCGCCTGTGACCCTCGCCCGGGCCCCCGCTGCGAAGAAGATCGACCGGTTCGATTTCAAGGACCCTGAGAAGATCCTCGGCTGGCTCCCCAAACCCATTCCGGGGTGGGTCACCGCGGTGCGGAAGACCCAACCACCTTCCCTGATCGAGTATCGTCTGCAGTGGAAAGACGAGCTGCTCAAGCTGACGGAAGATCTGTAGTCCGGGATCAGATTCGCTCGAGCTCGGCCAGCGTTTCGAAGTGGCTCGTTTGGGGCATGGTGTCAAAGGCGCGGAGGCGCCTGAGCGCATAGCCTTGGGCGGCGAGTCCAGCCACGTCCCTTGCCAGCGTCATGGGATCGCAAGACACGTAGAGAATGCGGGGCGCTCGCTGTGCGGCCAGCGCACCCATGACCTCCCGGGCTCCGGCGCGCGGGGGATCGAGCACCACGAGCCCGGGCCGGAACCCCTGGTCGGTCAGGGTTGCCAGCGCCCGCCCCGCGTCGTCCTCCACCCATTTCACGTCCCGCCCATCCAGGTTTCGGCGGGCGAGCTGCACGGCTGCCGGCTGTGACTCCACGGCGATCACCGCGCCGTGACTCGCGAGGGTTCGGGTGAGGTTCCCCGTGCCGGCGAAGAGCTCCAGCAGCGGCCCGGAGACGGCACCCACCCAGTCGTCGAGCTGCGCTCGCAGCAGTCGGTTCATGGCGGGGTTCGCCTGAAAGAAGGTCGCGGGGGAGGTCCAGAACGGAGTGGCGCCCGGAGCCTCCTGGTCGATGTGGGCGTCTCCCCACGCGACCCCTGCGGCCGGCGTGAGGAGCTGCACCCCCCGGAGGGTGGGGAGGGCCGCGCCGAGGCCGGCAGCGGCGGCCTCGAGCTCCCCGGGCAGGCCCAGGGCGCAGTGGCCCTGCTCGTTGCCCAGCAGCCGCAGCTCTGCCTCCGAAGTCGAGCGGGGCAGCTGCTCGCGCAGCCCCGGCAGCAACGACGAGAGCGCGGGCAGCAGGATCGGGCACGCGGTGAGATCCACCACCCGGTGGCTCCTCGCGCCGAGGAAGCCGAGGGCCGGGGCGCCCCCCGCGGACGTCCAGCGCAACCGCGCGCGGCAGCGGTAGGCGAGCGAGCGGGGGGAGGCCACCAGGGGCGCAGGATCGGCGTCCAGTCGCGCCTGGCGGAAGGCGCGGCGCAGCAGTTGCTGCTTCGCGCGCAGCTGCGCTTCGTACCCGACGTGCTGCCACTGACAACCGCCGCAGCGATCGGCGACGTCGCAGGCCGGGAGCCGTCGGTCCGGACCCGCGTCGACGACCTCCACGAGCTCGGCCCGGCACCAGCGCCGGTGTTGATCCCGGAGCCGGACCCGGACCGTGTCCCCCGGCGCCGTGCCGGGCACGAACACCGCCCGATCGTCCAGGCGGCCCACACCGTCTCCCCCCCCTGCGAGCTCGTTGATGGTCAGCCGCACAATGGGCGGCGTCAAGGAAACTCCTGCGCAACCTGGCCACGCCGCACCTCGAAGCTGAATCGTCCCAGCAGGCGCCCTCCGCCGGCAGAGGGCTCGCAGTCGGCTTCGTCGACCTCCCCATCGCCGTCGTTGTCGCGACCGTCGGCGCAGATCTCTGCGCCGGACTCCACCAGGCGTTGCTCGCCGAGGGCCAGATGAAAGAGCCCCTGAACCGTATCGCCGAAGTTCACCCGGAAGTCGTCCGGCACGTCCCCTCCGCGTTCCGCGGTGCCGAAGCGACAGAACAAGATGCAGGAACTGTCCGCGGAAAAGGGCGGGAACGGGGCCGAGGGATCCACGGCGGCGGTGTAGTCCACATCCGTGCAGAGCGTCTCGAGGCTGGAGGCGTCCAAGCTGGGGCAGCTGGATCCGGCCGGGTCGCCCGCAGCCTCCAGGCGACCGAAGAACGTCGGGCAGGTCACGTACAATAACAGGGTGGCCCGGGTGGTGTCCGAGGCGCCGACCGGAGTGCCCTGGGAGGCGGCAAAGTGAGCGGCGACCGCGCGGACGTCGGCGATCTGGATGTACAGGCTGTCGGCGTCCTCGATGTTGTTGCCGCCCCGCTGAATGCGGAGATCGAGGCGGTTCTTCGGGTTGGAACCTTCCTCGACGATGGGCTCACCCACGAAGAAGTCGGCGTTCATGTCGTACAGCGCCGGGGTGTCGTGGCTGCCATAGTCGAAGGTGCCGTCACAGCCCAGCAGATAGAAGGTGCCCACCACGCTGCCTTCCCCTTCGCCCGTGGGGCAGCCGGCGCTCAGGCACGCCGCCGTCAGCAGCACGATGATTGGGCTTCTAGCCATGATTCAGGATCACCTGCGCCCCGCGGGGTGCGCCCAGGTAGTGCCGGGCGTTGCCCTCCCTTCTGGCCACCTCGAGGTAGCCGGTGGACCCGACGTACGCCACCAGCTCTCCCCGCTTCACGTCACCGTAGGTCGACCTGAGGCCTTCGATGGTGATGCCACTGATGGTGATCCGGATCGACGCGGGATCCAGCTTCCGGAGCAGGTCTTCGGTGACGTTGATCATCAGGTTGCCGTAGCGATCGGCGTAGATGACCTCACCGACGATGGTGCCCTGTCCGAGGGTCGGCGTCGGCAGGGGGATCTCTGCGATGGTGTCCAGGGCGGGCCCGACCTCCTCGATGGACGTGTCGCAGGCCAGCCGCGCCCCCACCGGGGCGAAGATGTCCCGCCCGTGGAAGGTGTCGCTGAGCTTGGCGCGCATCAGATCGGAGTTGGTGAGCTGGTACGCCTGCCTGGGAGGCGTCGCAGCCAGGGTCAGCACGCCGTTGTCAGGCCCGACGAAGTACTGGTCCGCGGACTCCACGGCGATGGGGAGGCGGTGTGTGCCCACGCCCGGATCCACCACGACCACGTGCACCGTGCCCTTCGGGAAGGTCTGAGCGACCTGTTTGAGGATCAACGCGGCGCGAAAGATGTCCTGGCTGGGGACTTCGTGCGTGATGTCGATCACCCGCAAGGCTGAGGACAGCGTCAGCGCCGTGCCCTTCATGGCGGCCACGTATCCGTCGGAGGTGCCGAAATCCGTCAGGAGGGTGATGATTCCGCATGCCGTCTGGTGAGAAGCCATAGGGCAAAGTATGCCAGTGGCGGAAAGACCCTGCAACAACGGGCCGGAGCCACGGGAACAGGCGGTTTCCCAAAGGGTGGTGATCGCGCCGCTCGACCCGGGCCCCCGCTCGACCCGGCTCCCTTGCCTGCGGCGGGGCGCCGTGCCAAGATGTGCCTCCGGATCTTGCAGGTGGAGCATGGCCGAGCACTCAACCTTCCGACATCCCTACGAGGAGCTTCGTCAGATCACCGCGCTGCCCCTCGGGGAGGTGGCGCTCTTGGGCCGGGGGGAGCCCCTGGACAGGCTCGCCCAGCGCCTGCGTGAGTCAGCTCTGGTGGGGGAGCTGGGTCGGGCCTGGTCGGCCCGGACCCGGCTCCTGATCGCCTCTGAGGACCCGACGCGTCTGAGCGGGATGCTCACGGCTGCGCCGCCTTCGCGGACGTGTGTGGTGCTCGATCTGGGCGGTGACTTTCCGGCGGCCGCGCTGCCACACCCCGGAATGTGTCTCCGCGCCGCGCTGCTCCTGGAGGGTGAGAAGCTGCACGCCCGCCTGCTTCCCCGGGCCGGCACCATTCCGGAGGCGCTCGAGCTGGTGGCTGAGCTCCTGTACGCGCTCTCGGTCACGATCGAGCAACGGCCCGTGGATGGCTCCCCTGGGTAGGCGGCGCCCCCTCCGATGACCGAGCGCGCGGCTCCATACTGTCTCCTGCCCTGCCTGCTCCTGGGGCTGCTGTCCTGCGCGGACGGTGACGGGGCCGAGGACACCACCCCTCGTCGCTCGGCGACGTCCGCGGGGGGCACCACGGCTGATCTGTTCACCCTGGTCCCGGAGGGCGCAGATCTACTCGTCCGGGTGGACCTCCGGCGGCTGCGTCGCTTCTGGCGGGCGCGCCCCTGGTCCCAGGGCGTCCAGGATACGGACCGTGTCGCAGAGCGTCTCGACAAAACCCTGGGATCGGCGCTCTTGCGGCGCGCCGATGTGCTGGTGGCGGCGCTCTGGTTCCAGACCGAGAGCGCGCCGGCCCAGCTGCTGCTGATCGCCCGGGGGCGTCGGACCGAGGGACCGGGACTCGCCCAGCTGGCGCGGAAGCGCATCGACGGCGGCGGCCCGGCGGCGCCCCGGAGGCCTCCTCGCGGCAAGGGGGCTCCGGCGGCCAAGCGGCCGCGCTGGGGGCGCTACCGAGGCGTCGATCTCATCGAGCGTCAGGGCGCGGCCACGGCGCTGCTGTCCCCCTACTCCGTGGTGTCCGGTCCGTCCCTGCTGGTGCGGCAGGCCGTGGATCTCCAGCAGGCGGTGCCGGGGCGGGCGAGCGCCCGTGAGGATCGTGTGCTCATGGCCCTGTGGAAACTCGTCGCGGGCGCCCGGGCCGGAAAGGCTCCGCTGCTCGCGGCCGTGGTGCACCTGCCCGCTGCGGCGCGCCGCCGGCTCACCCGGCTGTACAAGCTCCCCGGGCCGGTGCACCGTGCCGGGCTGCGGGTGAGCGGTGGGAGCTGGATGACGGCGCGGGCCTTCGTGGACGTCGCCGGCCGCGCGGCGGCCCGGGGCATGATCGAGGCGCTGCAGCGCCACGTCCAGCGCCTGGTGGGCTCTCGGCTGGGACAGAAGCTCGGCCTCGCCCGGCTGCTCTCGCCCTTGGCGGTGCACCACGAGGGAGGGCGAATCTACCTGCAGTGGGCGCTGCCCGTGGGTCGGCTGGACGGGTACGTGGCGCCGGTGCTTCGGCTCCTCCGCCGGCGCCCTCCGCCCCGTCCCTAGACACCTATGAAGGTCATCTTCTTCACATTTGAGGCAAGTTTGAATGTGTCGCAAGACAGCCGGCGCCCGTGCGACGGCTGGCGCCGAGTGGCGCCGAGCTGAGGGGAGGGGATCCCCGCGGATTCACTCCGCGGGGGAGGGGAACCGCAGAGTTCCCCTCTACAGTCAGCTAGCGAAGCCCCCGAAGTGCCCAACGGGGGGCCTCCCG
>JBDRSE010000270.1:0-62415 GCA_043825095.1 bacterium
GGGTGGTTCAGCCGGCTGGCCTCCCGGGCCTCGGCCACGAAGCGCGCCACGGACGTCTCGTCCCCAATCAAATGCTGATGCAGGATCTTCACCGCCACCGGCCGCTCGAGGGCGAGATGCTCGGCCCGGTACACCTTGCCCATGCCCCCCTCGCCGATGAGCTCCTTGATCTGGTACTTCTCCGCAAGGGTGAGGCCCAGATAGGGGTCGGCGTCCGTTGCTGCCGCCTCTTCCACGTTTCCACCGCAGGACGGGCAGAATCGCGCGCGATCGTGGCAGAGGGCCGAGCAGGTGGGGCAGCTCTTCATTGCCCCAAAACATACCCAATTCCGCGCCCGTATGCCAGGGTTGCGACCGGTCCCCTGAAGGGTTTCCTGATCTCCTTTGACTCGGACGAATTCGATGATATTTTACTCATTCACCCCGCGTGGCGTCCACGCGACATGGAACGTACGCAGACGCAGCACAAGGAGATCAGCATGCGAGACAAGATTGAGGCGGTCCTGGACAAGACCCGCCCCGGGCTGCGAGCCGACGGCGGAGACGTGGAGCTGGTGGACGTGACCGAGGACGGGATCGTGAAGCTGCGTCTAACCGGCGCCTGCCACGGCTGTCCGATGTCCAAAGTGACGCTCCACAACTGGATCGAGCGAGAGCTCAAGGACAACGTGCCGGAAGTCACCGGCGTGGAGGAGGTGCAGTAGCCGCACCCCTTCCCTGCCTGGTCCCGAACACTCCGCCGGTACGCCCCGTCGCGAGCGACGCGGGTCACTTCCCCAGTTTTTGAATGAACTGAACGCTCTTGAGGGGCTTGCCGAGAGTGTGCAGGAGTATCTCCGCCAGGGTTGCCCGGAGCTCACGCCGGACCGCGTCGGAGACGACCAGGGAATCGGCCTCCCCCAGCGCAAGCCCACGAACCTGCAGAAGCGCCGCGTGGGTTGCCGGCAGGATCGTCTGCACCGGGGTCACGCAGCCGGGGCAGAGCACTCCCCCCCGCGCGACGTCCATTCCGATGGGCGCTGAGTCCCTGTCCACGAGCTGTCCGCACCCTACGCAGCTGTCGAGCTGCGGCGCCAGGCCCGCGTGGGTCAACAGCTGAAGCTCGAGCACGCGCAGCCGCTCACTGGACGGCTTTTCGGTGCTCAGCTGTTGATACATCTCCAAGAGCAGTCCGAACATGCCCGGCTCAGGTTGCGCCTTTGCGATCAGCTCCCGGACGAGCTCCGTGGCATAGCTGGCGTGGGCGATGGCCGCGATGTCCAGGCCGATGTTCGCATGGAGCGCCAGCGCGTCGTAGCTCGTGAGCACGTACAGATCGCTGCTCGCCCGGCGTTGCAGCTCCGCTTCGGCGAGCACGAACAGCGACAGCGCGGCGCCGAAGCGCTTGCGACTCTTCCGGGCGCCCCGCGCAATGGCGGACACCTTGCCGAGCGCCTCGGTCAGCAGCGTGACCACGCGATCCGACTCTCCGGTGTCGACTTGCCTCAGCAGGAACGCCCGGGTGTGAACGGGTTCCACGGTGGCCCTCCGGGATGCGGCGCGGGGAAAGGACTCCGCTCAGAATGCGGCGTCGATGGTGGCCGGCACGGCGGTGAACTCCAGGTTGATGGAGTAGCCGTCCCAGATCTCAGGGAATTGAGGACAGTCGTCGCTTTCGAAGGTCCCGAAGTAGTCGAAGCAGATGGAGATGGACTCATCGAGGGTCGGATTGCTGGGAGACTGATCCTCGTACACCTCGAGCTGCCCGTCGCCGTCGATGTCCACGTCGGGCTGGACGTCGAAGATGGAAGCGGCTAGCAGGTCGAGCACCGTGCCGTTGGGATTGCCGAACCCCGACTCGTTCGGGAGCAGGTCCAGCGTGCGCGACGGCACGGCGCCTGTAATCGTCCCGTTGGTGAACCCGGCGAGGTCGTTTAGCACCGTGAAGGCGATCTCGGGGTTTATGACCACCAGCTCACCGAGCCCCGGAATCTCCACCGACAGGTACGGAAACGAGCCCGCCGGCACGAGCAGCGAGCCGCCCGAGATGGACGCTCCAGCGATCACCGTGGCGGTGTCGACCTGCACGAGGAAGTGACCGGCGCCGGTGAAGTTGTTGGCCGGGTTGGCGTCGGCGTCTTGGGCGCGATACAGCACCAGCATGACGTCGGCATCATTGATGACGCCCGTGGTGGAGTTGAGGTCCAGGATCTCAATCACCATCAACAGCTGACCTAGGTCGACGGCGTCCTGGATTTGTGAATTCACCACCGAGGCGAAGGGGCCGAGCCCGTCGACGCCGTTCTCCAGCGCCAGGGTGTTGATGACCATCGCAGGGCCGAACTGCGGGCCCGGGTGCACAAAGGCGTCGTAGGGATTCTCCGGGAGCACGTAGGCATCCCCGGGAGGCCGCACCCAGGCGTCCACCACGGCGTCGGCAACCTGTGCCGCGTCAGGCAGCGCGCCGTCCGACCCGGTCGCTGCATCCGACGAGTTGGTGTTGCCGGCGGCGTCTGATCCGGGCCCGACTCCGGTGTTCTTTTCGCAACCCACCAGGGCGAGGAGCAGGATCGCAAGCCACACGATTCGATGAAACTGTAGGGCAATGGCGCGCGGGCACGTCATGAGGGCCTCCTGAACAGTCGCCGACACAGCGGGCGGCGATGGCTACATCGGAATAATCGCCGCTGCGATGTTGAAGTATAGCAGGATGCCGAGCATGTCGATAGCCGTGGTCACGAAAGGTCCCGTGGCCACGGCGGGATCGATGTGCATTCGCTCCATGATCAGCGGGATGAAGGATCCGACGCCCGCGGCCAGGGTCATGGACCCCAGCACGCTCAACGCCACCACTCCGCCCAGCTGCAGGGACGTCCAGCCAATGCCGCCGCTGGAGAACCAGAGCCAGCTGAACACTCCGACTCCGACGCCGTAAATGACGCCCATGGTCATCCCGACCAGGGACTCGCGACCGATGACATACCAGAGCCGCTTCACGTCGATGCGCCCCATGGCGAGCCCGCGCACCACGATGGTGGAGGACTGCGTACCCACGTTCCCACCCATGCCAATAACCACGGGGATGAAGAATGCGAGGGGAAGTATCTTGGACAGCTGCAGCTCGAAGACGCCCATCAGCATCGCCGCGACGAGGCCGCCGACGGCCGACGCCACGAGCCATACCACGCGGCTGCGCACGTGCTGGCCCAGTGAGGAACCGGTTTCCAGGAGGTCGCTGTTGGCACCGGCCATGCGCAAGATGTCCTCGGTTGCCTCCTCCTTGATGACATCGATCACGTCGTCGATGGTCACAATCCCCAGCATCTTGTGGCCATGGTCCACCACGGGGATGGCGAGAAATCCGTAGCGGGAGGCCAGTCGCGCGACCTCCTCCTGGTCCATCTCGGGGTTCACGGAAACCACGTCTGACGTCATCAGCTCGTCGAGGGTCGTACTGGGCTTGGTGGTCACGAGCTGCCGCAGCGAGGCGACCCCCACGAGCTGCTCTGCGTCGTTGAGCACGTAGATGTAGAACGCCATCTCCACCCGCTCCGCGATGCGCAGCTTCGCGATGGCATCCTCCGCGGAGGTGTCGTGATGCAGCGCGAAGAAGACCGGGTTCATGATACCGCCGGCGGTCTCCTCGCCGTAGTGGAGTAGCCCTTCGACCTCCTCGCCCTCGTCCTGCTGCATGGCGGCCAGGATCTCGGCCTGCTTCGCCTCGTCCAGCTCGCCGAGGATGTCGGCCACGTCGTCGGGCCCCATCCGTGTGAACAGCCCGATCACTCGCTTCACCGGCAGCGCACACACCAGCGCGACGGCCACCTGCTCGTCCACCTCGGAGAGGACTTCGGCGCGGAAATCGTCGTTCGGGCATGCCTCGAAGATCGGTCGCCACTGGCCCGCGGTGACATGGCGGAGGATGAGCGCGACGTCCTCAGCGCGCTGCTTGGCCAGAACCTTGGACAACGACTGCCCGGCCCCGCGTCGCAACAGGCGCGCGACGGTGGACACCAGCAGCTGCAGCTTGGGGCTCAACATGGCCAGGACCCTTGGTGCCCCGAGCGCGCGCTCCGAGCCGTTGTATCGGACCTAGGTTGCGGGCCGAGGTCAGCCGGCCACGTCAAAGGTGGCGGTTTCGGTCGTCGAAGGTTTGTTGTTGCTATTCGACTCGGCGTCACCCGATCGATTCACATAGTAGACACCGAAAATCAGAAGTGCCGCGATGAAGAGTAGGACGATGGCGAGCGCGAGTCCCATGCGCGACCGACCGCCAGAGGATCGCACGCCCATGGCCACACCTGCGGTGGTCGTAGCGTCCGCGGGCGAGTCGCTCAGGGAGGGGAGCGCCGGCGTGGTGATGGTTCCCAGGTCGCCGTCGAAGGCGGCCACTGGGCCCACGTGCTTCGCAGGAGACTGGAGCGAGTACTGCTCAATGCAGCGCTCGGCGTCGATCCCAAGGAACCGGGCGTAGGACCGGATGTAGCCGCGAACGTAGACGTCCGCGGGCAAGCTCTCGAAACCGTCCTCCTCCAGGTGGCGGAGGTAGACGAGCCGGACGCGGGTGACGGAGGAAACCTCTTCGAGCGAAATCCCTCGCAGCTCGCGCTCCTTGCGCAGACGCAGTCCGAGGGATGCCCGGGGCTCTGATTGTTCCTGCTTCTTCAAGGCCTGCTCCGTGAAACGGTCTTGAGATGTTTCCGACAACGCGCGGCGACACAGCTCTTCGGAGCCTGTTTGACACATTGCTCAAAGGCCGCAAGGGATTCCTGCTGCTGCCCGACTCTCACCAGGGAGAGCCCACGGTAGAGGAGCGCGCCCTGGATCGGGGCCAGCTTCTCCTTCACACAGCACTCGAGCGCTTTCGCGAAAATCTTTGCGGCGGACGCGTGTTTTTTCTCGGCAAATTCTACTCGGCCGAGCCAATAATATCCAGGGCAAAATCGGGGCTCTGAAAACACCGCCTGCTTGAGATTTTTCTTGGCACTGAGCAGCCTCCCCCGGTGAAATTGGGCCCGCCCCACATTGTTGCGCGCGAGGTGCGGTGTCGAATAGGCGATGTCCGACAGGGCGAGGCGACCCAGCTCCTCAGCCTTTACATAGTTCTTGAAGTACAGATACACCGTGCTCAGATTCAGCGCAACCCGAGAATCCCGACTTCCCCGGAGCTTGAATGCCGTCTCGAAATGGGAGAGGGACTTCCTCATCAGCGCGTCGGCTTCTTTCCGATAGGGTTCGACCTCCGGGCCCTCGAGGCACTGCAGAACCTCAGTCTCCTCGGCGCTCCTCTGCCCCTTGTACAGGTAAATGAGCGCAATGAGGAAGTGCGCGTGGTGGTTCTGATCGTCGTACTTGAGGGACTTCCGCAGCTCAAACAGGGCGACGTTGATGAAGCGCTCGCGAACGGCCGCCTGGCGGGACCTGATCGCCCGGGAGAAGTAGTCGTGCCCGAGCTTGAAGTACGTCATCGAGGTGCGCGGTTTCCGCTCCGCAGAGGCGGGGCAACCGGCGAGCACCATGGCGCTGATCGCCATAGCCACCACGGCGAGCCACCAGCGCCCTCTGTCGCGCCCTGGCGCGACCTTGAATTCCAGTGCGGACCGTGCCTTGGTGAACAGCTGTGTCATTGTGAAAAAGACCAATGTTTGCAGACGAGTACCAATATATCCGGGGCGCTGTCAACGAAATAAAGGCGGGGGCGACGAAAGGGGCCGTCGAGGACCGGGTTAGCGGAAAATGAACGTGTGCTTCTCCGTGTAGGTCGCCCGGGTCTGGGCAGCGGTCCGGCGGGTTTCCACCAGGGACTGTTTGAGCACGATCTGCCCCTTTGATTCGAAGCCGGATCCCAGGACCACTCGGAAGTAGTCCATGGGAGAGGCGCTCTCGCGCCCCTTGTTTTCGTAGTTCTTTCGGGACACGAAGATGATCTCGTTGCTCTTGCCTCGACGGATATGTGAAGTGATGTCGATGGCTACCTGTTCACTACGGGCGCGGATCCTCCGTACCATCTTCCCATTGATGAAAAGCTCAATATCATACTGGGTTGCGCCCTTTTTATTAAAGAAGCTCACCAGGTAGTAGCTTTCGTTGGCGCTGCCCACGGTCCGGGTGCCGGGAGTCGGCGTCGGGTCGGGACGGGTCGTGCCTCCGCCCGCGCCGACCTGGATCTTGTAACCGCGAGCCGTGATGTGGATGTTCCCCTTGGCGTCGATATGTACGTCGCAGCCCTTGAGCGTGACCGCGGGCAGATCGACGGCGTTGAGGTTCACGCCGTTCAGAAAAATGCTGCGCGCCTCAGCGGGCGAGCTTAGAACCAGGCCCGACAGCAGCACGGCCCCCATCAAATATTGAATTCTAGTCACGAACAACCTCCTGGCCGCGAATCGCCCCGGGGTGGATCGGGGCATTATCCTGCACAACCACCGATTTGCGTCGACAGACCCGCGAGGCTTTGCTTCGTTCGAGATCCCTCGCAGGAGACGTGTCGACGCCGTGGTGCGCCAATCGCTAGAAAGATAGCCTCTTTTTCCCGGTTTTTCAACGAAAGCACTGCCCGACCTCCGGCCTTTGGGTTGGTTGACGGCACTCCGAAGACGGCTTATAAAATACTGACCGCTCAGGTCTGACGCGGACCGCAGGAGCCGGGGTTTCCGTACAGCGCCACGGGAGAGACTGGCATGCACGAGGACATGACATTCGAAGGGCTCAGGGAGGGCGTTGCTCGGGGATCCACCTTCTGGACCGCGCTGCTGATCATCATCATCGTGTTTCTCATCCTCTCCGTCGTGCTGCGATTCGCCGTGAAACGCGTTGCCGATCAACGCACGCGCCGCATCATCCTGGAGGGCATGAAGGACGATTCACCCACTGAGTCCAGCGGCTCGACCACAGACTCGACCACAGACTCGACCCAGACTGAGGACACCCGCTCCGGCACCTGAGCGGCACCTGGAACCAAACATGGCCAAGCTATTCGGCTGCTTGATCAATGAAGCCCAGCTCGTCTCCCACGCGCTCCACCCGTATCGGGAGCTGCTCGCAGTTTCCGAGGCGGAGAGTCCCTTCGGCTGGGGCTTGTCACACCACCTGCAGCAGGATGTGCTCAGCAAGCGCCGCCCGCGGCACATGGGCTCTCTCGACTTCTACAAGAAAGTCGAAGGAATCCAGGCGACGGCCATCGTGGGCAGCGTTCGCAGGCTCAAAATGGGCCGCACCATCCCCGAGAATACCCAGCCCTTCCGCTTCCGCACCTGGTCCAGCGCGCACTCTGGATTCGTCTCGAGGTTCGACAAGATCCGGCCCTGGATCATCAACTCGATCCCTGACTTCCTCCGCCGGAACATCCGCGGCGAAACAGACTCCGAGCACCTGTTCCACCTCTTTCTGGCGTTCCTGTACGACGAAGGGCTGCTCGACGTTCACGATCTACCGGCCGAGCTCCTGGCCAAGGCGATGCGCAACACCTGCCGCACGGTGCAGCGCTTTCTCGACGACGCCGGCGGTGGAGATCCGGAGCTGAATCTCCTGGTGACGAACGGCCGGGTCATGGTGATGGCGGTGGACTCGACGCCGGTGTACTACACGCAGCTCAGCGGCCTGACAGACTGCGCGGTCTGTCGTCGGCCGTCGGACACCTGGAACCCCGAGATCAAACGGCGCGACCACGACAACCTCAAGCTCGCGCTGATCCTGACGAATCCCCCGGACCACGCGGATCTCCGCGACCTCACGAGGCAGGAGCCCAAGACCCTCGTCGCGGCCGACCAGTCCTTCAACGTATTCACCCTCCCCATGGTGGGCTGAGCCCCCAGCGCAGCCGCATGGCCGCAAAACAAAGAGACGCTTCGGTCGTAGTCGCCCCCCGCTGGCCGGTCTGGTTGATGTTCGCCTCCGGGCTGCTCGCCCTGGGCGGCATGCTCTACGCGCGGTACGCCGACGGACGCCAGCTCGTCTACGGCCTCATCACCGTCGGCGCCGGCGCGGGCTTGATGCTGTGCGCCCTTGCCGCCCGGGTGTTGGGGCGACGGCTCTGGAATCCGGGCGTGCTGGGCCCCTTCCTCGCACTGACCGCGGTGGGCGCCGCGCTGCTGCGGCTCTTCCTGATCGCCAGCAGACCTCGACCCACCGAGGGGCCGCTGCAGATCGTCATGACCCGGGAGATGCTCATCGGAGCCCCGCTGGCCATGTCTTGCTTCTCCCTGCTGCTGGGCTCCTACGCAGTCTACCGCGCGATCTCCCTCCCCCCCGGCGGGCTGTCGGAACGGGGGCCCCGGCTGGATCTCCTGGGCGGAATCGCAGCGCTCGCCGCGTCGCTGTACACGCTCGGACCGCTCCTGACCTCCCTGGGCGTCCCACTGAACCACTGGACGTTCCTTGGCCTCGTGGCCCTCGGCGTGCTCGCCTTCGCGCTCGTCAGCCTCTACGAGAAAATATTCGGATAGCCTGACCCAAGTTCCCAACTTTCTGTAAGGCCGTGCGTATTACTTGCAGTGGCGACGTTGCACCGACCCAAGAACGGCGTCACAATTTGGTAACCCTGGGTGCGCGATACCCCCCGGTGCGCACCACCTCTCCTGAAGCCCGTCGGCCTTTCGCCGGCGGGCTTTTTTTCAGAGCGTCGTTCGATCGTCGTCAGAGGTCTGACGTCAGACGTCAGACGTCAGCCGTCAGACGTCGGACAAGAAGGAACGGATCGGCTCGGGGAGACGTGCGCGAGCCTGTGCGAGGTCGGTGCGAGGCGTGAGCGACACAGAGCTGAAGGTGTTCCAGAACAGGACCCGTCGCCAGCCGGGCCGGCGCCCCACGACGTGCGCCATGAGCCCCGCCATCGCCTTGCCGGTGTAGGTCGTCTCGAGGTCGATGTCATCCGCCGCCGCCGCGGCCAGCGCCGCGCGCCCGGCAGCCGTTGGATACCCGTACCCACGGCCCACGTACCCATGTTCGACGAGCAGCTCCGACGACCGGAACGTCCCCGGCACCTGCACCCCGTGACGCCTCAACAGTGCCGCCGTGTCGCGACACAGCGCAGCCAGGCGAGAGGGAGGTGCCAGCGGGGCGGCCACGACGCGGACGCAGTGCACCGGAATGGACAACCCGGCGAGCCGCAGGCCCACCAGCAATCCCGCCGCGGTGCCCATGGAACCCAGCGGCGTGAAGATCGCCTCCGGCTGCGGACACTCCCCGTCCCGAATCTGCCCGGCCAGCTCCAGCGCAGCCGACACGTAGCCCAGGGCGCCCAGCGCGGAGGACGCGCCCGGGGGCACCAGGTAGGGCACGCCCCCGTCGCCGGCCGTGAGCCGCGCCACCAACCGGGCGCTCGCCACCGGAACGGTGAGCATGTGTCGGGCCGGCTGCAGGTCACAGCCCGTCTCCACGATGGCGTGCAGCACCTGTCGCACGTGATCCGTGCGCGGCTGAGGGAACACCACGGCCGCGCTGGAGATCGCCAGGGACCGCGCATAGATCGCCGTGGCCAGCACCTGGTGCGAGCCGACCCCGCCGATGGTCCACACCCGCCGCGCCTCCCGCTCCTGCGCGTCTGCCAGCACGAACTCCAGCTTGCGCACCTTGTTCCCGCCGTACAGCGCGCCGGCCCGGTCGTCCCGCTTCGCCCAGATCTCGACGCTCCCCAGCTCCCGGGTCAGGTGGGACAGGCGGGACACGGGCGTAGGGTAACTGCCGAGGGGCGTCCACGGCACACGGTCCACGAGCTGCGGATAGCGCTCGAACAGGGCCGGCGTCAGGTGGGAATCAGGCGTCCACAAGGCCGTAGCTGACCAGGGTCTCGACGAGCTGCGCCCGCCCCGCGGCGCTCATCTCGCACAGCGGCAGGCGGAACTCGAGCTGGAGCTTGCCCATCAGGGCCAACGCGGTCTTCACCGGCAGCGGGTTCGTCTCCACGAAGAGCGCCTTCACCAACCGGCGGTACTTGTGGTGCAGCGCCCGGGCCTCCTCCCACCTCCCCTCCTCCACCGCGCGGAACAGCCGCGCGTTGTCCGCCGGCACCAGATTGCCGAGCACCGAAATGCCCCCCCTCCCACCCAAGCACGCAATCGGGAAGTTCAGGCCGTCATCCCCCGACAGCACGGCCACCCGCTCCCCAACGCGGCCGATGAGCTCCCCGATCTGGTCCAACGACCCAGACGCCTCCTTCACCGCGACGATTTCCGGAAGGTCCGCCAGCCGCTCCACGGTCTCCGGCAAGATATTCCCGCACGTCCGGCCCGGGACGTTGTAGATCACCACCGGCAGCGCCGCGCCCTTCACCACTGCCTGATAGTGCTGATACAACCCCTCCTGGGTGGGCTTGTTGTAGTACGGCGTGACCACCAGCACGGCGTCCACGCCGAGCTCCTTGGCCCGCCGGCTGCGTTCCACCGTCGCGGCGGTATTGTTCGTTCCCGTACCCGCCACCACGGGCACCTTCCCCCCCACCTCACCCACCACCACGCCCACCACCTGGTCGAACTCCGCGGCAGTCAACGTCGCGGCTTCCCCGGTCGTGCCGCAGGGCACCAGCCCATCGGTCCCATTCTCGAGGTGAAACCGCACCAGGCCCCGCAGGGCGTCCTCGTCCACCCCCCCCTCGCGAAACGGGGTCACAATGGCAACGAAAGAACCTCGGAACATGGCGGTCTCCTTCCTGTGGCCTCGTACGTCCAAGCACGCAGAATACTACCCCATAGTACCCCACTTAACCCCCTAAAACCTCTTGACACAACAAACCGACTGGACTATCTGGGTTCTTCGCAATCCGGCTTAGCTCAGTCGGTAGAGCAAGTGGCTGTTAACCACTGGGTCGGCGGTTCAAGTCCGTCAGCCGGAGCTACCGCAGCGCCTCTCCCAACCGGGAGGGGCGTTGCCATTTTTGGAGCTGGCAGACCGCCGACCCGCGGGGTTGGGGTTGACTCCCCTACCTCCTCCTCCCCACCCTCCGTCCGCGGAGCTGTCCGATTCCAGCTCGCTGGAATCCGACAGCTGCCGCTCAAGTCCGTCAGCCGGAGCCAAAAAAATCCTGTGCGAACCGACGCACAGTTTGGTTTACAGAAAGCCCCATCGGGATTCTCGGTGGGGCTTTCTACTATATATAAGCGGCAGGAATCGCGGCTCTTTGCGAGCACCGCCGCCCGAGAGCACCGCCCTCCTGGCTCTCGAAGTAGGGCCCCAGAGATCACTCTTCGGGGTGCTCGGCACCCTTCCAGACCCCGATCGTGCTCTCTGCGGCTGAGAGCGGGGACAGAGCACGGCCCGTTGGTTAACACAACGCGGGCTCGCGAATGGCTGGTTTACACAGAGGTCGGCCTTGAGCATGATGCGGAAGGAGCACGTCAATGAAAGCAGTTGAGAAAGGACAGACCGCCCTGGTCGAATACGCTGCTTCCACCATCACAGGTTCCTGCCGGGAAGCGAATGAAGACACCTTTGGCATTCTGGAAGAAGCGAACACGTACCTGGTGGTGGATGGATGCGGGGGTGCCTCTTCTGGGGAGAACGCCGCAATTCTGACGGTAACCTGTTTTGAGGAGGTCATTCGGGGGCATTCAGCACATCGCGGCGACCTGGCGGCAGCCGATCTACTTGCGGCGGCCGTCATTCGTGCGAACGAGGAAGTGTTCAAAGAGGGCCAGACCAATCCCAAGCGCAAAGGTCAGGGTGCAGCACTCTGTGCCCTCCGTATGTTCAAGGGTTGGATAGCCGTCGCTCACGTTGGGGATTGCCGCGTTGGCCGATATCGGGACGGGAGCCTCACCTGGTTGACCGAGGATCACTCCCTTGTAGCCGAGATGAGAAAGAGCGGCGCACCCCTCGATGAGATCGAACGAATTGCTGAGACGCACTCTACTGTCATCACGCGGGCTGTCGGTGTTGCGGAAGATGTTCCCGTGGATTTGAGTTACCACCCGTCTCGTTCTGGTGATCTCTTCCTTCTTTGTAGCGATGGCGTGACACGACAAGTGGCTCATACCCAAGTTGCCGAGCTGTTGGGCAATGGAGCTCAGGATCTCGGCGAGCGATGTGCAGCGCTACTGGACGCCTCCGAAGCTGCGGGCGGCCATGACAATGCGACGGCGATCCTTGCTCAGATTCGCCAATAGGCCAGCCGCCTACTGAATCAACTCGAAGAAGTCGAAGGCGAGCGTCACGGACTCGATGACGTTCTCGTCGGGCTTCCTACAACTCCGTTCCTTCGCGGAGGTTGTTCAGATACTCCTTGAACACGACGGCACGGTTCTTCTTGCGGTCGTCGAGTGCGTGCAGAACTTCTGCGGCCTCGAGAACGCGTAGCGCCTTGGCGGCGGCCGGCCTCGAGCAATCGAGCAGCTGGACGACGCGGCCCACCGTCAATATCGGGTGCTCGGGTAGTAGCTCGAAGAGGCGGATGCTCATCACCGTGGCGTCCTCGCGGGCCATGAGTCGTGCGCGGCTTTGCGCAACGATGGCGTGCAACCGCCGCGCGGCTACGACAGCCTCGTCGGCCGCGACAGCGACCCCTTCAAGAAAGTACGAGAGCCAGCCCTCCCAGTCACCGTCGGTCCGCACCGCGGCCAGCCGGCCATAGTACTCTTGACGGTGGGTCTTGAGGAAGAGGCTCAAATAGAGTAGCGGCCGCGAGAGCAAACCCCAATGGCGCAGAAGCAGCGTGATCAAAAGGCGCCCCAGTCGACCGTTGCCGTCGAGATAGGGGTGCAGCGTCTCGAACTGTACGTGCAGCAGCCCGATGCGCACGAGCGGTGGAAGGTCGCTCTCGTCGTGGATCGCGTGCTCGAACTGGCTCAGCAGCTCGGCGAGCCTCTGCGGCGGTGGCGGGACGAAGTTGGCATTGCCTGGCCGTGTTCCACCGATCCAGTTCTGCGAGCGGCGCACCTCACCGGGTTGCTTCTGATCGCCTCGGGCCCCGCTCAGCAACCTGCGGTGCGTCTCGGAGAGAAGCCGCATAGAGATGGGCAGTCCGGTTTCCTTGCCGAGCTCCTCCCAGGCGTAGCCCAGGGCAGCGACGTATCCGCAGACCTCCTCCACGTCGGCGTCGGTCGGAGCTTCGCCAGAGGCTTCGACTTCGAGCAGATCCATCAACGTGGCCTGCGTGCCCTCTATCTGAGCGGAGAGGACAGCCTCCTTGCGGACGAAAGCATAGACGAACCACTCGACCGAAGGTACCAACTCGCCCGCGAGATCGAGGAGCCGAATCTGCTCTTGCGCACGAGCCAGCAGCGGCGCCAGCTCGCCACCGAGTTCCAGGGGAGGATCCCGTGGAGGCAGGGGATACGGAATGAAGGAGCCCACCTCCTCCCCGGCCACGGTGCTGCGCTCGTACTCTCCGGTCTTCCTCTTCATTGTAGTCCTTCTTCGAAACGATCGCTTCACATCACCAGCCAATAATAAGCGAACGCTTTTTTTGTGTCCAGAAAAAGAAACGATCGCTTCATTTTGTCAGCATTAGATTACATCTTGTTATTGCAGAAGATTCTGGCTCGGCAAGCATTCAAATTGCTGAGGTTGGCCCAAACAGGCCCTTGCCTTCCTCGCCCGACAACGCCGGTGTGGTCACCGTGGCCCGCCCTTTCCCCCGGGCCGAGGAGGTGAACCATGATTCGAGTACCTGTCCCCGAACCGGCGTCACCGCGCGAAGGGGTGATCGAGATCCTGGCCCACGGCCTCTGCGAGCTGGTGATGCGCGGCTGTAAACCAGACCAGCCCCGAGGAGAGCGTCATCCCGTTTTTGGAGGCCAAGCCCGCCATCGCAACCCGGTCGGGAATCGGCGACCGGCCCAGCGCGCCGACCGATAGACTTCAGCAACACCAATCAATATCTACACTTACACAGCCTGAGACGAGTACCCGAGCGGGCGCTCAACTTGAGAACCGAGTTGATTGAGGCGGGTTCTGGGGAGCTACCGCAGCGCCTCTCCCAACCGAGAGGGGCGTTGCCATTTTTGGAGCTGGCAGACCGCCGAGGGTCCCATATGCAATGGACAGGATGGCGCCGTCGTTGAGCAGCGCCAGCATCACGATCATCGCCGCGGTTACCGGGTAGAAGTTGAACACCAGGATCGACAAGGTCATGAACACGGTCAACACCAGGCGAATTGCAACGTGGTGAGGAGCCGATCACCCCGGAAGACCGCGACGGCGATGATCACAGCTACCAGGGCCACGGCGAGGACGATCAGGTAGTTGCCGATCTTAAGCACGGCGCGCTGGAAGTGACTGACGGTTTGCGCCCCCTGGACCAGTTGCGCCGTCTTCCCGAAGTAGGTCTTTGCGCCCGTGCCGTAAACCAGCGCCTCGAGCTCGCCCTTCGCACCTGGCTTCGCCCCCGGCTTGGGCTCGCGTGTCTTTGGCTATTCGGCATTGGCTTTCATCGGTGCACTCCTCGATTCTCGTCACGGCGGCACTGCGTTTGCCATGACGCCATCATAGTACTGGCCAAGACAGAGCTGCCGGCGTCGGGCCGCTCGTCATCCCTGCACGACCCTGATTGCCCCCAGAGAGGCCTGCGACCACGTGCGCCTGGAAGGCGCCCTCGAGATACGTATTGCCCACGACGACCGGGCCGCCGTGCCCGTCTCCGTTTGGCCAGTGCATGATTCTCCTCCTTAGACGTCCGCTCGCCGCAGGCGCAGCGCATTCCCAATGACCGACACCGAGCTGAAGCTCATCGCCGCAGCCGCGATCATCGGGGACAGGAGCAGGCCGAAGAGTGGGTACAGCGCGCCGGCCGCGATCGAAACACCCGCCGCGTTGTAGAAGAACGCAAAGAATAGGTTCTGCTTGATATTGAGCATCGTCCTTCGCGACAGCCGGCGCGCTCGGACAATGCCTCCGAGGTCTCCCTTCACCAGGGTCACCGACGCGCTCTCCATGGCGACGTCGGTCCCGGTTCCCATCGCGATGCCCACCTGAGCCTGAGCCAGCGCGGGCGCATCGTTGATACCGTCACCCGCCATCGCCACGAAGTGCCCGTCGCCCTGAAGCTGCTTGATAGCTTCTGCTTTCTGGTCAGGGAGCACTCCTGCGATGACGTCGTCGATCTGCAGCTCCTTCGCCACGGCCTGCGCAGTCGTCTGGCTGTCACCTGTGAGCATCACGATACGAATGCCCTCCTGGTGGAGCTCCCGGATGGCATCCGGCGCGCTCTTTTTGATCGGGTCGGCGACACCGACCAGACCTGCCGGTGTCCCGTCGACCGCGACAAACATGACCGTCTGCCCCTGGATACGGAGCGCCTCCGCCTTCTCGGCCAGGACGCCGAGCTCGACGCTGAGCTGGGCCATCAGCGCAAGATTGCCCAGGGCCACGACATGCCCGTCGACGTTCCCACTCACTCCCTTCCCGGTGATGCTCTCGAAGCCCGTTGCCTCAGCCAATTCGACGCCGCGCTCTTCACTCCCCCCAACGATGGCAGCAGCGAGAGGATGCTCACTGCCGCGCTCGAGCGTCGCCGCGAGGCGAAGCAGCGCCGGCTCATCGAAGCCCGAAACGGGTACGACGGCCACCAACTTCGGCTTGCCCTCGGTGAGCGTGCCGTTCACCGTCGCGCCAACTACACGGTCCTCGGCGTGCCTCTCCACGGGAATCGGCTCACCCGTGACCATCGATTCATCGATGGAGCTCGCACCCTCAATCACGACGCCGTCGACTGGAACCTTTTCGCCAGGGCGCACCCGCAGTCGATCACCAACAGCGACGGCGTCGAGTGGGACGTCCTCTTCCGAGCCGTCTTCCTTGAGCCGGCGCGCGCTCTTCGGGGCGAGGCCGAGGAGCTTCTTGATCGCGTTGCCGGTCGCGCTGCGCGCTTTGAGCTCGAGCACCTGACCCAGGAGGATAAGCGTAACAATGACCGCTCCCGCCTCAAAGTAGACCGCCACTACGCCGCCCTCGCGGAACGAGGCGGGGAAGACATTGGGGATCAATGCCGCAGCCAGGCTATAAACGTAGGCAACGCTCACGCCGAGCCCAATCAGCGTGAACATGTTGAGGCTCTTGTTCTTCACCGACTGGACCGCCCGGACGTAGAACGGCCAGGCCGCCCAGAGGCAGACCGGAGTCGCGAGGAGCAGCTCAGCGAACGTACGCACGCGCGCCGAGAGCAGGCGTGAGATCGGCTGTCCGGGCAGCATGTCACCCATCGCGAGGATGACGAGAGGAACCGTCACGGCGGCGGCAAACCAAAACCGCCGTTTCATGTCGCGGAGCTCGTGGCTCTCCTCGTCATTAGTGGTCGCAGATGCTGCTTTCGGCTCGAGCGCCATTCCACACTTCGGGCAAGACCCTGGCGCATCACGGACGATCTCCGAGTGCATGGGGCACACCCACTCGGCCGACGCGTTTGGTCGAGGCGTCACAGGCTCGAGCGCCATACCGCACTTTGGGCACGAGCCCGGCTGGTCTGCCCGAACCGCTGGATGCATGGGACAGGTGTACACGCCTGCGGTCCGCGTGTTCGGGAGGCTCTCGCTCTCGCCCTCGCTCTCGCCGTTGTGCAGATACTGGCTCGGGTCAGCGCGAAACTTCCCGAGACAGTGCTCGCTGCAGAAAACGACCTCGGTTCCACTCACGACGAAGCGGTATGGGCTCCCGAGCGGTACTTTCATGCCGCAGACAGGATCGACGCCTGTCGGCGCGCTCGGCTCCGGTGGGTGTCCGTGATGTCCGATCCGATCTTCCATTGTTCAACTCCCTGGTCTCGTTTCCGTTACCGCTCGCGGATGCGCTTGTACCGGCCGAAGATGGTCACCAATTCCTCGACCTTGCGCTTGCACTCGCGCTCGTCGCCGCTCCGGACAGCGTCGGTCACGCAGGTCTGGATGTGGGACCGAAGAACGACCTCGCCGACCTCGCCAATTACCGCCTGCACGGCGGCGAGCTGGTGCATCACGTCGAGGCAGTAGCGATCCGCGTCGACCATGCGTTCAATCGCCTGCACCTGACCGGCGATCCTGTGAAGGCGAGCACGAACAGCCTTCTTCGTCTCGGCATCCATCATCACGATGCTTCTCCAACCGCATGACCCATCCCCCTATGGGGTATGAGTTACTCAGCAAGTCGCATGCCAACGTAGTCCGATAGAGCAAACCCCCTAAATGGCGGCGCTTTGAGGTTCAGACACCGATCGGAGACGCCTTCCAGCCCTGAGAGGCCAGTCGAACGGGCCGTTCAAAATGAAGCGCATGCCAATCATTCTGATGGGTACGACGAGCGAGCCGCCTTGACGACCTGGTCGAAGGGGCTCCTCCCTGTGACGGCCGGCGCTCGCTGTTTTCGGACGCCCGGTTTTGCTCCGCCACATTAGAACAGAGAGCCGCCACGACTGAGCCGGAACCTGCTCTCGTCATCCCCGGCACCCCCACCCCCTCCTTCCCACCGTTCGCTCAAGTCAGTCAGCCGGAGCTACAAATATCCTGTGCGAACGGTTGCACAGTTTGGTTCACAGGAAGCCCTGCAACGCGCAGACCTGTTCCAAGTGCGGAACGGCGATGAATAGGAGTTAGAGGACGAGGGCCATGGAGGCCCTGGGCCTACCTAAAGGAGTGTGCCGGGTGGAAAGTGGCTGAACCCTGCAGGAGTTTGGTATACACAGGTGACAGACACGATTTCTTGTCGTTCTCGCGACGAAAGAGTGCGAAAGTCGAGTCCAGTGTGAACAGCTGATGGGCCAGCTCTCCCTCGATAGCGCCCAGGGCGGCGGTGAAACCCTCGTTTGTCGGCTGACGCCGAGCGGGCGCATCGACGTCCAGCCCGGATCGCCCGCGGACGGCCCGCTGCTGTCGGCCAAGGTCGCCGGGCTCATCATCGAGGCCTTCAGCGCCGGTCGTGGCACCGGAGTGTTGCATCTCGGCGCGGCAGAGCTTTCGACCGATCTTCCGCCGTCGCTTTCGTACTGGCGCGATGTCGGGCGGGCGTTCGTCGGCCGGGTGTGCGGCGCGCTCGACCCGACAGACCCAAATTCTCTCGTCATTCCCAATCCAGACGCGGACGAGATCACGGCCCTGGTCCAGGCCGTTTCTCCCATGCAGGGCGCCGAGCTTCTCGATGCCGCGCTCCTCGGTGACATCTGGTCCGACATGGGTGCGGCACTTGTGACCGAGGCCAAGGGTTTCAAAGACGGTGTCCAGGGGTACCTGAAGAAGCACAGCTCGGTCTGGAACGTGGTGGGCCGGGTCTGCTTCCACCTGGCCGAAAACAAGCGCGACCCCGAGTTCCCCTTTGCCTTCATCGCCACCTATGTGCACAAGGTCTCCAAGCTGGCCAAGCCCCAGCACCTACCACTGGGACGTGCGCTCAAGGACTACGCCGGGGCCAGGAACCGCCAGAAGCTGCTCGCTCTGCTGGCTCCCCTGTCCCGGGCGGCCGAGCAGAGCGACTTCATCCGCGAGCTGGTCGATGCCGGCGACATCTACCATCCGCTCTCCTGGTCCCCCAAGGAGGCCCACCGGTTCCTGTGCGAGATCGCGCTGTACGAACAGGCCGGGCTGGTCGTGCGCATGCCCGATTGGTGGAGCGCCAAGAACAAGCCCCGCCCCAAGGTCTCGGTTTCGGTTGGCGGCAAGGCGCCTTCCACCCTGGGGATGGACGCGTTGCTGGACTTCGATGTCGGTCTGACCCTGGACGGCAAGAAGCTGTCCAAACGGGAGATCGAGGAGCTGCTCGCGTCCACTCACGGCCTCGTGCTGATCAAGGGCAAGTGGGTCGAGGTAGACCGCGACAAGCTCTCGCAAGTGCTCGATCAGTGGCGGGATGTCCAGCGGCGGGCCCAGGCGGGCGGGATCAGCTTCGGCGAGGCCATGCGCATGCTCTCCGGCGCCAGCATCAATGGTGAAGACGAAGGCGCCGAAAGCGCGCGGCCCGAGTGGTCGGAGGTCATCGCCGGCAAATGGCTCTCGAGCCGACTCGATGCGCTCCGCTCCCCCGAGCTGCAAGCGGACATCGAAGCGGGCGCGGGCCTCGTCGCCGAGCTTCGCCCCTATCAGAAGCTGGGAGTGCAGTGGCTTTCGACCCTGCGCAGCCTCGATCTCGGCGGCTGTTTGGCCGACGACATGGGCTTGGGCAAGACGATCCAGGTGCTCGGCGTCCTCTCCATGAGCCGGCGAAACAAGGAGAAAGGTACCGATCTTCTGGTGGTGCCTGCCTCCCTGGTGGACAACTGGCGCCTCGAGATCGAGCGCTTCGCTCCCGAGCTGAAGGTGCTCATCGCCCACCCCTCGCACTTCCCCTCGGCCGAGCTGAGGAAGCTCTCGAAAAAGCGCGTGGTCGCCCACAATGCGGTGATCACCACCTACGGCACCGCCATGCGCACCGAGTGGATGAAGGAGTACGCGTGGCGCTACGTAATCCTGGACGAGGCCCAGGCCATCAAGAACCCCAGCGCCAAACAGACCAAGGCGGTCAAGGCGATGAAATCGACGTGGCGCCTGGCGCTGACGGGTACGCCGGTGGAAAACCGCCTCGGAGATCTATGGTCGATCTTCGACTTTCTGAACCCGGGGCTCTTGGGCTCGGTCAAGGCTTTCAACCGGCTGTGCAGATCCATGGAGTCGGGCAAGCAAGGAGCCTACGCGCCGCTGCGCCGGCTCGTTCAGCCCTACATCCTGCGCCGGCTCAAAACCGACAAAAACGTCATCGATGATCTACCCGACAAGACCGAGGTCAACGCCCACTGCCTGCTGAGCAAGCGCCAGGCCGCCCTGTACCAGCAGTCGGTCGACGAGATGAAGAAGGCCATCGAAGAGCGGGGCGGCATCGAACGGCGAGGCGTGATCCTGGCCTTCTTGATGCGCTTCAAGCAGATCTGCAACCACCCGTCCCAATGGCTGGGTGACGGCGCCTACGAGCCGGCGGACAGCGGTAAGCTCGCCAGGCTGCGTGAGCTTTGCGAATCCATCGCCGCCCGCCAGGACAAGGTGCTGGTGTTCACCCAGTTCCGCGAGATGACCGGGCCGCTGTCCGGGTTCCTGGCCGAGGTCTTCGGCCAAAGCGGCCTCGTGCTGCACGGCGGAACACCGGTCAAAAAACGACAGGGGTTGGTCAAGCGCTTCCAGGAAGACGACCGCGTACCCTTCATGGTGCTCTCGCTCAAGGCCGGCGGCACCGGGCTCAACCTGACGGCCGCCTCCCACGTCATCCACTTCGACCGGTGGTGGAACCCGGCGGTGGAGAACCAGGCCACGGACCGCGCCTTTCGCATCGGGCAGAAGAAGAACGTGCTGGTTCACAAGTTCATCTGCCGGGGTACGGTGGAGGAACGCATCGACGAGCTCATCGCGGGCAAGCAGAAGCTCTCCGATGAGGTGCTTTCCGGAGGCGCCGAGTCCTCCTTGACGGAGATGAGCAACGAGGAGCTGATATCGATGGTGGCACTCGATCTGAGCAGCGCCTTGGAGGGATAATAGGGAGAGACCGGATATGGAGAAAAAGAATATCGTCAAGCTGCATGCCGAGTTCGATTCTATCGTGCAGGTTTGGCCCGACTCGGAGGTAGAGTTTTGGTTCGCACGGGATCTGCAGAAGGTCTTGGGTTACGCCCAGTGGCGGAATTTCCAGGAGGTGATCGCTAAGGCAAAAGACTCCTGTAAAAACGCCGGCGTAGCCATCGAAGACCATTTTGCTGACGTCAGCAAAATGGTCGAGATCGGCTCTGGCGCGGAACGTCCCATCGACGACGTGATGCTCACCCGCTACGCCTGTTACCTCATCGCGCAAAACGGCGATCCGCGCAAGGAACCCATTGCTTTTGCCCAAAGCTACTTCGCTATCCAGACCCGAAAACAAGAGGTCATCGAAGAACGGATCCAACTCCAGGAGCGACTTCAGGCTCGCCAAAAGCTCCGGGAGTCCGAAACAGCGTTTTCAAAGAACATCTACGAGCGCGGCGTTGATGACCGGGGCTTTGGCCGAATCCGCTCCAAGGGCGACGCGGCGCTTTTCGGCGACAAGACCACCGGACAGATGAAAAGCCAACTGGGCGTACCCAAGAACCGCCCCTTGGCAGACTTCCTCCCCACGGTCACCATCACCGCCAAGAACCTCGCCACCGAAATCACCAATTACAATGTTCGAAGAGACGATCTTCAGGGTGAATTTTCCATTACAGCGGAGCACATCCAGAACAACAAGAGCATCCGTTCGGTACTGCTCGAGCGGGGAATTCAACCGGAAGCGCTACCTCCCGAAGAGGACCTGAAGAAGCTCGAGCGGCGGGTCAGGGCCGGGGAAAAAGCGCTGGTCAAGGTTTCGGCATTGCCACCGGATGCGACTGACGAACCCACGGCTGGCGAAGAGCCATGAGGTGAGCCCATGAGCAGACACTACGACAGCTACTGGCCGCCATACGTACCGGTGGCAGAGCGCCGTCGCCGCGCCGCGAAGAAGGTAGCCAAGATGAAGAAATCCGGCCGCGATATCTCGCCGGTCGAGATCGCGGGGCGCAAGATCGCAGCGACCTTCTGGGGCGAGGCCTGGTGCAAGAACCTCGAAGCGTACAGCGACTACTCCAATCGCCTGCCACGCGGGCGGACCTACGTGCGCAACGGCTCCGTGATCGACCTTCAAATCGAGGCCGGCCGTGTTCGCGCGCTGGTCAGCGGCACGGACCTGTACAACGTGGACATCAAGATCAAGCCGCTCCCCAAGAAGAAGTGGACGGAGATCAAGGGGCAGTGCGCGGGCCAGATCGACTCGCTGGTAGAGTTGCTCCAGGGATCTTTATCCAAGGGCGTGATGGGAATCGTCACCCGCAAGGGCGAGGGGCTGTTTCCATCGCCTCGTGAGATCACCCTCGGCTGCTCGTGCCCGGACTGGGCCACCATGTGCAAGCACGTGGCCGCGACGCTGTACGGCGTCGGTGCGCGCCTCGACCACGAGCCCGAGCTGCTGTTCACCCTGCGCGGCGTGGATCCGACCGAAATGGTTGAGGCCGCCGTCGATCAGCCGACTGCCGCCGGTAAGGCACGCAAAGGCCGGGTGCTCAAAACCGACGAGCTGTCGTCGGTCTTCGGCGTCGACATCGACATGGATGGAGTGTCGTCGGGCGAAGCACCTGCTCCGAGCAGGCCGGCAAAAAGGACGAGACGCGCGGCGAAGACCCGGAAACCGGCAGCCTCCAAGGCGACCAAGAAGAAGCGCGCATCCAAGCCGGCGACCCCAACACCTGCGGCGGTCAAAGAGAATGCGGCCAAGAAGAAGAGCACCGTCAGGAAGGCCACGCCCAAGAAGGCAGCTGCAAAGAAGACCAAGGCGAAAGTAACTGCGGGGAAGAAGCCGACCAAGAAGGCCAAGAGGTAATGCGATGTGAAGACGGCACGGAGGCTGGCCCGATAGAGTTCCCAGGCCCAAAGTGGCCGAGCTCTACAAGGAGGAGCTGCAACGGCTGCCAGCTCGCGCAGCGAAATCCGTAGCCGGCCTGGTTGAGCGAGATCACCAGGGCACAGTTCGGTTCACAGAAGGCCCCCATCGGATTCCCGTTGGTGCTTTCACATGTTCGGGGCAGGAAAAGACGCGGACAGAGGCGCCAACATTGACTGGAATCGCGATTTTCGTAGTCACGTACGTGCTGATCTCCGCGCGGCGGATGTCGTGGCTTGGGCTCGACCGCCCCGCCGGCGCGCTGCTCGGCGCCGTAGCCTGCGTCGTTTTCGGCGTCCTGGCGCCGAACGACGCGGCGCGCGCGGTCAACGGGCCGACCATCCTGCTCCTTTTCGGCGTCATGGGCATGGGGGCCTTCCTCGCAATCGACGGATTCTTCGAGGACATCGAGCACGCTGTTGTTCGCTTTGCCCGAACCCCGGCGCGGCTGCTCGGAACCATCGTCTGGGGAGCAGGCATGCTCAGCGCCTTCATCACCAACGACGCGGTCTGCGTGCTCGGCGCTCCGCTCGTGGTTCGCCTCATCCAGCGCCACAGGCTCCCGCCGCTGCCTTTTCTCTTGGCGCTGGCAACCGCGGCCAACACCGGCAGCGTCGGCACGCTGGTGGGCAACCCGCAGAACATGCTCTGCGCCCTGCTCGGAGGGCTCTCGTACCGAGAGCACCTCCTCCTCGTCGGCCCCCTCGCCCTCGTTTGCCTGGCCGTCAACCATGGGTTGCTGTGGGTCTTCTTCCGGCGGCATCTCGGCGGCACCGCCTTCGAGGTGCAGGAATCGCGGTCCCCGATCAATGCCCGAACCGGCATCACTTTGGCGGTCATCGGCGGGACCGCGATCGCCTTCACGGCCGGCGCTGATCTGGCCTGGGCGGCGACCGCGGGGTTCGTGGCGCTCATGCTCCTGCACCGCCGGGACACGCGGCTGCTCTGGGGTCGAATCGACTGGTCCCTGCTGCTCTTTTTCGCCGGCCTGTTCGTCGTGGTGGAAGGGTTCATGCGCAGCGGGGGCCCCGCCTGGTTGTTTGCCCGCTTCCCCCTGGCAGATCCCGGCGTGAATGGGCTCGCAGGTTGGCTGCGCACCTCGGGCATCTTCCTGCTCGGGTCCAATATCGTCTCGAACGTGCCGTTCATCCTCGTGGTCCGCGATCAGATGTCCACCTTGCCGAATCCGAGCCTCGGCTGGGAGATCCTGACCGTGACCTCGACCTTTGCCGGAAATCTCACCCTGCTCGGCTCGGTGGCCAACATCATCGTCGCCGAGAGCGCCCGGGACGTTGGTGGTCTCGGGTTCTTCGAGTACTTGAAGGTGGGCCTTCCCCTCGCCGTCCTCACCTCCTTGATCGGAGTGGTCTGGCTCCTCGCCTTCTTTCCGGGCTGATCCCAGCGCCCCTTGAGTCGGTCGACGAGCGGACGGGTCAGAACCCTCCGGGCGAGACGGGGACCGTGCTGTCGACGTAGGTGGCGTCGCCGAGGTTGCCGGACATGTTGCTGCCCCAGCACAGCGCAGCGCCCGCGGTGGTCACGGCGCAGGTGTGGTAGGCACCGGCGCTGACGCCGGCGGCGCCGGCGCCGGCGGCGAGCCCCGAAACCGGCGTGGGCAGGTCGTGGTCGTCGGTGGTGCCGGTACCGAGCTGGCCGGTGCCGTTGCTGCCCCAGCAGTGGGCCGAGCCGTCCAGCAGCACCGCGCAGGTGTGAAACAAGCCCGCGCTGAGGGAGACCACGTCCTGCAGACCCGACACGGCCACGGGCTCGGAGGCGTCCGCGGTGGTGCCGGTGCCGAGCTGCCCGCCGCCGTTCCAGCCCCAGCACGCGGCCGTTCCGTCGGTGAGCACCGCGCAGGAGTGTGAGAGCCCGGCGGTCACGGACAGCGCGCCGCCAAGCCCCGACACCTTCACGGGCGCCGGGGAATCTGAGGTGTCGCCGTTGCCGAGCTGCCCCCAGGTGCCCGTGCCCCAGCAGCTGACCGTGGCGTCCAGGTGGACGGCGCAGCTGTGCATCCCGCCCGCGGCCACCAGGGCAATGTCCGTGGCGTTCGCCACCGGAACCGGCGTGAGGCTCGGGGTGGTGGTCCCGTCGCCGAGCTGCCCACCGCTGTTTGCACCCCAACAGCGAGCCGTTCCATTTTCGAGGGCCGCGCAGCTGTGCTCACCGCCGGCCGCGATTTCGGCGACGCCAGTCAGACCGGCCACGACCACCTGCACCGCGCTGTTGTCCGTGGTCCCGTCCCCGAGCTGCCCGGCCTCGTTGTCCCCCCAGCACAGGACCGTCGCGTCGTCGAGGAGCGTACAGGTGTGCGCTCCCTTGGATGACAGCCTCACCGCGCCTTCGATGCCGTACATGTCCAGGGGGAGCGCGCTGGAGGACCAGCTTCCGTAGAGCCCCCAGCACCGGATGGAGCCCTCTCCGAGGCGCAGGCAGCCGTGGCTGCTGCCGGCGACGATCTCCACGGCGGTGCAGTCCGCGGCGCAGCTGAGCCGGTCCTCGGATGGCTCACACACGCCGTTGCCGCACTGCAGGCAGCGGGAGGTGTCGAAGAAGCAGAACGGATCGCAGCGCAGCTCGCCGCCGGTGAATCCGAGGGTGTCACACGCCTGGGCGTCCAGGTTGTCTCCGTCGCACTGCTCGCTGCTGTCCACCACGCCGTCTCCGCACAGGGGCCACTGACAAGTTATCCGGCAGGCATCCGGCTCGCTGTCGCTGTTGTCGGCCCCGTCGTCGCACCACTCGCTGCCTCCCACGTAGCCGTCGCCGCAGGTGGTGGGCGTGCAGTCCTCGAGGCAGGCCGCCGGGCTCACGCCGTTGTCGCCCCCGAGGTCGCACGTCTCCCCGGGATCCACCCGTCCGTCCCCGCAGTAGGGTTGGAGGTCGTGGTTCTGGTTCTGGTCGTCTCCTGCCGTGCCCCCGCAGCCAACGAGCACCATCGCGGCGACGTAGAGACACGGGCGCCCCATCGCATTTGTATGTCTGGCTCTCATGTCATTTCACCGGATTTACGTGGTTGAGATTCAGCCCGCCCGGATACAAGTAGCTGGTAAAGCGCGCAAAGCCGTAGACCGAGATGCCCACGGGGCCGGCCGACTCGATGACGTGTCCGCCCCCGTCGATGATCACCCGCGCCACACCGAAGGGGGACCCTCCCACGGCAGGGCTGAAATCCTGCTCAGCGAGGGGCTCCCCGTCCAGGTAGACGGTCGCCACGGATCCGCTCACGGGCTTGATCACGTTCACGTAGCTCAGGGGGATGCTGTCCGGCGCCAGGAAGGTGTACTGCCGGCGGTACTGCACCAGGGGCACGACGATGCCGAAGGAGGGGTCGCCGTGGTTGTTCATCCAGCCCGGAGAGTAGTAGCTCTGCCCCACCATGAACTGGCCGATCATCAGCGGCCCCGTGCCCCGCACGTGCACGTCCTCGTAGGTCCGCACCTCCCGCCACTGGCCGCGGTGCAGGGTCAGGCTGCCGCCCAGCCCGGGCAGGGGCGGATCCAGCACGATGTGGTTGTCGTCCGCGCCGGACACGAAGCGGAGCAGGTTGGGCTCCTCGGGGTGGGCCGCGTCGTGCTGCGACTCCGTGCGCGCGACGATGAACTCCTTGCCCCAGGTCTGCAGGGGCGGCAGCTGCTCCTCGAGGTGATCACAGGCCCAGGCGTCGAAGGGCACGAAGCTGCAGTCGTGTCCCGAGAACACCGCCACCGGCGCGCTCGCCGAGATGATCGATCCGGTGAGGTCATAGGGCGCACCCATGTCGCAGTACTCGTTGTCCTTCAGGGTCCCCGTGCACTCTTCGGGGATCTCGCTCACGAGCTGCAGCACCTCGCCCCGTCCCACGGTGAAGGTCCGCTGCTCACCCGGGCTCAGCGCGGCGACGCCGCTGCCGCTCGCCGTGAAGGCCGAGGACGTGATCGTCACCACCGTGTGGTCCACGGTCCCCACCACCGCCACGAAGCCCGGAGCGAAGAACATCTGCCCGTCGGGCACCACCGGACGAACGCCGGAGGTCTGCCGGGCCATCACCACGTAGTCGCCGGTCAGCACGTGGGACGGCAACAGCAGCGAGGCGTCGTTCGAGTACGAGTGGTTCCCGCCGAGCTCGTAGTCCAGCGGATTGAACTGGTAGACCGTGACCGGCAGGGACGAGGTCAGGTGGTAGGCCGCCCCGGCCGCCAGCAGGGACTCCGCTCCCGAGACCGGCATGGACAGCCCGGTGCTCATGGGCAGCTCGAAGGTGTGCATCTCGCCCGGGGCCACCGTGGCCTGGGCCACCTGTGCGCCCTCCCGGGCGATGGTCACCGTGGCGGGCAGCTCGTTGGCGTTGTGCACCACCACGCCGAAGTTGTCCGCAAAGCTGCCCCCTTCGTCTCCGAGAGCACTGTTGGTCGTGGGCGTGGGCCAGTACTCGCAGCCGATGTAGTCCCTGCGCAGCACGGCCGCCTCACAGGCGCCCAGGCACTCGCCCCCGCTGCAGGACTCCCCTGCCCCGGCCTCACAGGTCTCCAGCACCGCGCCGGGTGTGCCGAGTTGGGTGCACTGGCGCACCGTGTCGCCGTCGCAGTACCGCTCCCCGGGTGAGCACTCCAGACAGCCCAGCTCATCGTCGCACGCTGCGGTGGGTGGCAGGCACAGCAGCTCGTCCACCCACACCTCCTGGGCACACTGCTGCCAGCCGCCCCCGAAGCATCGGCTCGCCCCCACCACGCACGTATTGTCGTTTTCGTTGGTGTTTCCAGACGCGTCCGGATCCTGCGCTGCCACCTCGCCGCAACCCCAGGAGCCCACGCCGATCAGTAATAAAACCAAACAAATCCTCATATTTAGCACCTGTGTCGCGTCTTTTTCGCGACCGCTGCCGGCTGGTGAATCGTGGCTGTCACCCGAAAGGACACGCGCGCCGGACATTTGTTGCGACACCATAGGCTCCTTGTCGAGGGCTTTCGGTGGCAATCGTGATCATCTGACTGACATGATTGTAGTACTTTTGGTAGCTCCAACGAGATCATGACCGGAGGCACTTATCGATAATGCAGCAATCCAGCTCATGTTAACATGGCCGTGCCCCGGGCTACTGCTAGCACTCAGCCCATCGAGCCCGCGCACCTCGAGCGCACCGTCCGAAGGTTGAAGGGCTAGGGGGCAGTAGCTCGGCGCCGCGGATAGGACCGCCTCGCCGGTGGGCCAGGCGTCAGGTGGGAGACGATCAGTTGCCGAGTGACGACAGATACCGCCAGCTCTTCGACAACATGGGCGAAGGGGTCGCCATCTACGAGGCCGTGGACCGCGGCGAGGACTTCGTCTTCGTCGACTACAACGAGGCCGGGCAGCGCATCGATGGCGTCACGCGGGACGAGGTCGTGGGAAGAAGGGTGACCGAGGTCTTCCCCGGAGTGAGGGCGCTCGGCCTGCTCGACGTCCTTGAGCGGGTTTGGAGGACGGGATCGCCCGAGCGGCATCCGACCGGCCTGTATCAGGACGACAGGATTTTCGGCTACCGGGTGAACCAGGTGTACAAGCTGCCCGACGGAAAGCTCGTTGCCGTCTACAGCGACGAGACGGAGCGCAAGCTCGCCCAGGAAAGAGCCGGGCACCTGAACCGCGTGCTGCGGGCCATTCGAGCCGTCAGCCGGCTCATCGTGACCGAGAGGCGCCGCGACGCCCTGATCCGGCGTGTCTGCGAGATCCTCGTCGAGGCCCGCGGCTACCGACGCGCCTGGATCGTGCTGTTGGACGACCGGCGGGTTGCGACCTCGAGCGCGGAAGCCGGCCTCGGTGAGAGCTTCTCGTCGTTGCGGCAGGAGCTGGAGGCCGGCGAGCTGCCACCCTGCTGCCAACGGGCGCTGGATCTCGGGGAGATTGTCGTGGCCGAGGCCCCGTCGTCAGATTGTGGCGGCTGCCCCATTGCCGGCACCCACGCCGGCTCGAGCTCGGGTGTGACGGTCCGACTGGAGCACGGCGGCAGAATCTTCGGGGCCATCGGCCTGGCGGTGCCGAACGAACATGCGAGGGATCCCGAGGAGCTCTCCCTGGCGCATGAGCTGGCTGACGATCTCGGCCTTGCGCTGCACGGCATCCAGCAGGAAGAGGCCCGACGCCACAGCGAGGAGAAGTACCGGCTGCTCGCAGAGAACGTGACAGACGTGGTCTGGACCATGGACATGGGCCTGCGGTTCGTCTTTGTCAGCCCGTCCATCTTCCAGCTCCGGGGCTACACCGCGGAAGAAACCATGGCCCAATCCCTGAGCGACCTCATGGCCCCGGAGTCGCTGAGCGAGGCCATGGCGCTGCTCGCCGTAAAGATGCAGCTCGTGGAGGCGGGCGACGCCGCGGCCTGGGATCCCATCGTGTTCGAGGCCGAGCAGCCCTGTAAGGACGGCACGACAGTCATCACCCGCAACAACGCCAAGATCATCCCCGGAGCCGACGGGCTGCCGAGCCTGATCGTCGGCGTGACCCACGACATCACCGAGCGCAAGCGCGCCGAGGAGTCGCTCCGCAAGAGCGAGGAACATCTCCGTCAGGCCCAGAAGATGGAGGCCGTCGGCCGGCTCGCCGGGGGCGTGGCGCACGACTTCAACAACCTGCTCACGGTCATCAACGGCTGCGCCAGCCTCGCCCTGGATGATCTGAGGGAGGCAGACCCGCTGCGCTCCGACCTCCAGCAGATCCTCGAAGCCGGCGACCGCGCGACCGCGCTGACCCGCCAGCTGCTCGCCTTCAGCCGCAGGCAGGTGATGGAGCCCAGGGTCCTCGACCTGGGCGAGATCGTCGGCAGTCTGGAGAAGATGCTGAGGCGGATCATCGGTGAGGACATCGAGCTGCGCACCGACCTGGCCGAGGGGCTCGGCCGGGTCGTCGCCGATCCCGGCCAGATGGAGCAGGTCGTGATGAACCTGGCGATCAACTCCCGCGACGCCATGCCGACCGGTGGCAAGCTCACCATCGAGACCGCCAATGTGGAGCTGGACGAGGAGGATACGAGCGCTCACCCGGACACGGCGCCCGGTGCCTACGTGATGCTGGCCTTGTCCGACAACGGCGGCGGCATGGACGCCGAGACCAGGGAGCGGATCTTCGAGCCCTTCTTCACGACCAAGGAGCTTGGACAGGGGACCGGGCTCGGCCTCGCCATGGTCTACGGCATCGTCAAGCAAAGCAGTGGCGACATCTGGGTCGACAGCGAGCCCGGCCGCGGCACGACGTTCAGAGTGTTCCTGCCCCGCGTCGAGGCCGAGCGGGACGGGCGTGCGAAGGAGCTGAACACAATCGATCTGCGGGGCACCGAGACGATCCTGGTCGTGGAGGACGAAGAGGCCGTGCGAAACATGACCCTGCGGATCCTCGCGGCGGCCGGGTACAAAGTCATCGGCGCGGCCAGCGGAAGCGAGGCGCTGCTCCACTTCGACCGGCACGACGGCGACATCCACCTCGTGCTCACCGACGTGGTGATGCCCCGGATGAGCGGCAGGGAGCTCGCGAGCCGACTTGCCGTGGCTTGCCCGGGCCTGAGGGTGCTCTACATGTCCGGCTACACCGACGACGCCATCGTGCACCACGGTGTCCTCGACGAGGGCACCCACTTCATCGGCAAGCCCTTCACCATTCAGGGCCTGCTCGAAAAGGTCAGGGCCGTGCTGGACAGCGGCTGATCGACCGGCATTCCTCGCCCCACAGTGTCGGTGTCGGCGTCCACGAGGCGACGCATCATGGATCGTTGCTTCTGGGACAAGGCACTACTGCCTGTCGGTCAGCTCTGCGAAAGAGCGGAGATAGCGATCAGAGTGCGACAGGTAGAACGCCAGGGCGCGCTCGAAGTGCTTTCCCACGAGTCCCTTGAGCATCATCTCGGAGACGATTCGCTTCCGGTCCAGCACCTGCTGGGACTGCAGGAGGAAGCGCTTCTCGTCGGCGGACATGTGCTCCATATGCTGCATGAGCGCCGCTCGCGCCCGCGGCTGGTACATCCAGAAGTGGAGCAGGTCCAGTGAGTTGATGATCATGCAACGAAGCAGCTCGCTGCTTCTGTCGCGAAGGGTCAAGGCGAGCTCCTTGGGTCGTTCCAGCAGCGTCAGCACGTCTTGCTCCGGGAATGTCGTCTCCAGTCGCCCGTAGACATCGTAGACCTGCGCTAGCTTCTCTCTGTAGTCGGTCGTGCGGTGGGACAGGTTCTGCTGCCGATCCGCCGCGCCCTCGATGAGCGCGGCGACGAGATCGGAGGCGGCCTTCGAGATCACCGCGGCCCAGAGCTGCATGCCGGCCAAGGCGACCTCGGCAGGAACGCCGAAGGCCAGCACAATGCGGAAGATGGCGTAGTACAGGCCCAGGGCGACGGGGATCGACAAGATGGTCCTGAAGAAGTTGGCGACAATCGCGCCGATCGGCAGCCCCCGGAAGGTGTTGTGGCTCGAGATGTAGATTCCATTCACCAGGGCCATGACCGAGTAGAGCACGATCGGATTGGTGGCGGTCGTGACGTTGAAGCCCCGGGCAAGGAGCAGGTCCTTCACCAACAGGTCCAGGAGCGGAACGGAGAACCCGGTGAACATCAGAGAGTCTGCGACGCGACTCCAGGAGACGAGATCGCGCCAGTTCAGCAGTGGGGACCGTCTCAGCCCGCCGCCCCCCACCACGGACTGAAGGATGTTCCGCATCCCGGTGATGCCAAACCAGATGACCGCCCCGAAATAGGCGAGCAGCCACCAGTCCTTTGTCAGGAAGAATGTCAAAAAGGCCGGAAGGAAGCCGATCAGGACCTTGACGACATTCATTACGCCCGAGTTCAGGTGTCGCCAGCTCGGTCGCTTGCCGGAGGCGTCGTGTCCCGTGGGAAAGAGAGACAGCCCATTGTCACTCCATGGCGGTCGCCCCCCCAGCGTGGCGATGTTCCCGACGGTGGCCAACGTCGTGCTGTTGTGGCCTACCGACCAGGTCACCTCGCGGCATGGGGGCTCCTGCGACAGGACGTCAGCGGCGCTCGGTTGCCGATGCGCCGAGCACGGGGCAAACGCCGACCCACCGTGGTGGACGCTCATGACGTGCCGCCGCGCGACGGTCGCCACCGGAATCCGACGATCGGAATCACGGCCGACCTCTCTGCGTGCGCGCCATGGCAACGTAGGCACGACGACCAAGCCCATTCCACGGGTGTGACGCGAATGCCCGATCGAATCGCTTCCGAGGCGGCTCCGCAGCCGACTCGAGCTGTAGAATCCGAGGAGCGTTTTCAGGTCCCACAGGATCCTTCGTATCTTCTCGACGGCAGCGCCATTGCCCGCCTGCGCCTCCCCCTCCAGGGTTGTGAGAATTCCACGGACCAAGCGCTTGGCTTCCACGACGTTGCCGCTGTTGATCACCAGGCGGATCTCGTTAATGTCGGAGCGATGGATCGTGCGTCCCTGGGACCAGTCCTTCACGTTGTAGATTTCCAGGTGGGTGATTCGCCCCTGCCCCTCGTAGAGCACCTCCAGGACTTCGGCTGGAGTCAGATCCGATGGATTCAGGGTGATCCGCGACCGGCAAGGGAGCTGCTCCAGCTTGTCGAGCAGCGCCGCAGGACTGAGGCGCAGAAGCTCCGGTTCGTCCGCGCCCTCCGCGTCCACGCCCGCGCTCCGATACACGGCGTTCACCCGAGGGCGGAGGTACCGATCTACGAGGGTCTCCGGATCGAGCTCGTTGAAGGACGTCACGAGCTCACGGATGCGCTCCCGCTCGGCCTCGGTCGCCTGCTCGAACTGCGCCGACAACCCATCGACCCTTCGCCGCAGATCCGGAAGAATGGTCAGGTGGATGAATTCGGCAAGATGAACCAGCGACGCCTGACCGCTCCCCACGTGGGCGAGAAAGTCCTCCTCGTCCAGCGCGGGCACGGAGATGCCGAACCGCTCGTTCATGCGCGGCAAGTGGGACCTGTTGAAGCTCCGCAGTCGCTCCAAGACCCTGCCCTTCTCGTGCTCGACGACCTTATGGCCCTGGGCCAGGAACCCAACGACCTCCGGCTCGTTCAGGAAGCGCAAGAAGTCCATGCGTCCGAGGAAACCGCGAGGGGCCCAGATGAGCTGAACGGCCCGGTCACGAAGGCGCGCCGAGACCTCGATGCCGATCCGGACGTCGATGCCCATGATGTCGGCCGCCTCGAGAAGCTCGGCCGCCGCCTCCGGCTTGACGAAGCCGTAGTAGACGACCCCGAGAAATCGGATGCCTTTGATCCACGCGTCCATGATCAGATGGGTCGGTGACTTGCGCCCCTTCGTGTTCGCGTCGTGGACGTGATGATCAAAGGCGAGCTGGTTCCACGACTCGGGCATCTCGAGCAGGTGGTACTTGCGAAGCTGCCGGCGGATGAGGCGCGGCTTGCACGAAGAGGCCTTGCGAAAGTCGTGTGCCAGGGCGAGCTGCCGTTCGACGTCCCCATGGGCGCGCACGATCTCCTTCATGATCTGCAAGAGCACGCGGGCGACGTTCAACCGAAGCGCCTGGCTGCGGTCGTGAAGCGCCTCGGCGCGCACGGCCCGTAGGGCGGTGAGGCGCTCGTTCGGGGACCCCTGCTCGAGCGTTCCGAGGAGGTCGATCATCGCAGACGCGATGCGCAAAGACTTGGGGGCTGCCAGCTCCTTGATCCCGCCCGGGTGCAACGCGGGATCGAAGAGCTTGCGCAAGAGGGTCGGGTTCTTGCCCCGCGAGATGATCTTGTTGACGATCTCCAGCAGACGATAGTCGTCCTCGTCATAGAACGGCCGATACCGGACGTGCTTCATCGGGTGTGCCCCGGCGTCGCGGCACTCCCCGCGTGAGGGCTCGTCCTGGGCCAGAAGGTGCTGTCTGCAGCTGAACAGTAGAGATCGGGCTCGGCCATCATGTTCTCGAAAACAAAGGCATGGTAGCGCATCGCACGGCAATCCAGCAAGGAATGCGTCCCTAGAACGGCGACCGGTTTGAGCTCCCGTCACCGGATCGGGCGGCATACGGACGTCTGCGGCGTCGTTCCTCAGTCAAATATGGCCCGATATTCTCCATCGTCTCTCCTTGCATTCGTCCGCATGGCGCTCCGCCCGGCTCGGTCCACCCAAACCGGTCGCCGTTCTAGAGCGCTAGAATTTCAGCCACATCGGAGAGTTTGTGTTACAAACTCAACAAACTCGGAGGGACCGAAATGGATCGTCCGTCGGTGTTCGATCGACTGCTCGCGTTACCCTTGGGCGCCTGTCTGTTCCTGGCTTGCGGACCGGCGGCGCCTCCACCACGCGGCGCCGACGGTGCGGGGGCGTTGCCCGCGGGTGTGAGGAAACGAATCTGCGCCTCGGTCTGCAGCGGCCGGATCGCGACAATTCGCGTCTGGCGGGACACGAAGGGCCGCATCGGGGCGCTCAAGTATGACGGCGATCCGGGGACGTGCTCGCATCCGCCGGCGATCTACTTCAGCCCGACCGGAGTCGAGCGGCTGGTGATCCCCATGAAGCCCGTGTCGGTCGGCTCGGCCGAGTACCGGAAGGTCCTGGCGCTCCACGATCGCGAGACGCGGGGCCTGCGGCGCGCGGAGGAGCTGCGCTGCGGGGGTGGGGGCGAGGGCTCCCGGTAGCGCCCGGTAGCGCAAGACCTCCATGCACGTCTTCACCGTGCATCGCTCGACGGCCGTTCCCATGCCCGAGGCTGGTCCGGACGACTTGGAGGTCGAACCCTAGCCGGGGAGCCGGCGCGCCAGGCGCTCTGCGAACGTCGGCGGCGGCTCGTCGAAGCCCAGCTCGGCGAGGGCCTGCTCCTGAACCGCATGGCAGAGCCGCGTGGAGAACCTGTCCCAGTCGCGACAGATCTGCCGGGTTTCGGGGTCCGGGGTCAGCAGGCTCGGGTGCGACATGAGCCGGACGAATTCCGTCGTCAGGGGCTCCACCACGTCGGGATCCGCTCCCGCCAGCAGGTCGCGACAGAATTCGTCGGCCGGATACCACGGGGCCACGCGGGACAGATCGCGATGGATCTGGGTGAGCAGCACGTTGCGGGGTCCCTCCCAGAGCTCCATGATGAAGGCGTCCCGCAGCAGTCGCGGCAAGGCGTGGAAGTCCTCCATGATCCCGTGACCGCCGAAGAACGAGATCGCCATGCGGGCCATCTCGGGGATCTCCCAGGCCACGGTGATCTTCTGCAGCAGGATCAGCTCCCGCAGCCGGAAGCGCCGCCGCCGCTCCTCCAGCTCCGTGATCCGTGACAGCTCCTTGAGCCCTGACGGAAGCGACTCCCCCAGGGCGATGAACTCGCCGTACATCTTGAACACACCCGCCGCCGTGCGGCGGGCGAAGTGGTTGAGGTCGTCCACCTGGTTCTGCAGGAGCGGAAACTGCGCCACCGGGAGCCCGAAGGCCGTGCGGAACTGCGCGTACCACGTCGCCTCTCGCGCCACGCGGAGGGCGGACGCCGCCATGCCGAAGGCCACGTGGAGCCGCGAGATGGTCAGGGTCACCGCGACGATGTTGGCCAGCCCCTTGTCCAGCGGGCCCACGGGGTAGGCCACCGCGCCGTCGTAGGTGAGCTCCGCCGTGGGCAGCTCCGCCGTGCCCATCTTCTGCTTCAAGCGATCGATGGTGGTGCCGTTCCGCAGGCCCCGTTCCTTGTTTCCCGGAAGCCAGGAGGGCACCGCGAACACCGCCACCTTGTCGGCGGACGAGGTTCCCTTGGGCTTGGCCGTCACCAGCGCCACGTCCGCCTGGGTCGCGGAACAGAAGAACTTCTTGCCGTACAGCCGCCACACGCCGGCGAGGCCGTCCGGCCCGGGCTCCTCGTCATACACCGCCTCCACTAGGTTGGAGGCGACGTCGCTGCCGCCCTGGATCTCGGTCAGGAACTGCGCGCCGACGCCGTAGACGTGATCGCCCCCCTGGGAGATCCCGTCGCGGACGAAGGACAGCAGCTCGCGCGCCTCGGAGCCGAGGGCGTCGTCGCCCTCGCGAAACCTCTCCATCAGGGCGATCATCCCGTGTGAGCACGCCACCGGGCACATCACGCCGAACTCCCCGTTCTGGTAGAGCAGGAACATCTCGACGAATCGGCTCCAGGGCGTGGACCGTGACGGATCGAAGAGCCCGAGCGCGAAGACGTCCCGCTCCAGCCGCTCCGTGGCCGCGCACCGCTCAATCCCGTCCACCCGGTGGTTGAAGGCGTCGAAGTGCTTCACCACGGTGCAGCGGATCCGGTTCTCCAAAGACGCCGCCTCGTTCGACAGGTCGCGATGCTCGAAGGACACGCGGGCCGAGAGCTCGCGCAGCCGACCGTCGAGCGACGCCGCCTCGTCGCCCGTGTGCGCGCGCACCAGGGCCTGGAAGAACGCGTCGTCGGCGTAGTAGTCGTAGGCGTCACGAACGCGCAGGTAGTCGTCAAAGGAATAGGGGTTGTTCCGGTCACCTTCGGTGTACATGAGTCCCTCTCAGACGTTCAGACGTTCAGACGTGCGCCCGCGTGGGCCGACGCGCGCCCGCGCGGGGCGCAGGCGGCGGCGCGGGCATGACGATTTCGGGGATCCCGTTCCCCTCCGCATAGGCGGACCAGAGCGCCCGCCCGCGCCCATCGTAGCGGCGCATCTCCTCCACCAGGGCGCGGCGTTCCACTCCTGGCAGAATCTCCTCGGGCAGCAGCGGATCGAAGGCAAGGTCGTGGATCACCCGCCCGCCCTCGATGAAGCACTCCACCACGGCTCGCTCGAGCGGGAGCTTTCCCAACCCTTCGGCGCTTCTTATCAGGCGACGGTGGGCCCAACGGTACGCGTTTCTCAGCGAGTTGGTGTCCCAGAGCGCGCGCGCCCGGAGCTCGGTCGCGTCATCGAGCTCTGACACGCCGAAGACACGAGCGCCCTCTTCGAACCCCAGCTCCCGAAGCTGGCTCCGCAGCGCTGCCACGCCGCCCAGGAGATTGTCCGGTCTGACCCACAATTCCGGTTCCAGCGCCCGTAGGCCCAGAAAACCAAGCGCCTGCCTCCGCCGACTCGTCGCGGTCCGACGGGCGTGGGCGTTCTTGGACAGGAAGACACCGCACCAGGTGAAACGCCAGACCACCATGCGCTCCTCGAGCTGCGACCAGGACGCGACGTGGCGCTGTACCGGCCGCCCCTCGGCGGTGAGGGCATAGACGGCCCGTCCGCTGCGCGTCAGGAGCCCCCGCGCGACGAGCCGGGCGAGCGCCACCCGCACGGCGTTTTCGTCCACGTCGAACAGCGCTGCCACGACAATCACGGCCCGTGCCTGCAGCCGGTGCTCGGCCGTTGCGGAGAGCAAATCCAGGATCAGCTTCTGTGCCGGTATCTTCACTCGAGTTTCATTACACGGCTGTTCTTTTCGTGTCAATCCTTGTAATGTTTTCGACGCGTGCGGCAGACCATGTCGGAGGGGTGCAGATTAGGCGATTGACAAGGACCGCCCCCTGCCTAATAGATAGGCAACAATCAGGCTTTGAATACCGCTCATCGCAACTACTTGGTTTGAAAAAAGTTTTAATGACATTCAATAATTCGCACTTAATCCTTGATTATTCCGTGCCAAGGCACACATACTATCTTACAAAAGTTCGGTCGGCTCGCAGCTTGCGTCCTCTTTTCACCTCTTCTGCTCAGGAGGTCCAATAATCATGGTATCGTCTAGCATCCCCCCTAGCACCGGATCCGACGGCATCAACTGGCAGGAACGCCGGCGACAGGCGCTCTCCACCATCGAGCTGTACAAGGCGAACCTCACCGCACTGAACGCGTGCGGCGTGGAGGCGTGCCAGATGCGCTACGCCTTCATCGGCGGCGAGAAGTCCTTCCTCTTCAGCTTCGAGGACGAGATGCCCAGGGGGCGCATCGCGCTGACCTTCCCGATGACCTACCCGGAGAACTACGAGGCCGAAGGCTGGAAGAAGCTCATTCTGACCTTGGACGTCTCCACCGACAAGCAGCTGCTCGTGTCCATTCGCGGCCGCTACGAGCGGGACGAGGTTCCCTTCGACATCGACGTGGAGTTTCTGCGGACCCTTCGCGGTGGGCGCGGGATTGGGCGGGACGTGGTCAGTGTCACCGATACGCGCAGCGGCGAGGTCATCGACTCCTCCATGGAGCAGGTGATCGAGGAGAAGCACGCCGACGGCAACCTGAAGTACTGCCGGAAGAGCGACACCCTCCGGGACATGTCGGTGGAAGGCTTCATCGCGATCCTGTCCCGGTACTTCAAGGACTGCGCCATCCGCCGACGAGCCAGTCTCCGCTAGGCAGGATTCCTCACGGGATTCAGCCGCGATTCTGGAAATGTTTACGAGAGATCCAGGGCGTCGGTGATCTTCTTCACCAGGGCCATCTCTGCGGGCGTGAGCTGGCCGTCCGCGAGGGCCGCTGCCACCAGGTCATCCACGAGGGCTCTCCGATCCGCCTCCGGCAGCGCCTTCATGGTCGCCTCGGCCCCCTCGGCGCCTTCGAAGTGCATCACCTGATCCCGCTCCTCGTCGGTGAGCCCGAGGTTGTCCATGCACCGGTTCAGGAACGCCCGCTCCTCGTCGGTCATGACCGCGTCAGACGCCAGCAGGCCGGCGATGATATGACAGTGCGCAACACGCTTTTCCATGATGACACGCTCCTCGCAGGTCTTGAAATAGTAGCAGATCCCCGCGCGGCGCACTACGCGGGCGGCTCCACCAGCAGATAGCCCACCTCCCGCGCCTGACACCACTCCGACAGCAGGGCCGCGAAGCGCTTCGCCCAGGCCTCGACCTGTGACGGCGATTCGTCCCGGGGGGCGTACAGGACGGCCACAACGCGCCGGGTGTCCGCCTGAATCTTGGTGGCCATGCTGTCCTTGACCGGGTTGCCGCAGGCGACCCCGCCGTCCGGTCCGTCCCGGGCGACCAACAGCAGGTCCGTGAGCTCGATCTCCTGGCCCGAAGGGTTGAAGACGTACCGCTCGTCCGCTCGACCCCGTCGCAACAGCAGCCGGTCGCCGGAGCGGTCCGTGTCGAAGATCGATCCCGGAAGACCCGACTCCAGGCTGACGGCGTTGTTGACGTTCACCGGCGGGTGGATGGCAGGGAAGCGCCCGTCCATCGCCGCCTTCAGCAGAAACTCACTGGCCGGCTTGGCCCGGCCGCTGGGTTTGTACTTCCCGTGGCGCAGCATCTGGCGAACGCGCCCCTTGACGTCAGGGGGCCAGAAGGACTCCCCCGCGGCGGCCGCGCGGGTGACGAGCTCAGCGAGCGGGTCGGGGAGCTGCTCGGACAGCTCCGGGGCCGCGATCTCCTCCGCCCAGATCAGCGCCGGGAGGCAGGGGCACGGATGAAGCGCCTCGTCGATGCGTAGTGTAGGGGCCACGTCACTCCTCCCCGGGGCGGTCAGCCCGGCCGCACGCGTTCCAGCAGCCAGGCCAGGTTCTGCCCCAGCGTGCGCATGACCGACATGGCCTCCTCGTCCTTCTCCACGTCGCCGGGGTCCAGTCCGAACCCGAGGTTCCAGTAGCTGGAGCCGACCACGATCATCTGGCCGATGAGGAAGAAGTGGTTCAACGTGTCGAAGGTGTGGATGGCCCCGCCCCGTCGAGCCACGACGATGCCGGCGCCGAGCTTGCGCTTCAGCAGGTCGTTGTTCATGCGAGACACCATCCCTGCGCGGTCGATGAGGGCCTTCATCTCGGTGGTCACACTCGAGAAGTAGGTCGGCGACGCCAACAGGATTGCGTCGGCCCCGATCATCTTCCCGATGCAGTCGTTCACGAAGTCTTCCTTCAGCGAGCACCGCTGATCGGCGTTCTTCTTGCACTGGTAACAGGCTCGGCAGCCGCGGACCGACTGTCCGGAGAGCTGGACCAGCTCGGTCTCGATCCCGAGCCCCTGCAGCTCGGTGAACACCTCCTGCACCATGCGCGCGGTGTTGCCGCCCTTCCGGGCACTCCCATTGAAAGCTACGACTCGCATTTCACTCCTCCGTGCGTCCGGTGAACCTACCACAGTCGGGGAAGCTCGGGTATTCAGAGCGCGTGCCATTGCACCGTTCGGGCGCCTGTTGCAGACTGCGGCGCATGACACACCACCCGCCTCCACCGCTGCTCGATCGACCACACTGCGAGGCCCGCGACGCCCTGGCGAGCGGGGCGCCGGTGTACCTTCCGGTGAATCCGGTGGAGTTCCACGGGCCGCATCTGTCGCTCCACAACGACCGGCTGGTGGCGGCCGGGCTCATCCAGGACCTCCACACACGGCTGGCCGAAACGCACGCGGACTGGCCGCTGCTGCGCGCCGCGGACCTCGAGGTCGGCGTGGACGTGGTGTTGGGGCCCGGCGCCCGCCCGGTGCCCTACGAGGTCGCCGCGCGTCTGATCCGGGGCGCGTGTACATCCCTCGCCGAGCTCGGGGCACGCCGGGTCGTCCTGATGACGTTCCACGGCAGCCCATTCCACAGCCACGCCCTGGAGGAGGGCGTTCGCGTCCTGCGTGCCCGCGGGGTGCAGGCGGTCAATCCCATGAACGAGCTGCTCCGAGCCGTCATCCAAGGAGAGCTCCAAGGCGAGCGCACGCGGCTCGAGTCCGCCCTCCCCGACGCGTCGCCGGAGCTGCGGGCCGCCCTGGAGCAGTCCTTGGTATTCGACTTTCACGCGGGTTTGCTGGAAACCTCGTTGGCCCTTCACTACGCGCCGGAGACGGTTCATCCCTGTCACCGGGAGCTGCCTGCGTGCCCACCGCTGACTCCCGTCAGAGCGATCCGTGCGGTTTCCCGCGCCGCGGCGGCGCTGGGGCGACGAGCCCTGGCGCGGGAGCTCGAGTTCGCGGCGCTCGGACTCGCCTGGCACGCGCTACGACCGTTTCCGGGTTACACCGGCTCACCCCATTTGGCGACCGCAAAGCTCGGCGCCCTCTTCGCGACCCCGCTGGTGGAGCGGTTGACCCGCGTCGTGGAAGACGTGTTCGACGGCAGGGCGCCCTCCCCTGCCCCACTCATGGGCTGGCTGGGCCCCCTCAGCCTCGGCGGCCGGCTGGGAACCTCCGTGTTCAGCGCTGCGCCGACGACTTGACCAATCAAACGCGGAGCACCTCGCCCACGCGGGGTCCGCCTTCGTAGCGGCCGGCGCGCACCACCTGCGTGCCGTTCAGGAACACGTGGTGGATCCCCCTGGGGCGCTCCGCCGGCCGAGAGCCCACGGGCGGACAATCGCCGACCTGCTCGGCGTCGAAGACCACCACGTCCGCGGCTTTGCCCGGTTCCAACCGCCCCCGATCCCGCAGCCCGAAACGGTCGGCGCTGGCGGATGTCATCCGGCGGACGGCGTCCTCCAAGCCGAACAGCCGCCGCTCCCGACAGTACTCGCCGAGCACCCGCGGGAAGGCCCCGAGGGACGCTGGATTCGGATAGCCCCGGCGGAGAATGACCGTGTCCGTTTCGAACAGGCACAGCGGATGGGAGAGCACCGACTCGAGCACCGACTCGCGCCCCGGCTCTCCGCTGTAGGTGTGCAGCAGCATGAGGGTGGCGCCGGCGCTGGTTTCGCTGATGCGCAGCAGCGCCTCGAAGGGCGAGACGCGCCAGCGCTCGGCGATATCGGCCAGGGTGAGGCCGTTGCACCACTCCCAGCCGTCCACCGCGATGTCCATGACCTGGAAGTCGGAATAGCCGAATCCGATCAGAGGGAACGCAATGCCGAACTCGGCGGCCAGCCGGAGCCGGTCCAAGCGGCTGCGGTAGGCGCCCGGGAGCTTGGCCAGGAACCAGTAGGACAAAAAGGCGTTGATGGTGGTGTTGCCGCAGGTGTACGGAAACGCGTCGATCATGACATCCATGCCCTGCCGACGCGCCTCCTCGACCAGCTCCAAGCAGTGCTGCCCGGTGCGCCAGGTGTTCCGACCGGCAAAGATGAAATGGGAGATCTGCAGCCGAACCCCCGTGTCCCGGGCGACGCGGAGGGTCTCTCGCAGAGCGCGGACGTTGTGGGAGCGCAGATAGGTCGGCGGATAGCACGGGGACAGCCACGAGAGCGCCTTGAGGTGCACCGTCGCGGGTTTTCCCGCCGCGGCGGCCACCAGACAGAAGGCCTCGAGCTCGTCTGGGGGCGAGTACATGCCCGGGCTGTATCCCAGCCCGAAGCTGACCCCGCAGGCGCCCTCGTCGAAGGCCTGCCTGAGGTGGTCCTCACACCGTCGAAGCTGGTCGGGACGCATGCGGCCGTGGTCCGCGCCGGCCTCGATGTAACGAATCGACGCGTGGCCCACGAGCTCGGCCACGTTGAGCGCCGGGGAGGTCTGCTCCAGCTTCTCGAGGTATCCGCCCACCGAGCTCCATTCGTACCCGAGGGGTCCGTCCATGGCGATGGACGCCAGCCGCTCGAGCAACGGAATCGTCGACCGACGGATGGGCGCCGGCGAGACGCCGCAGTTCCCACCCACCACCGTGGTGACCCCCTGCTCGAGCAGATGGAGCAGCAGGTCCCCGTGGCTGTCCGACGGCAGCTGCCAGTCGGCGTGAGAGTGCATGTCGATGAACCCCGGGGTCACGCAAAGCCCGGCGCAGTCGAGCACCTCGTCCGCCGAGATCGCCTCTCCAGCCCCTCGGATCACCGCAGCGATCCGGTGGCCGGAAAGCAACACGTGGCCGTGGAAGCCCGGCGCTCCGGTGCCATCGATGATTCGCGCGTTCTGGAGTAAGATGGTCGTCATCCGGCTCCTCACCTGAGGTGAGGAATCCGGTGTACCACGACCGGGTGGTGAAGGTCGACAAGCTGCGCACCGGGGGTGTGCTACGCTGTGCCTTCATTGAAAACGAGGAGTCGGTCCAGATGCGCGTCGCCTTGGTCTGCCTGTCGATCCCGGCCCTGATGGTGCTGAGCGCCGCTTGCGCGTGTCCGCGCGCCCCTGCGTCCTCGACGGCCCGGGGCTGCCCACCGCGCAGAGCGTGCAAACCCTGCGCGGCGCCGGAGCGAGCCCCGGCAAAGCCGCCGGCAACGGACATGGTCCGGGTGTTCGAGGGCTGGTTTCTCCGAGGATCCCCTCCCGGCGTGGGCCTGGAGGACGAGCGCCCGCAGCGGAAAATCTGGCTCTCGGCCTTTGACATCGATCGGACCGAAACGACGGTCGCGCAGTACGACCGGTGCGTGAAGGCCGGCGCGTGCGCCGCGCCCAGGTGCGTGAGCGCCAAGCAGCAGCCGGAGCGACGTCCGCGCCACCCGGTGGTGTGTGTTCCCTGGAAGCAGGCTGCGGCATACTGCGCGTGGACCGGCAAGCGCCTCCCCACGGAGGCGGAGTGGGAGAAGGCGGCCCGGGGTCGAAGCGGGCGGCTCTACCCCTGGGGCAACGCCGCCCCTAGCTGCGAGCTGGCCAGCTACTCCGGCTGCAAGAAACCCTCCTCCACGCTCCCTGTGGGCAGCCTCCCCAAGGGCAAGAGCGTCTATGGGGCGCTGGACATGGCGGGGAACGTCTGGGAGTGGGTCGCGGACTGGCATCACAAGGCGTACTACACGACCAGCCCACAGCGAAACCCGCCCGGGCCGTTCCTCGGGATCAAGAAGGTCGTTCGCGGGGGGGCGTTCAGCTACGCGGCCGACGAACTGAACGCCCACGGGCGTACCTTTGACACCCCCGATAAGGCGTACAACCACGTTGGGATCCGCTGCGCGCGGAGCGTGATCGGAGACCGGAACGCTCGGAAGGACTGAGATCTATCCGGAAGCTCCGGAGCCGCGAAAGTCCAGGGGGCTGTCCACCGATGCCAAGCAGGAAACAGAATGAATCTGCTCCCGAATAGCGTCACACCAGGACGCTTGACCGCGTGGCCGCGCAAAACCTATCCTTTCAGGGAAAATGATCGACACGAATCGAGGCGCGGTTGACACTTGCCGCCGTGGCGCAGGAGGTGGAGACGTGGGTAGAAAAATTCTCGTGCTGGCCCTGCCGTTCCTGCTGCTCTTTGCTTGCGGGGACGATGACGGCGGCGCCACGGACGCGGCCGTCGACGCGCGGGTCGACGCGGGGCTCGACGGCGGCGACGCGACGGCCGTGGAGACCGTGCCGCTGGAGGTCGGCCAGTGGTTGGCGGCCATGGCCGACAACAACGACGACCAGGTGTTCGACGCCCTGGAGCAGGGCGCCTTCGCGCTTCCGACCGAGGGCTCCTATCTCGGCGTCAACTGGACGCAGGTCACCGAGGGGGACAACCACTCCATCGCCAACGCGAACCTCGGGCTGTTCTACGCCGCCGCGGAGATCGACGTGCCTGCGGGCCATCGCGTCTTCGCGCGCGCGGACTCGGTGTACTACCTGTTCACCAACAACCGATCACGACAGTCCGGGGACATCTACCACTCCCGAAGCACGCGGATCCCCGTGGGCACGGACGAAGGAACGAACCTCGTCGTGGCGCTGAACTATGCGCGCAGCAACGCCGCGGAGATCGAGCTATGGTCCACCAACGCCGAGCTCGTGTTCAACGACCGGGACGTGACGGCGCCCGACTTCATCGAGGGCCTGAGCGACGAGCAGTGGCTCGGCATCGCGACCTTGCACCTCGGGCGCTCGAGCGCGCTGCACGTCTCCGCCCAGGTCGTCGAGGACGCCACCTTCGAAGCCAGCTCTGTGCTGTACGACTCCCTGGCGCCTGACACGGTCACCCAGCTCAGCTTCCTGCTCCGCCCCAAGGCGCCCTTCACCCAGGGGGGCCAGCGCTGGCCGGCCACCCTGCGGATCGAGTCGCCGTCCTTCGAGCGCGCCTACGAGGCCCAGGTCGAGGTCGGCACGGTGGCCGCCGGGAGCCGGTATCGCCAGACCCGTCGTTCCCAGGTCGACGGGTCGACCCAATACCACGCGGTGATGCCGCCGACCGACGTGCAGCCCGGACAGACCTACGGACTCATCCTGTCGCTCCACGGCGCCGGAGTGGAGGCCAGCGGGCAGGCCGCCTCCTACTCGCCCAAGGACTGGGCCTACCTGGTGGCCCCCACCAACCGCCGGCGCTTCGGGTTCGACTGGGAGGAGTGGGGGCGCCTCGACGCGCTCGAGGCCCTCGGGCATGCCTCGGCCACCCTGCCCATCGACCCGGAGCGCACGCATCTGACCGGCCACTCCATGGGGGGACACGGGACCTGGAACGTCGGCGTGCACAACGCCGGTCGGTTCGGGGTCATCGCGCCCAGCGCCGGCTGGATCTCCTTTGAGCTGTACGCCGGTCCGGATCACCCCGACGGCCTGATCGGCCGCGCCCGGGGGCACAGCCAGACCCTCGACTTCGTCGACAACTTCCGGGACAACCAGATCTACATCATCCACGGAGACGCCGACGACAACGTACCCGTGTCCCACGCGCGGCAGATGTTCCAGACCCTCGGGCCCATCGTGACCGACCTTGACTACCACGAGGAGCCGGGGGCGGGGCACTGGTGGGACCTGGACCCGAACGAGGAGGGCGCCGACTGCGTGGACTGGGAGCCCATGATTGAAATCATGCGCCTGCGGACCCGGGAGCTCACGCCCTTGTCGTTCCACTTCTCCAGCTCCGCCCCGTGGGTGAGCTCCCAACACTCCTTCGTCACGGTGCTCTCCGCCACCAGCCCCTTGGAGAACTTCACCGTGGACGCCACGGCGACCACCGCGACCATGGTAGAGCTCTCGACCACGAATGTGCGGTCGATGGTGCTCGACGGAGCGGCCCTCGCCGATGAGGGCGTGACCTCGGTCGTGGTGGACGACGCCACGCACACGGTCACCGCGACAACCCTCGAGATCGGCCCCCAGGACGGCAAGATCCCTTCCCAATACGGACCGCTGAATCAGCTCTGGCACCGTCCCTTCTGCTTTGTCTACGATGAGGCCGGGCCGGCGGCCTACCGGTGGTACGCGGCTTACCTGCTGTCGGACTGGTCGCTCACCGGAAACGGCCACGGGTGCGCCGTGGCGCTCGGCGATCTCACGCCGGCCATCGAAGACGGCTACAACCTCATCTACCTGGGCGTGGACCTGAATGACATCCCTGGCTCCGGCGCCCTGCCCCTGACCTGGGACAGCGACGGGATTACGGTGAACAACACGCTCTATCCGGACAGCGCTGTGGCCTTCATCTACCCCGATGGCGATAAGGTCGCCGGCTACTTCTACGCCGCCGCCGGCGCCGAATACCTGCTGTTCCGCTACTCGCCGTGGTCGTCCCGCTCCGGGATGCCCGACTTCTTCGTCTGGGCCGAGTCCGGCCTCGTCGGCACCGGATTCTTCGATGGCGACTGGCAGCTCGAGCCTCTGTATACGGATGGGTTCTGAGCTGTAAAGCCGGCTGCACACGCTGTGCGCGCCTCTGCACAGCGCCCGTGCAGGGCGGTGCACGTCTCGTCGAGTCGATTCCCCGGAGCCCCTGACCAAACCGTAATTCCATGTGTTTCTTCTCCGCCGCCCGGCTGCACGACCTGTGTCATCGACAACGTGGACGGCGGGCTGGACGGCATCCAAGAAGCCTGCGTCACCAGCGAGGTGGGCACGGGCACGTCCTACCTGTACAACTGCGAATACGACACCGGCATCCTCACCAGCGCGCCGATCGTCGCGCAGGACTCCATTGCCCTGGACTCCTTCCTGGTGGCCGCCTCGGTGAACTACGCGCGGGTGGACACCCCGGTGGGCCAGCTGGACGTCTTCTGCACCCACCTCGCGTCCAACATCCCGACCTTCACGTACAACGGCGCCCACGGCTCCTACAAAGAGGAGCAGGCCGCGCAGATCGGTCAGCTGCTGGCATTCATCGACGAAAAGAACGACGGGAGCGTCCCGGTGATCGTGCTCGGCGACCTGAACACCGGCCCGGCCATCGCGGGCACCAATATCGAGGCCGAATGGGATGACCACTATCAGCTGCTCCTCGACTACGGGCTCACCAATCCCTACGCCGAGCAGGACGACGTGGCTCCGACCGTCAGCCGGGACAACACCTTCCTGTCCGATACCAGCACGGAGAAGCTGCTCGACCACGCCCTGGTCCGTGACTACCCCGGACGCACCTTCGGCGAGCGGACGCTGATGGACACGGTGCACATCGACGTGGACGGCCAGGACGTGGAGACCCATCCGTCCGATCACTTCGGCCTCATCCTCACGCTCACCCCCGCGCCCACCTGCGAGTAGCGGGTTGCGGTCTTCCCCATCGCCCGGCAGAATCGGGCGCCAGGAGGCCCGCCATGACCCGACCGCTGCTCGGATTCGCACTCAGCCTCGCCGTCGGCCTCGCCGCCTGCTCGAGCTGCTGCTGCGGTCGCACCCCGAAGGGCACCCCACGGCCGGTCGTCGATGCACGCGCGATCCGCGAGCTCCAGAAACGCACGCACGTCGTGCTGCTCGGCACCGGCACGCCGAACGCGGACCCTGCCCGCCACGGCCCGTCACTGGCCGTGGTCGCGGGGGGGCGCCCCTTCCTGGTGGACTGCGGTCCCGGCGTGGTCCGGCGGGCGGCGGGCGCGCACCGGCGGGGAGTCAAAGCCCTCAAGAGCCCGATGCTGGGAACGGTCTTCCTGACGCACCTGCACTCGGACCACACCGCCGGCGCCCCGGACCTGGTCCTCGCGCCCTGGGTGCTCGGCCGAAAGGTGCCGCTCCAGGCCTTCGGGCCTCCCGGAACCGCGGCGCTCTTTCGCCACCTGACGGCCGCCTATCAGCAGGACGTACAGACACGCCTTCGTGGACTGGAGCCGGCCCACCCGGAGGGCCACAAGGTCACGGCCGTGGACAAGCCGCCCGGGGTCGTGTACCGGGATGCTGACGTCACCGTCACCGCCTTTCCCGCCACACACGGCGCATGGAAACACGCCTACGGATACCGCTTCGCCACCCGGGACCTTCACGTGTGCGTCTCCGGGGACACCAGACCCTACGATGCGATGGTCTCCCACTACCGGGGCTGCGACATCCTGATCCACGAGGTCTACTCCACCACCGGGTTCCGCCGCCGCCCGCCCCGCTGGCAGCGGTACCACCGAGCGAGCCACACCTCGTCCCACGAGCTCGGAGACATCGCCCGTCAGGTCCGCCCCGCCCTGCTCGTCCTGTACCACCAGCTCTTCTGGGGCTCCTCAGAGCGCGAGCTCCTCGCCGAGCTCCGGACCAAGTACCGCGGCCCCGTGGTGTCCGGCCGGGATCTGATGCTCATCGGCGTCTCGGCGGACTTCGCACGCGGACGCAACGGTCATCCGCACAAAGGATCCATCCGCGCGGTCCGGCTGGCCCCCTGATCCCCTGACCCCCTGGCGCACCTTTCCCCCGGTCAGAACGCGACGCCGACCGCCTGGCACAGGAATCGGACCAGGGGCACTCCGTCCTTGCACAGGCTCGTGAACCGGTCCAGGAAGTCGGCTGAAGTGACGTCCTTGAGGGGCACCTCGCACCCGGCGATGAAGTCCTTGCGCTTGAGATCCTCGAGGAACGGGTGCTCGGGATCGAACCCCCGCGGTGGCCGCTTCAGGGAGTCGCCCTGCAGCGAGTAGCGGGTCGAGAACGGCTTGCCGTACACGGCCCGTTTCCAGTCCGCCGGGTGCTCGTCCAGGGAGGCGCGGATCCGACCCGCAGTCTGGGAGTCCGGATGCCAGATCCCCAGACCCACGAAGACGCTGCCCGGCTCCAGGTGCAGGTAGAAGCCCGGGCAGTGGGCGTCCTTGCCGGCTTCGTGGCGAAACTGGATGCCGGTGTGCGTCTTGTACGGGCTCTTGTCCTTGGAAAACCGCGTGTCCCGCTGGATCCGGAACAGCGACCCTCCCACAGGACGCGGGTCGGCGCGAAAATGCGGGCTGATCTTCTGAAGCCGAGGCGCGAAGTCCCGGATGAACGCGAGGGCGGGCTCCTTGACGTCACGGTCGTACTGGTCCTTGTGCGCCTTGAACCAGTCCCGGTCGTTGTGCGCCTTGAGCTCTTTGAGAAACTTGAACAGCGCCGGTGTGAAATGGGCCTTGCTGGGCATGTGCTCACCTCCAGCAGTGGAGTGTACGCGCAGCCTGGGTCAATTGCGAGCCGCGAGGATACCTGGTACTGTGGCGGCCCACGGAGGCGCTCCATGGAACATCGCTTCGAGTTCAAGATCTACTACGAGGACACCGACAGCCTCGGCCTGGTCTACTACGCCAACTACCTGAGGTATCTGGAACGGGCCCGCACCGAGCTCGTGGCCGCCGAGGGCAAGCCGATCCAGCAGTGGAACGCGGAAGGGTACAACTTCGCCGTCTACGAGGTGAAGATCCGCTACCTCAAGCCGGCCCGGCTGGGGGACGTGTGCGAGGTGGTCACGAAGCCGACAGGGGGCACCGAGTACCGCCGCACCCTTGCGCAGAACGTGGTCCGGGGCGACGAAACGATCACCCGGGCCACGGTCCACCTGGTGTGTCTGGATGACCGGTTGGAGCTCACGGAGTTCCCGCCGGGGATCTTCGACTGAGATCCCTGCCCGACCCGCCGAGTCGACAGGGGCAGGCGATCTCACTGCTGGATGTGAAAAGTCCGGAGCGACCCCTGCCCAACCTTGTAACCTCATGTAATCAATCCGCACAGTGGGTAACCGGCGCATACGAACCAGAAGCATCCTTGCCCGTTCGAAAGCATATTCTGTCAATGCGGACCCGGGAACTCGTTGACGGGAACCCGGCGCGGGGGATATGTTTTCGGCTACGGTTCCACCGAAGGGAGAGCACAGATGGTACGAAAACGTAGGGTATTACGAGTCATGGGCGTCCTGGGGGCGCTCCTCCTTGTGCCGTGGGGGTGCAAGAGCGGTGGTGCCGCCACCGAAACGTCGTGCACCGATGGGGTGGACAACGACGGGGACGGCTACTACGACTGCAACGACCCCGACTGCCTCCAGGACTTGGCCTGCGCGGCCACGTGCAACAACAACAACATCTGCGAGGCGGGTGAAACCGCGGCGAGCTGCCCGGCCGACTGCGGCAGCAACCCGCTGTGCGGGAACCACGTCTGTGACGCGGGTGAAACCATCGCCAACTGCCCCACGGACTGCGCCACGCCCCAGTACGACGGCGGCGTGCAGCACGACGCGGCCACCGGGGACTGCGACCGGAACTCCTTCACTCCCGTGTCGGAGACCGCCACCTGGACAGACTCGCGGATGTACTATCAAGGTGCAACCTCCGAGAACCTCCCGGCGGATGTCATCCAGATCGAGATCTGGAGCAGCTACGGCGGCCCGACGACTCCGGGGACGTACACGCTGGAAGGGGGGGCCGACGCCAACTACGAGACCTGCGGGCTGTGCCCGCTGATGTTTGCCAACTACACGTCCAGCGGGCCGGGCAAGATCTTCTACGCCGACACCGGGAACGTGCAGATCACGTCCATCGGAAGCATCGGCAGCACCTTCGCCGCGACCCTGCACAACGTCATCTTCCGGGAGGTCACGATCAACGAGTCGACTGCGCATTCGACGGTCGTGCCCGGGGGCGAGACCTGGTGCCTCAACGGCTACAGCTTCAGCCAGGTGATCCAGGAGGGGTCCCCCTGCACGCAGCCGGGGACCTGCCTGGGCGACACGATCAACGACTTCTCGGTGACGAGCTGTGACACGGGCCAGCAGGTGAGCCTGCCGAGCGCCGCTGCGGGGAACGCGGCCCTGTGGATCGTCGGCTCCCACGAGTGGTGAAGTGCCTGTCACCAGTGGGTTCCACAGGTAGGACAGTATTACAGCAGCCACAGCAACCTCGACGTCGCCATCATTCTCGGTGAGAACAATGCGCAGGGCATGCCCTCGCTCCAGCAGTGCCAGAGCTATGCGGACCAGTACAGCGGCTACGGCCTCCCGCGGGCCAAGTTCTATATCGATCACGACGGGCAGTACGCCCACGCCGCGCTCTTCAGCCACATCTACTGGTATCCCGACAGCCAGGGCATGATCGGCTTCCCCTGGAACGCCGTAATCGACATGTCCAACGGGGAGCTTGCCTACGTCGACGGCGGCGGCCCCGGCAGCGATCCGACGGCGATTCTGAACACCTTGCTCCCGTAACGACCCCCGACTCGCCTCGTCACCGAAGACGCGCAAAAAACCGACTCGAGGCGCGTGCATCCCGCGCCCGCGACAGCTACACTACCGGCCATGCGACAACCGCGTCCACCGGCCCTGCTTGCTCTGCTCCTGTGCCTCCCGCACACCGGATGCCCTGCGCCCGCGCGCGAGAGCAAGGCGCCCGAGCGACGGCGACCGCCTCCCAAGCCGGCGCCGAGGCCCACCGTCGACGTGCTCTACACCGACCTGGACGGCACCCTGTTCAACAAGGACACGGCCATCGACCAGGTCAACCTCGCGGCGCTCCGACGCTACCAGGCCCGGGGGGGACGCGTGGGGTTCGCGACCGGACGCATGTTTCGTACCGTGAAGCACATCCCGGGCCTCATCCGCGCGGACCTGCCCCTCATCTACTCCAACGGCGCCTTGATTACCGACGCCCGGGGCAAGCTGCTACGCATGCTCGTGCTGACGGACGCGCGGGCCGTGCGGACCGCCTGCAAGCTGGTGCGCGAAGCGGGCTGTGGGTTTCTGTACACGGCCCACGGGAACCCGAAGACCGGTGCGACCACCATCCACCGGGACGAGTGCGCCCCACCCACGGACCCTGCCCTGGGCGTGGTGAAGATCCGGGCCTCGCACTGCATCCGCCTCGAATGGCTGCTCCCCCGACTCCGAGGGGCGGTCGGAAAACGAATTCACATCGTCGAGGCCGGGGACGGCAGGTGGCGAGGCGTCTCCATGGCGGCGATGGGCGTCGGCAAGGACAAGGCGCTGGAGTTCGTCCGAGCGCGCCTCAATCTGGACGTCCGTCGCATGGCCTTCGTGGGCGACAGCGGGAACGACGTCTCCGCGGCGGCGATGATTCACCGACGCGGCGGCCGGTGCTTCGCCGTGAGCAATGCAGGGAAGCCGCTCCGCGCGGTCTGCCCCAACGTCACCCAAAAAGACCACCGTAACGGCGCCGTAGCCGAAGTGATCCGGCGCCTCTTGGAGAGCCCCCAATGACGAGAACCCGACATGCCCTTCACCTGGCCCTCCCCGTGATCGGCGGCGCGCTCCTGCTGGCCGCGTCCACTCCGCTCCACGGCTGCGGAAAGAAGAGCCCCGAGGAAAAGCTCGGCAAGGTGGACTGCGACACCCTGTGCAACCGCACCTTCGGCACCTGTGCGGAGCAGGTCTTCGTCGCCAGCGGCAAGATGCAGGAGGGCAAGGTCAAGCTCTTCAAAAAGCTGAAGATCCTCCCCCGCGTGAAGAAGGAGGGGCTGGACAACTGCCTGAAGGGCTGCCGGAAACAAGGCGGCCGTGGGGGGGACGCGATGGCGATCAACGCCTGCCTTGCGCTGGACGACTGCAAGAGGTACGCCTCCTGCATCGTGAAGCACATCAAGTAGCCTCCCCTTTGTATTCTCGTAACCGTTCACGTGGTAGACGGCACAGCGCCCCCGCGCGCAGCGCGGGCTACCCCTTGAGGGGACGGGAGGGGTGTCTTGAGCCGCGGAGCGGCGGATCTGTCGCTCTGCGGCGCCGAGCAATGGGGCACCCTCCCGGAGATCGATCCGCCACTTCGTGGCTCAGCTCTCCCCCTCCGCCCCCTCCGGGGGAACCTCGCTGCGCTCGGAAGGTGCCGCAAATAGCACACCCGTGAACACATGCGTTTTCTTAGTATAGGCGGGTCAGGATGATCCGGTCCTTCTCGGTCGTGCGCTGGAAGTCCCCCGGCTCGAAGAAGCTCGCGAATCCCCGAATGACCCCGGTCCGATCGATCATCGAGACCTCGGTGCGGTCCGCAGCGAAGGTCACCTCGATGCGCGGCCGATACACGCGCTCCTGACCTTCGTAGGTGCGTCGATCGGTCATCCCGACGCTCGTGACGATCTTCGCGAGATCGTCGGACGCGTGCTCATGGATGATCCGGATCGGTAGGTCCTCCCCGGACAGAGGCCGCTGAATCAGCTCCGAGAACGCGATCAGCAGCTCCTCGAAGAAGTGCCAGTGACGGCTGTACTTGAACGGCTCGGTGGTCTCCGGGCCCAGCCACAGGTAGCTCGCGTCGAAGCTGATCCGGAACTCCTTGGGGACTTGCCCGTACCCGACGAAATCCATGAGCTCGCCCACGGTCAGCTGGAGGGACGTGGCGAAATCCAGCGGGGCGCTCAAGACGTCCCTCATCGTCGGCTCGTGGGTGAAGATGCCCGGCTGGTGGAAGAGCACCAGGCCCACGCGCACCGACTCCACCACGGACTTGCCCAGCTCCGCGAACTCCGTGCGTACGTGCTCAGTCAATAGATCCTGGACGATGCTCCAGCTGTCCTGTTTGATCGGATACGTCTGGGAGTAGAACTCCCACGCCTCGCCGCGACGGCCGACGTGGTAGCGGATCTTGATGAAATCCTCGCCTGAGCTCGCGAAATCGTCCGCAAAGAAATCCAGGTGCGCCAGGGCCACAGACTTCAGGGCCGTCTCCGGATCGAGGATCGCGAGGGGGCCGGCGGGCTGGGCCGCCTTTCCGAGCTGCTGGGTGATGCGTTGCAGATTCACGGAGTCGTGCCCGGCGCCTCTGGGGCTGTCCTCGGACACACTGGCCAGCTGGACCGTGGGGACACGATCCTGAGATTGCGCCGACGCGCGCCCGACACGGACCTGGATGGTGTCGCGATTGCAATCGTCGCCGTCACCGAGCTGGACCGTGCCGCGCACGTCCTGCTCGATGGCCTCCAGCTCCTCGGTGGTCACGCGGTCCTGATCCGCGCCCTGATCGATCTCCTCGGTGTCCCGGGTCGCCGCCCCCGCCTGGCCGGGACGCGGCAGCTGGACCATGCCTCGCTCCTCCTGGTCTCGGGGATCGGCAGCGTCGGTGCGACTGAGCTGGACCGTGCCTCGCCCCTCCTGGTCGTGGGGATCGGTAGCATCGCCCCGACTGAGCTGGACCGTGCTTCGCCCCTCCTGGTCATCCGGCACCTCGGGCTGGGAACGTCTCTCCGACAGGGGTTCCGCGCCCGGCACCCGGATGTTCTCCAGGACGCGTCGATTCACCCGGTCCACGGCCTGATACTCGCCTGTGGTGGCGTTGTAGGCCAGTCCGTCCTTGATGTTGTCGTTCTTCTTCTTGGACATTCGGTATTATCCAACGCACCCGCCGCTCACCTGTCGGGCCGTTCACAACCGGTTCGACAGGCCCGCCAAAGGAGCCGAGACAGTATACCGAACACACGCCCCTGGTAAAGGCCCAATTCCGACGGTTCAGACCTTCTAATCCCCTCGGATCCCGGAATTTCGCTTGCAGAGCGGGCGCAGAGTCCGGGATACTTCACACCATGCGAAAACGACGCGCAAGCCGTGAGGTTGGGAGCAGCAGCGCCCCCGGAAACGCCGCGCGATTCCGCGGATCCGTCGCCCTGACCGCGACGCTGACTTTCTTTGCCCCTGTGGCGGCGGCGCAGGGAGTGGACCCCGGGGAGGCGGGTCGATCCCCCGTCCCGGCCAGGGCGCAACCCCCGAGGGTGGCCCATCCCAAGGTCCGCCGACTACCCGCGCCGAAGCCCCCGCAGCGCCCTGCGCGAGTCCCGGCTCGAAAAACGCCTGCGCAGAAAAGGCCTCTCAAAAAGAAGCCCGGCAGCAAGGTCCTGTTCTATCTCGGGGCAGATCTCAGCATACACCCGGGACTGAGCACGAGCCGGACCGTGCTCGGCGCCGCCCGGGAAGTGATGCCGCGAACCGCTGCCATCCAGGGCGTACACGCCTCGGCGCTCCGTTTCATTCAGGGGTTTCGGTTCCTGAACCGGCTGCTGGACCTACGCCTCGCGGTCGGGGTCGCGAACCTGCAGACCACCGGCGGCCGGGAGTCGCTCTGGGGGAGCGACTTCGGCCTGGGCATCGGTCTGAGTGTGTACCGCCGGGCTCGACTCGACGTGCTCCTCGTCAACTCCTACCGCCTGCAGATCGTCACGGGGCCAGACGACAAGGTGGGGTTCGGCATGAACTTCGAGCTCGGCGCCGGCGCAGCCTACCGGGTTGGAAAGCGATCCTGGGTCGAAGTGCGGCTCGGCTATGCGCACCAGCAGCTCCTGTTTCGCGAGGACGGACGAGATCAGGTCGCGCCCCTGGTCACACCGAACGGTTCGACGATCAAGACCCACGCGCTGATGTTCTATTTTGCGTTCCTGCACTACCGCTGACTTGCTGGGCGGAGAACACGAACATGCAGAAACAAATGCATCGCTTGCGTCGTACACCCGCCGGTCTGCTGCTGTGCGCGCTGCTGTCTGTTTCGATGGTGAGCGCCGGCTGCTACAGCTCGAGCCTGGTCCCTGCGCAGAGCCTCGTGCCGCTCACTCGGCCCGGGCACCGGACCGAGCTCGTCGTGCGAGACACCCACGGCAGCAGCGTGCGCATCGGCCCGAACTCCCGCATCCGCTTTCTGCTGCGAGGATATGTCTGGTCCCCGTGGGTAGACGGCAGCGAGCTGGTGGTGGACCGTCTGGGCGCGTCCGTCCAGGGACCCGACGGGGCGCCCCAGCGACTCGCCCTGTGGAGCGAGATCTATGCCGCCGACGTGGTCAACCTCAGCGGTGGAAGGACCTACGGGGCGCTCCTGGCCGCCACGCTCCTGGTGGGCGTGGTGGTGCTCATGATCGCCGGGGGCGGAAAAGGCAAGGGCGGCGGCAAGCTGCTCAGTGGCGTCGGCAGAGCCGGGGCCCGCGCCTCGGCGCACGCCCTGTACGGCGGCCTGCGCCTCGGGGTGATCATTGCTCACGGCGCGCGACCGCCGTCGGTGGAGCAACCGCCAGGGGACGCCTCCCCGGCGCCGCCTCCCGCGGATCCCACCACGCCCCCAGACGAGTCGGGCACGCCGCCGCCTCCCCCCGCGCCACCACCGGCACCGGGAGAGACCGTGTCGATTCCAGCGCCGCTGGTGCGGTCTCAGCACGCCTTCAGCGGCGTGGTCCGGCGACAGTCGCGCGTTCGGTTCCTGGGCGCCCTGGAAGGGGGCAGCGATCTGACCATGCACGACGGCGGCAGCGTGCAGGCGCTGCTGGGGTTGCGCATCTACGACGCCCTCGAGCTCGGGCTCGGGGCCCGGATGCTGGTCCATCGCGGCACCCGGACAGCCACCCCGCAAACCCACCGCTCGAGCTGGATGGCGGTGCTCCGGGTGAACGCGCACCTGGACCTGGACGCGAACCGTCGCGTCGCCCTGCCCCTCGGATTCGACGTGGGGACGGGCCAGGCGACGGTCTACGTGCGCATGACGTTCGGTCTGCGCGTTCGCGTGGCCCGCTTCCTCCACGTGGGGCTGTATCCGTTCAACCCCACCTACACCCGGTTCAAGGACGACACCCTCCTGCGCGACTACGAGTGGTGGAGCTTCCCCTCGAGCCTCGACCTGCTTTTCACTTTCTGAGCGGCAGAGGTTTGCACGGGCCCCGGCCCGTGCACTATGATGATCCAACCACACGAGCCGCAGGGTGACGCAACATGGGCAAGCTGACCGGTCCGCTGGCGTTCGTTCTCATGATTTCCACGACTGGGGGGGGCTGCGATTCGAATCCGTCCTCCCCTCCTCCCGACGCCGCGGTGTTGGGCCCGTGCGAGGACTCGCGCCGCCCAATCGTCATGGCGCACGGCTTCCTCGCGTCCGGGGACACCTGGGCCAACCACACCATGCGCTTCGCCGCGAACGGTTACTGCCTCCAGCAGCTCCACGCCTTCGACTACAACACGCTCGATCAGAGCGCGGACCACGTCGCGGCGCTGGACGCCTTCATCGACTTCGTGCTCGCCGACTCCGGCGCGGAGCAGGTGGACCTCGCAGGGCACAGCATGGGGGGATTGCTCAGCTACGACTACCTCGCGGAGCCGACGCGGGCGGGCAAGGTGGCGCACTACGCTCACGTGGGGTCCATTCCCCAGACCGGTCCGCCCGGCGACGCCCAGGACGTCCCGACGTTGAATGTCTGGTCAGTAGACGACTACATCGTCGAGGATCCGACCGACATCCCGGGAACCACGAACGTCGAGCTCTCCGGAGTGGACCACTACGGCGTCACGACCTGCGAGGCGTCCTTCCGCGCAATCTACGCTTTTTTCAACAACGGAGAGCAGCCTGCCCATTCGGAAATTGTACCGGAAAGCGGCGACACGCTCCTGGTGGCCGGCAAGGTGGTTTCCCTGGGTGAGAACCTTCCCGCCGCAGGTTGGATTGTGGAGATCTACGACGTGGACGGGGCCACCGGTCAACGGCTGTCGGAGCAACCCCAAGAGAGCTTCGTGGCCGAGGACGACGGGTGGTGGGGCTACTTTCCGGCCCGGCCGGACACGTTTTACGAGCTCTACATCGTAGGCCCCGAGCCCGAAGACATTCCCATCCACTACTACCGCGAGCCCTTCGTGCGCTCGAACCCGCTCGTGTACCTGCGCACCATGCCCGGCGAATACAGCCTCGCCGGGCTACTGCTCGGGGGCGTGCCGTACAGCGACGACGCCGCGGTCCTCGTGAACTTCACTTCCTCCACCGGCATCCTCTATGGGCAGGACTCGCTCACCGTCAACGGAGTGGAGCTCGCCACCGAGGAACTGGCCCAACCCGAGGACACCACCATCGCGATGTTCCTCTACGACGACAATGAGAACGGCATGTCCGACGAGGCCCCCATCCCCATCTTCAATTCAATCGCCTTCCTGAACGGCATGGACCTGTTCTTCCAGGCCGTCACGCCCGACTCCATCACCGTGGACTACAACGGCCGCCGGCTGAACGTCCCCAACTGGCCCTCGGCCAGCGACGGCGTCATCATCACGGTCTTCGATTAGGCAATTACAGCGTCAGGTCCGTTGCCGGGCGCTTTGACAGCAGCACGACGTGTCCGCTACTCTCCTGACGCGGACCATCACCCAAGGGAGTACGTCTCATGAGCTGGAGCTACGCGTGCCCGTGGTGCGGCGCGATGTTGAACCCGGACAAGACGATCATCCTCACGGCGTCCCAGGGCGATCGCCGGGTGCTGATCGGCTTCCACCCCGAGCCCGGCAACTACGAGCTCTTCCTCCCGCCGGATGTGACCATCAACGAGGGCGACCACTGGGACTTCTTCTGTCCGGTCTGCCGTGAAAACCTGATGACCGGCGAGCTGGAAGACCTCTGTGAGCTGCGCATGTATCGGGACGCCGAGGAAAATCGTGTTTTCTTCTCCCGCATCGCCGGCGAGCGGGCGACGATCGTGGTCTCTGAGAACAGGCGCGCGATCAAGGAAAAGCACGGACCGCACGCGGACAAGTACGCCCAGACCTTGATGCCGGTCCGGTTCTGACAATCCTGGAGATCGTCCACTGGCCGAGATCCGTCCGCTTCCGATAGCCGTCGTCCCGGCCGTCGGTGTGGGGCGAAAACGAGTGCACCCGCCCGCTGGCATCCTCTGTATCAAAGTAGTGTGGAACGGAGATCGGTTTGCCACGGCGGTACGGTTGCGATCAGTACATCTTCATCCGGAATTCGACGTTACAGTAGAAGGTCACGATGTGCCGCAGATCGGGCACTTGGAACCGGAGCTGCTGCTTCAGCGCCGCGGCCAGCTCGGGCCCCTGGATCTCTTCGATGAGCGGCGCGGAGTGATAGTTGTGGATCAGCTTGGGCACGAGCGTGACCTCGGACAACCAGCTTCGGTCCAGCGCCTCACCGAGGATCCGGATTTGCAGCGCCAGCTCCGATCTCACCCGCACCACCCACACCTGCCGGTTGTACCGCGGGTGCGCGGCGGAGCGCAGGATGGCCGTCACGCTGCCCATTCGCCAGGCGGCCTCGATGGAGGCCCCGCCGTTGAGAAAGAACGCGGACTTGGCCTCCTGGGTGACATAGTCCTTCGCCTTCTCGACGTGGCCTCCCGCCGACACCATCCGGAACAGCAGGCGCCGCTCGCGCCGATCGGTGTAGGGAAAGGCGTTGATCTCCAGCGCGAGCCATCCCCCGGTGAAGAGCTGACGCAGCAGCGGTGTGTCCACGCCTTCTTTGTAGACGTGGAGAACCCAGGCCATCCGGCGCTGAACCGCGTTGGACGGCTTGGAGAAGAGCGCCCGTCGGTAGGTCACCTGGAACTGCCCGAGGACGGCATGATTCTTGTCGAAGGTGTCCACGAGGCTGTCCCGGAAGCTTCGGGCGCGGAGCGTGATGCCCATGGACAGCTCGGACACGAAGCGCGTGAGCATCACGAGGTCGTCGTCCAGCTCACCGGTGAAGGGATTGATCGATTTCCGGGCAAAGGTTCGCACCGTCTTGTCGAAGAGGCGCGCCGGGGCGCTCGTGGGACTGAGGGCGAAGAAGCTCTGGAGCCCGAACAGGGAGCCGCAGCCGAGCCAAAGACGAAGGGGACAGGCCACCGGCGCTCCCACTGGGCAGCGGCCAAAACCGATCGGCGCCTTGCCGCAGCCGCTGGGAAACAGCACGCTCTCGGCAGGGCCCAGCTGGAGCCGCAACGCCTCCGGTACGGTCCGCGCGGGCAGTGCGCCGACCGACTCCACTCCGAGGAGCATCGCAGCGCACATCCCAACGACAACGCATCCGCGACTCGGCATGAGCTCAGGGGTTCCTGTGCTCACTATAGCCGCTCCGTGGGCAACCGGAAACCCTGGGCCACGGATTGTGTCGCGCAACCTTTTCAGCTACCGTCTCCCAATGCGGACCCTCTCGCCTGCTCCCCGCGCGCTCCTCCAGCTCGCACTACTGGTGGCGTGCGCGTCGTTCTGGCTGGCGGGAGCACCCTGTGCGCAGGCGGCACCGGATGTGGCTCCTCCCCCGTCTGCGACGATGCCCCCCAAGGCCGCCGCGAGACCTCGACCACCGACAGCCGCAAAATCCCGTCCGGCGCCCAAACCGGCGGCGCGCGCTGCCCCCCGCGCCAAGGTGACTCCGCTGCGACTCCTGCCGCGGCCACGGCCCCCCGCCACAACCTCGCCCCGGGACCACGGCAAATGGTGGCACTGGACCTACCTCTTGGATTGGGGTCTCGCCCTCGGCTTTGCCGGGGGCGCGCTCGGCATCGACCGGCTCGAGCCCAGACACACCGAGTTCCGTCTCGACGATCCTGCCATCTCCCGCGAGCTCAAGAAGGAAACCGTTCCCTCCGCCTACCTCGCACTGGCCGCGGCCGTGCCCCTCACCGCCTTCGGGCTGGCGCAGATCTGGGGCAAGAGCTGGCACGACTTCCACAACGCCACCCTCGGGCTCGCGGAGGCCATCAGCCTCACGCTGTTCATCACCGCCGTCCTGAAAATCAATGTCGGACGCCTCCGCCCGGACTTCCTCGAGCGCTGTCAGCCCAACGCGTCACTGGAGTGCCAGGGAGATCCCGCCGAGGTCCGCGAAGGCCGAAAGTCCTTCCCGTCGGGTCACTCCTCGATCTCCTTCGCCGGAGGCGTGTTCCTGTCGCTCTATCTGTGGGGCAAGCTGTCGCCGCTGTCCGGGCCGGGCGCCTTCTGGAAAATCCCCGTCATCCTCGCGCCCATCATGGGCGCGGCGGTCATCGCCGGGTCCCGCGTCACGGACAACCGCCACCATTGGGAAGACGTCTTTGTCGGCGCCCTGCTAGGGGGAAGTGTCTCCGTTCTGACGTACCTCATCAACTACCCCACGCCCTGGGGCAAGAACGCCGGCAAGCCACGACGGCGCAAGAGCGTCGTCGTGGCTCCCATTGTGACTCGTCAGCAGGCCGGGCTCGCGCTTCAGGGGACCTTCTGACGAGTCATGGCTGACTCGCCGCTCGGCCCCCTCCGACCCGCCGCACCGGAACCGCCCTCGCGCCGACTGAAGGCGCCGCGCTCGGCGTCCCGCTCGAGCACGTAGATCGCTCGCCGGATCGGGTAGTAGGGGATCTTCGAGCGTTGCACGTGTACAACGACTTGGACGCGCAGGCCCTGGCTGGCGAACAGCGCCCTCCACTCAGCGTCGGACTTGAAGCTGTGGTACGCACTGCTGTCGCCCCAGCACGAGCTCCACTCGTGCCCCAGCGTCAGGAGTCGGTCGAACCGCGTCTCGAGGAGATCCTCGGCGACGATGATGGCTCCGCGCGTCACCCGGCGCAGCTCTGTGAGCACCTCATCGGGACGCGCGCAGTGGTGCAACACGAACATGCACAGCGAGGTCTCGAACGCTCCTGACGTGAACGGCAGTCGGTGCGCGTCGTACAGGACCGGCGTGATCCCTGCGACCTCGCTCGCGTCGACCACGTCGACGGGGCACACCGAGTGACCGCGCTCTCTCAGGAAGTGAGTGAAGCGGCAGGGCCCCGCGCCGAGGTCCAGAATATCACCGCGATAGGCCTGCTGAATGCACCGGTACTTCTCGGCGAGCATCGGGTCTGGCCGTTCGCCTTGGCCCGATTTGAACCGCAGCGCACGGCAGCACGTCTCCAGCCACATCAGCACGCTTTTGGAAATGTGAATCTTCTTGTTCGGCATGGCGCTCCTCCTGAAGCCGCACCCGTCGCCTGCGACCGCACAAATGGCAGCAAGGCTGGTGAAAACAGCGACCTCGCACGAACGAGTAAGAGCAAGCGCCGTGCCAGCGGAGCTCATCCCCACACGGATGCGTACGCCCCGCAATAACGCAGGATATCCATCGGGCCGGGGTCGATGGTGTCGCAAGATCGGCACACTGCGTCGCCATCGGTTAACGGTCCGGGGGCCGGTGTGCACCTGTTTCAGTTTTGCTGAATGGCGCGGAGAACGTGGATCCGGGCGGCGCGAATGGCCGGGGGGATCGCGGACACGAGGGTAATGAAGAACACGGCGAGGGAACCGCCGACGAGGGAGGAGAGGTAGAGCTTGCCCTTGAAGGACTCGACGACGACCCCGGCGGCCTCCATGGGCTTCTGATAGCGGATGCCGGTCGTTTCGAGGTAGTGAACGAGAGGTAACGCCAGAGCGATCCCGACCACGACCCCGATGGCGCCGATGACCGCTCCTTCCGCCAGCACGAGCCGCAGCACCTGCCCGGGGCGCGTGCCCAGGGCGCGCATCACGCCGATCTCCCGGCTCCGCTCCATGACCGACATGAAGACCGTGTTCAGCACGCCGATGCCCACGATGAAGATCACGATGGCGATGAAGAAGTAGCCGGACACCTTCTTGAACCAGACGAAGTCGGCCATCTCGGGAATCGCCTCGTCCCAGGGCAGGATCTCCAGCGCGTCCCGTCGACCGACGGCCTTCTTGATCACACTCGCCGCTGCGTGGGACTCGTCGGCGCTCGCCAAAAGAACGGCCACCTGGTGCACGCTGTCCCCGATGTGCAGCAGCCGCTGCGCGTCCGGCAGTGGAATCTGCACGAAGGAGGTGTCGACATCCGCGCTGCCCGTCCGGAAGATCCCCACCACGCGGAACTCACCTGACTCCCGATCCCCCATGCCCTGCACGTCCAGCACGAGCTTTTCGCAGAGGTTCAGGCGCAGCGTCCGGGCGAGCTGTTCCCCCACGATGATCGGGTGCGCCTGCGGAGCGTCTTTTTTCGGCGGTCGCGCACACCAGAGCGCGCCCGGTTTCTTCTCGGCCCGCCGGATGGCCGCCTCGTCCGCGCCGAGATACACGCCTCGCTTGATGACCTTGGACAGGTGCGACACCTCCCGTTCGAGCCGCGGCTCGACTCCGGAGAAGAACACCCCCACCGACTCCGAGGAGCTCCGGGCCAGTCCCCCGCCGAAGGTGCGCAGGACCACCGCGGCCTTCGGGAGCTTCGCCTGAATCGTCTGCCGAATGCGCGCGCCGTCCGGCACCAGCAGCTCCACGGATCGCGCCTTCTGGTAGCCCTTGGCCTGCACCACCACGTGTCCGGCGCTTCCCTGCTTGATGGCAAGCTCGACCATGTCGGCCAGTCCGCCGTCGCTCATGGTCATGAAGATCAGAAAGAACATGTGGCCGAGGCCGATGGCGCAGAGGGTGAAGATGGTGCGCATCCGGTGGCGCCAGAGACTGCGCATTGCCAGTTTGATCGTCAGCATCTCGGGCTCCAGAACGGCGACCGGTTTGAGCTCCCGTCGCCGGATCGGGCGGCATGCGGCCATCTGCGGCGTCGTTCCTCAGTCAAATATGGCCCGATATTCTCCATCGTCTCTCCTTGCATTCGTCCGCATGGCGCTCCGCCCGGCTCGGTC
>JBDRSE010000271.1:0-54670 GCA_043825095.1 bacterium
TCGGGACAAAGCTCGGCGACATCAACCTCGAGCTGCGGGAGGGGACGACGCTGAGCGGACCCTGCGAGGCCAAGACCGCGCGGGGCGCGATCACCTTCGAGGTCCCAAAGACCCTCTCGGCCACGCTGACCGTATCGACCCAGAGCGGGAGCATCCTGAGCACGCTGCCCCTGCAGACGCAGAAGCCCACCTGGGCCCGCACAGTGCTGGGACCCACTCCAACGGCCGGCAGCCCGCCGGAACTGACGCTCAGCACTGTGCAGGGGAACATCCGCCTCAAGCGCCTGCAGTCCTGGCGCCCCGGCGTAGACGAGAAGTGATGGACCCAGCGTCCCCGGGAGGAGGATCCATGATGCGCGCTGCCCTGATGATCGTCTGCCTCGTCGTGTCGAGCGCGGTGGGAGTGCCGTGGGCCCGCGCGGCGGACTACTACGTGGACAACGGACACCCGGCCGCCAGCGACAGCAACCCGGGGACGGAGCAGGCGCCCTGGAGCCGGTGCCCGGGCCTGGACGGCTGGGCCGGCACCGCGACCCTGGTGCCCGGGGACGTGGTCTACTTCGCGAGCGGGGGGACCTGGGAGATCAGCGGCGGCGAGTCGCTGCTTCAGGTCACGGGCGGCGTGACCTATGACGGCGCCGCCTGGGGCAACGGCACGCGGGCGACCTTCCGGGCCACCGGCGACCTCCACCTGTCGCTGATCAACTTCATGGAAGACCACGCCACCCTGCCCACCGTAGTGCGGGGCTTCGAGGTGGACGCCGGGGGGACCCGGACCACGGGCATCGCCGTGAACTGGCCCGCAAACGGGGACCTGGTCGGCGCCACCAAGCGGGTGGAGGACTGCCACGTGCACGACGTGTGGAGCGAATCAGCGGCCGGCGAGTACGAGTACGGCATCGTGGTCAGCAGCGGCTACGGCGGCGGCCTGACCGTGAGCAACGTGGAGATCGTCGACTGCACGGCCCATGACATCTCCCGCGGCGGCGTGAACATCTACTCGGCCAACGACGACCCCGGAAGCCGCATCACGGATGTGCTGGTGCGGGGGTGTGAGGTCTGGGCCACGGGACTGGACCCCGACTACGCCGGCTCGGGCATTGCCTTGAAGAACCACGTCCGGGACGTGATCGTGGAGTACAACACCGTCCGGGACACCACCCGGGGCATGGGCATCGGCATCAGCACCCAGGACGACACCTTCCGGGGGCCCGAGCGCCTCACCGTGCGCTACAACATCGTCCGCAACGCCGCTCAGATGGGGGTCAATCTCAACGTCTGGGGCAGCCTCAGCCTGGACCTGTACGGCAACCTCATCACGGGCAACCTCTACCAGGGCATCCGCTTTATGCGCGTTGCGGGTGACGTCTCCATCCGCATCTACAACAACACCCTGATCCACAACTACGAGCCCACCTGGTCCCACGAAATGCTGGTGTACACCGAGGGCGCCAACGTGCAGCTGCTGGAGGTCACGAACAACCTCTTCGTGTCCCTCGCCGACACGATCCCGCTGCAGGACGACGACGGCTCCATCACAGACCACTCGAACAACCTGTTCTACCGACCAGGGACCGACGCCCCTGTCGTCCGCTCCGGGGGGCAGACCTACACCGCCGCCGACATCGCAACGTGGGAGCCCTCGGCCCTGGCCGAGGACCCGCTCCTCGAAGACGTCAATGCCCTGCCCACCGGCTTCGTGGGCGCTTACGGCGTGGACCTCCGCCCCAATGCGGGGGGCGCCTCCCCCACGGCCGGATCTCCGGCCGTGGACACGGGCGAGGCGCTCGGCGCCCCTTACGACAACAGCATCAACAGCGTGGCTCGACCCAACGGCGCGGGCTGGGACCGCGGCGCCTTCGAGTACCTGGAAGGCTCGGTCTACCCGGACGCCTCGGTGGAGCCGGACGCGGCCGCTCCCGCCGACGCGGGGCCCGGCTCCGACAGCGGCGCCACCGATCCCGGCGATGGGAGCGGCGGCTGCTCCTGCCGCAGCTCCGCCGTCTCGGTCCCGACGCCCCTGATACCGCTGTTTCTGGTTGGGCTCTGGCTGCGGCTGCTGCGCCGCCGACGACGATGACGCGACCGGACGAGCTCAGCGCGCTGAGCGGCGCCTGCGCCACCCGAGCAGGAACAGGAGCACGAGGAGCCCCACCACGGGCAGCGCGCGCGCTCCGGCCGCCGCGCGGCAGTCACAGCCGCCGAAGCCCATCCCGCTTCCAGGGTTGTCATCAGGGGGCGTGGCGTCGTCGCACGTCTCGTCGGGCCAGGTCGTCCCGGGCGTCACGCAGCGCACGCCGCCCTCGAGGCACATCGACACGCCCTGGCCGCAGCTGTTGGTGCAGGCGTAGCCCTCACCCAGGGTTTCCGGGGTGCCGTTGTCCACCACGCCGTCGCAGTCGTTGTCCAAGCCGTCGCACACCTCGGTGGTGGCGCTGCCGCCCTGGCACGTGAGCCATCCCGCCACACAGAGGCGTCGGCCCACGGCGCACACCCCCTCGGCGCCGCTCACGGCGCAGGACGCCTCGGCGCCGGTGGGGTCCGGGCCGTCGCAGGCGGACCACGGCGACCAGAGACAATCGGCCTGACAGGTGCGCTGGCGGGTGCCGCAGTCTCCGCAACCCTCGGTCTCGGAGTCGCCGTCGTTACACACGCACTGCTCCAGGTTGATCCGCCGGGCGCCGCTGTAGGTGGAGGCGAAGGTCCGGCTCTGACGGACGATGCCGTAGACGCAGCCCTTGGCCTCGACTACCTCGTGCTCCCCGAAGGAGTCCTCGTAGCCGATGACCAGAATGACGTGGCTGCTGCTGGCCACCGCGTCTGCCGGCTGCAGCGCATTCATGGAGACCACGTTCCAGTAGCTGTGATTCGTCGTGAAGCTGGAGGCGGTGTAGCGCGCCACGTCGCAGGCGTTGATCGCGTAGGGGTCCGGGACCTGCCACGCCTTGGACACGAACCCCGAGCAGTCCGCGCCGTAGGTGCCCGAGTGCGTGCAGTCGGGACACCCGGTGGAGCCGGGGTTGGGCGTACACACCCCGGGGCTGCAAGAGGCCAGGTCCGGATCGCAGCCGCTGTTGCACCAGCACTCGCCGCCCCACTCGTAGGAGAACCCCTCCCCGGAAGTGCCGCGACACACGATGGCGTCGATCGGCTCCGAAGGAGGCGCTGCCACGCTCTCCGTCGGCGCGTACACCGCGCCCAGCGCGGCCAGGATCGTCACGACGCGTTTCATGGCGCCCTCCAATCCCAGCGCAGCAACAGCACGCCGTCCGGTACGAATGCCATTTGCCAGAGCCGTCTCCCGGGTCCCACCCGGAGCTCCACGCGCTGATCGTAGCTCGTCAGGACCCACGGGCTCTGGAGCCGCGCGAGCTCACCGAGGCCCTCGTCCAGCACGACCAGCTGATACCGCTCGTCCTGCACCCGGTACGGCGACGTGGCGGCGAACAGCGCCTCGTGCAGCACGGCGTACACAGCCCCCAGATCATCCTCGTCCAGCCACACGATCCGCCGCACGGGATCCTGTCCGGAGAGGGTCACGGAGTGCAGCGACGACCGCGCGTTCCGCCGGCTCGTCCACAGGCTCACCCCGCCCGCCCCATCCAGGGCCCCGTGCAGGCTGCGCCCCTGCTCCAGCGGACGCCCCAGGAGGATCTGCCGCTCGCAGGGCTGCAAACGGCTGTCGAGCACCTTCACGCTGTAGCGATGCCGCACCTCCAGCCACACCCCGTCCTTCCTGGGCAGCAGCGCCGTGATCAGCCCACTGCGCTCGATGCCCCGCCCCTCCAAGGTCACCTCGGCGAGATGCGTCCCTTGCATATCCATGACCAGCAGCGTCTTGGCCACCAGCCTGTCCAGCGCCAGCACCGCCCGGCCTTCGTACTGCTCCACGTCGTCGAAGGTGGATCCCGGGAGGTCGATGGTGCCCAACAGCCCCCCGTCCTCATCGAGGTTCAGCACCCGCAGGTTGACCTGGTCCAGCAGGAGCACGCCGCCGTCCGGCTTCACCGCGAAGCTCTTGGGGCCCTCGCTGTCCGCCTCACTCCCCACGATCCGACCGACCGCATCGTCCCACGGCAGAAACAGCCACGGCTCCGCCTGTCCCGCGCCCGGCGCCGCCCGGGCCGTTCCCGGCAACAGCCCCAACAGGCACCCGAGCCCCATCAACGCCAATACTCTCCTGGGTTCCCTCATCTCCGAGTCCTCCGACTTCTGTCCTACTACTGATCCTTCACGAGGATCAGGTCTGCCTCCTGCTGGTCCACGGTCACCGTGAGCTGATAGTTGGCCAGGTTGTGGTCGTAGCAGCTCTGGGACGCGCCCACGTACACCTCGACATAGTACAGACCCGAGCTCGCCGCGGTGAAGCTGTACTCGGGACAGCTATAGCTCGGCGGCGGGTGGGTGCACGGCACGTCGTCGTCCGCCTCGTACAGCTCGCTGCCGTCCGGATTCCGGACTCGCAGACGCATGTCTGCGGCCGTGGCCGCGTCCACGGTGTCGACGTTCAGAAAGACCGCCTGTCCGCTCTCCACGAAAAAACCGAGCTGGTCCTGGATCCCGGCGTGGTCGCACCCCAGCAGGCTCAGCCGCGCCGGGCTCGTGACCCCGTAGCCCAGGTGCACCGACGCCTGGCCCTCCCCTCCCGCACCCACGCCGTCCACGAACAGCGAGTACGCCCGCCCGGCCTGGACCTCGAAGCGCAGCGCCGCGTCGCCGCCGCAGGCCAGCTCCACCTCGGGCGAGTCACAGTAGGTGGGACCGTCCAGTGCCCCCTCCCGAACGTAGAGCAGGGTGTCGAAATTGGTCCCGGGCAGGGCCGTCGTGGCCACCAGCGTTCCGCTCCGCGGCGCCGTGAAGGTGTAGAGCACCTCCGGGTTGTCGTTGTCGTCCACCGCGCCGCAGCGCCCGCGCATACTGGCCGTGCTCGCGCTCGTGTCCGAGTCGAAACGCCTGCCGGTCAGCAGGTCCGGCGTGATGTCCTCGGTGACGCCGACCCCTTCACACACCCCCTCCCGGTGCAGCCCGAGCGCAAACACGCCCGCCTCGTTGTCCGCCGTCTCCACCAGGGCCACGTACCGCTGCCCGGCCTGCACCGGCACGACGATCCGGGACCCGAAGCCCGCGGCCGAAGCGTGGTCGTTACAGCCCAACCCACTGCCGTCGCAGCTCTCGGTCCGCACCTCGAGCACTGTGTCGATTTGCGTGGAGGGCTGCACAGTGGAGAGCACCAGCGCCCCGGTGAGCTCCGGTGTGAAGCTCACCAGGACCTCTTTGGCGTCCGTGAGGTCACCGCAGTCCGGAATGGACACGTCCTTGCCCAACACCGAGTACCCAAAGAACAGCTCCTGCCCGCCAATCAGCTCGCTCACATCCGCCAGCGGCGTACACAACCCACAGTCCTCCGGGCAGCTCTCCAGGCTCTCCTCCGGCTCTGTACAAAAACCGTCCCCACAGCTCACCGGGCAGTCCTCCGCGCAGCTCGACGGCGTCTCCCCCACGTCGCAGACCCCGTCTCCACAGGTGTCCACGCCCCCGTCATCGTCCCCACCGCACCCGACGATGACCAGCATCACCAAGCACCCCAAAACGGGTCCGATCCTGACGTCTCCGATCCGAGCAGCACGCGTCCACACCCGCCTCATAGCACTCCTTCAACGACCACCTTCCTGTGGCGAACCAATATCTTACCAGGAATTCAGATCAAAGGGGACGGTCGGGGTAAGAAAGGGGACGGTCCGAACTTCTCAACCTTTTGGCTGCCCGAGGTGCCGAGCGGCTTGTCCGGCGGCCGTGATACAATGGTTTTTCTGAGAGCAGGTGCCATGACGACACTGGTGAGATGCGTGAGCTGCGCGCGCGTGGGCATGTGGGGGTTGCTCTTTGTGGCCGCGGGGTGCGGTCCGAACGGCACCGCCCACGATCCGGTAGACGCGACGTGGCTGGGCGCGGACGCCGCTCAGCCCGACGCCGCGCCCGGCGTGGACAGCGAGGCGCCCCAAGCGGACGCTGCGCCCGGTCCGGACGCCGGGCCTCCGGTGGACCCCTGTGAGCCTATTCTTGGGGTGAGCTACGACTCGATGGTCACCGTGGGCCCGGTCACGGACCGCCCGCCGGACCAGCACGCGGACCTGAACCTCAAGCTGCGGGGTTGGGAGATCACCGGCGGGTTCCTCGGGCTGATCGACATCCCCGGGCCCACGGACGCGCTGGCCCCCAAGCTCGACACCCTCTTCGCGCCCGACCGCCTCCCCGCCTTCTCCACGAACTACGCCGTGTACAACTGGGACTGGGGCTCGAACAGCCGGGCGGGGCTCATCACCGACTGGGAGGTCACCCTGGCGGGATTCGGCACCACGGTCGGGGAGATCCTCGAGCTCCCCGGCAGCGGGTACGACATCGGCGGCGGCCACCAGGCCCGGGTGCTCTTCGCCGACCACGACTCCATCACCCTGAAGTACACCGGCGAGGACAACGTGGTGCAGGGCTACACCGTCCACGTGGTCGGTCTCTGCGTGGAGCCCGCCTTGAAGGCGCGCTACGACGCCGACCACGCCGCCGGCCGCGCCCAGCTCCCGGCGCTCTACGGCGGACAGCCCTTTGGCCGCGCCCGGGGCGCCGAGATCCAGGTCGCCATCCGCGACACCGGCGCGTTCATGGACCCACGATCCGAAAAGGACTGGTGGTAGCCGGCGGCGCTCAGTTACACGTCACGCTGAGATTGAAGCTGCCGACAGCGCCGCCCCAGCCGTCCACGACGAGGTAAACCGGCACGCCGGCCTGGGCGGCAAAGGAGACCGTCTCGCTGGGAGAGACCGAGGAGCTATAGTCGAGGCACGTATTGGGGTCGCAGCTGCCGCCGATGGCGTAGAAGTCGAGGTCCACCGTGAGCCCGCTGATGGTCGCGGTGACGTTGGCTGCGCCGGGCGTGACGAGCCGATAGTAGGCCTCGGGTCCGCTCCCGGGCATGCCCCCGCAGCCGGGGTAGGTGGCGATGTTGTTCGAGCCGGCGTTGCTCCCGCTGACGCTGCCCCCGCAGGCGATGCTCTGAATCGGCGAGCACACCCCCACCGCCACGCAGCTCGGGGACGCGGCGCAGTCCGGATCGGCGCAGTCCACCAGACCGTCGCAGTCGTCGTCCACGCCGTCGTTACAGACGCCCTCGGTCACGGGACAGGGGTTACAGGCGACGTCCAGGGTGTAGCTCCCCTGCTGCCCGCCGTAGCCCTCCACGATGAGCGCGTAGGTCTCACCGGCGACAGCCGTGAACGACAGCGATTCCCCCCCACCGGTGGAGGCGGCCGCCAGACACTGGTGCTCGGGATCGCACGCGCCGGCCAGGTGGGTGCCCGCGACGATGAGATCGAGATCCACGGCGGTGGCCAGCTCCAGGGACACCTGCTGATTCGGGCCGCCGGCCGGGATGGTGAGCAGGTGGTAGCTCTCCGGGCCGGATTCAGAGAACGCAAGACAGGGGTAGGCGGTGAAATTCGTCGGGCCGCCGACGTTGGTGCCGGACGCCAGATCCCCGCAGGAGATGGTCGGTCCGGGGCACTGGCCGCCTCCGGCGCAGTACGCGTCGCCGATGCAGTCATCGTCGGCGCAGTCGAACAGCCCGTCGCAGTCGTCGTCTGCATTATCGTTGCAACGCGTTTCCACGCTGCCCCCGGGACACACACAGCTGCCGGCGACGCAGTAGAACCCGGGCAGGCCGCACGGGGCGCCGCCGCAGCCCGGGTCGGCACAGTCGACGAGCCCATCGCCGTCTTCATCCACCCCACCCTCGCAAAGCTCCCGGGGGCAGCCCGGGTAGAAACGACAGTCCGGGTCGTCGCAGTTGGCGAGCCCGTCGCCGTCCTCATCCCCGGGGGTGCCGCACTCCTCGTCCGGATGGGTGGAACGAAGGGCGTACTCCCAGGTTTCCACGGTTCCGGTCCCCGCGCCGACCATGACGACGGAGCGCCGCAGCTCGTGGTAGGTCATGGTGTGCTCCCTCTGGAGTCCCGGCGTCAGCACCGTCGGGGCCGGGGACCAGTCCAGCGCAGAGTACTCCCAGGTGTCGTCATAGGTACTTGAGGTGGTCTGTCCCCCGAACAGGACCACGCGATCCCGCTCCGGGTGGTAGGCCGCGGCGTGGCTCTCCCGGAGCGGCGGCGTGACGGGGAGACTGCGCGCGGCCCAGCTCTGCATCAGGGGATCGAACTCCCACGTGTCAAACAGCGTATTGTAGAGATCGGAGCCGCCGAAGACCACCATGCGCTCTCGTCCAGCGTGGTAGCTCAGGGTGTGGTCCGTCCGCTGCCCGGCGGCGGCGGTGCCGACCCACGCCCAGTTCTGGAAGCCGGCGTCGTAGGCCCAGACGGAATCCCAGAGCCCACTGGCGTATCGGCCGCCGTACAGGAGCACCCGCTGGCTCACCGGGTCGTAGGCCATAGCGTGGGAGGCCCGTCCCGCAGGTCCGCTGGCTGCGGCGATCTCCACCCACTGGGAGCCGTTGAACTCCCAGGTGTCCGAGAGATAGGCGCCGCCGGCGTCCCGGCCGCCGAACAAGACGATCTTCCCCGCCGAAGGGTCGTAGGCCATCGCGTGGCCGTCCCGCGGGCTCGGCGCCGTGGCCAACACCTTTTGCACCCAGCGCTGGTCGAACTCCCAGGTGTCACCCAGGGATTGCGTGCCGTCGTGACCGCCGAACAGCACCAGCTTCCCCCGGGAGCGATCATACGCTGCAGCGTGCCGCGAGCGGCTGCTGGGGAGCGAGAGGGTGGTGTTCTGGGACCACGTGGTCCCGCTGCGCTCCCAGGTGTCGGCGAGATCGGCCTGACCGTAATTGCCTCCATACAGCACCAGGCGCGCCCGAGCCGAGTCGTAGACCAGGCCGTGCAGCTGGCGCGCCGTGGGGCGTACCGCCGAGGATGCCAACGTCCACGTGGCGCCGTCGTACTCCCAGGTCTGGTCGTAGAACGCTCCCCCGTAGCTGCCGCCGAACAGGACCACGGCGCCCTGCGCGGCGTCGTACGCCATGCGGTGATCCTTTCTCTGCGACGGCGAAGCGGCGGGCGTCGTGTCGGTCCATGTCACCCCGTCGTACTCCCAGGTGTCGGCGAAATAGGTCTGGCCGTTGTCGAACCAGCCGCCGAAGAGCACCACTCGCCCGCGGCCGCTGTCGTAGGCGAGGTTCGCGCGCGCCCGGGCCGGCGGCGACGCCGTGGGCGCGGCCAAGACCCAATCGGATCCGTCATACTCGTAGGTTTCGTCCGAATATCCTCCGTAGGTGTAGCCGCCGAGCATCACGACCCGGCCGCGCGCGCTGTCGAACGCCAGGCTGTGCAGCCACCGCGCCTCCGGGGGGGTCGACACCACGACCTGCGTCCAGGCGGCGCCGTCGTATTCCCAGGTGTTGTCATAGAACTGGCCGCCGTTCGCCCCCCCGAAGAGCACGATCCGGCTCCGGGCGGCGTCGTAGACCATGGCCGCGCCGGTCACCGGATAGGGGCTCCCGGTGGTCAACACCTCTTGCCAGCGGTTGCCGTCGTACTCCCACGTGCTGCCGAGCACGCTGCCGCCGGACGCCCCACCGAAAAGCACGACCACCTGGCGCGCGCTGTCATAGGCCATGGCGTGCCCCTGGATGCCCGAGGCGAAGGGGCTGCTCCAGCGCTGCCAGAGGGCGAACTCCAGCGTGCAGGCGCTGGAGCAGCCGTCGCGACTCCGCAGGTTGCCGTCGTCGCACTGCTCTCCCGCCCCATGATCCACGTAGCCGTTGCCGCAGGTCTCGGTAGATTGACAGTCGCCCGAGCAGCCGTCCCCTGAAGCCTGGTTGCCGTCGTCACAGACCTCCCCGGGATCCAGCAGGCCGTTCCCGCAGCGCACCACCACGCAGTCGGTGCGGCACGCCCCCCCGGGAGCGCCGTTCACGGCCGCGCAGCTCGCCGGAATGGACGAGGCATCACTGCCGCAGTCGCACTCCTCACCGGTGGCGATGTCCACGTACCCGTTGCCGCAGACCTCCGCGGACAGGCAGTCACCCGAGCAGCCGTCCCCCGACGTCTGGTTGCCGTCGTCGCAGATTTCGCCGGGGTCCGGCAGGCCGTTCCCGCAGCGCACGATGTGACAGTCGGTCCGACAGCCCCCACCCGGCGCGCCGTTTTCCGCTGAGCACTGGGCCGGGATGCTCGCGGCGTCGGTGCCGCAATCGCACTCCTCTCCGATGGCGTAGTCGACGATCCGATTGCCGCAGCTCTCGTCGGATTGGCAGTCGTCGCGGCAGCCGTCTGCCGACACGTTGTTTCCGTCGTCGCACACCTCCGGCGGCTCCAGGGTGCCGTTGCCGCAGTACTCGTGGAGGCACTCCGCGCTGCAGCCGTCTCCGCCGGCGACATTCCCATCGTCGCACTCCTCCGCGTCATCGATGACGTTGTCTCCACAGTTCGAGGCGCGGCAGTCCACCCGACAGGCGTTGGGTCGATCGTTGTCGTTGGGGCCGTCGCAGCGGCTCGGATCAAAACCGAGCGGGCTGGTGCCGCAGTCGCACTCCTCATCCGGATCCAGGAGGCCGTCACCACACACCGGCGCGGGGAGGCAGTAGCCGAGCTCGCACTGCTGAATGCCTCCCATTCCGGGAACCGTGCACGGCGCGCCGTCGGTGAGGCCGGAGCACGCGGTGATCTGCTCCGGGGTGACGCAGGTCTCGAGCTCCGGGGCACAGACGCGGCCCTCGGGACAGATGAATCCATCACCGCACCGGGTCGACTTCGAGGCGAAGCACCCAGCGGCGCTCAGCGCCCAGAGGGCCAACCCGATGCCCACCACGGACGGTGACCCGCGATCCGTTCTCTTCATGTCCTGTGCCTCTGTCCAGCTGTGCGCCGGCCGCGCCGCCGCTCAGTAGGTAGTATTCTGGCTCTCGCGGGGCGGAGTCAAGGCGTTCGGCGTCGGCGTTCGGCGTCGGCGTTCGGCGTCGGTGGCAAGCACACAGCGAATCGAAACATGACGGTGCCCACGCCACCGGTGTCCCCCGCGACCTCACCAGCAATCCGGCCGCAGCTCCGCAGCTCGCGGCGGCCCGGTTAGATCGGCCACGCAGAAAAGTGCGCGCCCATCGCTTGCCTTGCGGTTTCCATGGGGCGATCCGGGTGCCTTCCGGGTATAGAATGCGATCATGTGGAATCGCCTTCGGGTAGTCGACCTCTCGGTGATCATCCTCACCGTGGGGATCCTGGTGCGGGTGGACGCGGCCCGGCGGTTCGACCTGCACAACGGCTACGACGCGGCCGCGCACCTGGGCTACTCGATGGAGCTGAGCAAGGGGTCCATTCCCCGGGTGTACAAGCGTGGCTCCTGGGCCCGGCAGAACCCACCGCTTTTCTACGGTGGGGCCCTGTGGCTGCAGGGCCTGGGGTTCGGCCTGTTCGGCGGCGTGCTCATCTCGCTGCTCGCCGGGGCGGCGCGGCTCGTCCTGGCCGACTACGCCTTTCGCAAGATGCTCGGCCTATCGCCGCCCGCGCGGCATTTTGCCAACGCGATCCACGCCTTTCTCCCCTTTGCGATCCGGGTCGACATCTTCTACTCACCCGAGTCCCTCGCGGTCACCCTGGCCCTCGCTGCGGTGATCGCGGCCTGGCGCGGCTGGGCCGTGGTGTCGGGGGTGATCCTGGGCCTGGCGCTACTGACCAAGGCGCCCACCGTGGCCGCGGTGCCGGCGGTTTCCTTCGCGCTGACCTTCGGCCAGGGGATCGACTGGCGTGACCGCTCGTCCGTGCTCGGTGCGGTGCGCAGGCTGGCCACCGCGGGGGTGATCTCCGCGCTGCTGCTCGGCCAGTGGGCCTGGCCGAACATGCTCAAGATGAAGACGCCCTACCCGAGAGTCTACTCCCTGAACAAGGGGCCGCTGTGGAAGAAGCCGGTCTGGAAACGACACCCCACGCGGTTCTTCCTGCCGCGGCTCCGATATCGCGACCTCCAGTGGCCGTACTACTCGCTGCCCGTGTCCGCGCCGAACTCCTTCTATCTGGAGTGCTGGAGTGACTTCTACAACTTCTTCAACCGCGGCCCCACGCATCGCCCCCCGCCCCACTCGGCCAACGGCCGGGCCGTGAACCCGCAGGTGCACAACGGCTACCTGGTGCTCGTCCACGTCGGCTTCGTGCTGCTGCTGCTGCTGCTGGCGGGGCTGGGGGGGTTCGCGCTCCGCGCCGGCCGCGGCCGGGCGCCCCCGGGGGAGTGGGCGCTGGCGATCCTCGGCCTGTGCTACCTGGCCATCGCGATCTGGTTCGCCGTGTCCGTGGTGATGGAGTCCCACGGCGCGGTCAAGGCCACCTACGCCATCGGCGCCACCACGATCCTCTGCGCCTGGACCGGGCGAGCCTTCGCCTGGCTCGGTCAAAAGCACTGGGCCGTGATGGCCCTGTGCGGCGCAGCCTGCGCGATCCCCGGCGCGGTGGCGGTGTATCAGCGCTTCGTCTGGTAGGCCGGGGCCTGCTCAGCGCCGGATTCTCAGCGCGAGAAACACGACCGGACGGAAGATCTTCCACCAGTCGATCACCTTCCGCATCTTGGTGTAGCCGCCCGGGGCGCGGGGCGGAGGGTAGGCGATGGTCACCGGCACCTCCACGACCTTGTGACCGTAGCGCAGGGCGGTGTAGAGCAGGTAGGGCTCGAGCTCGTACCGGTCGAGCCAGGACTGCCAGAGATTGATCCGCCGATCCTTCAGCAACGAAACCCGGAAGGCGCGGAAACCGCTCGAGGCGTCGGACACGTCCCGCCACGCCAGCAGGGAAAACAGCTTGGTGTAGGCCACCGTGCCGAGCCGCCGGTGCAGGGGCATGTGGCGGTACCGGCCCCCTGCCACGTAGCGCGAGCCCTGGGCCAGATCCACCCCGTCCTCGAGCAGCGGCCGCAGCAGCCGGGGGATCTCCTCGGGCGGGGTCTTCCCTGCCCCGGAGGCCACCACCACGATGTCGAAGTCGTGGGAGAGCGCATAGTCGATGCCGCTCCGAATGGCCGCGCCGACCCCCTGGTTGCGCCCCTGGCGGATCACCACCGCGCCGGCCGCCTCGGCCTGATCCGCCGTGTCATCGGAGGAGCCGTCGTCCACCACCACCACGGTCTCGACCACGTCCGCCGGCACGGCCCGGACCACGGCGGCGATCTTCGCCCCCTCGTTCCAGGCCGGGAGCACGCAGACCGTCCGGGTTCCCGCCCCGGCCCCGGCCCCGGCCCCGGGCCCCGCCCCGCTCCCCGCCCCGGTCCCGGTCCCCGCCCCGGAATTCGCTGTCTCAGCCGGGCGCATTCCCACTCCAGGCTTCGTGCTCGTTCAGCCACTCGCTGGTGAGCCGCAGCCCACGCTCGATGGTGACCGACGGTGCCCAGCGCAGATCGCGCCGAATGAGCTCGGCGTTGAGCACCCGCCGCCGGATGTTGTCGATGTCCCGCTTGTCGATGTGCTGCGGCTCCACGTCGGTGCCGCAGATATCGATGATCATGCGGGCGAGCTGGTTCACCGACGTCTCCCGGCCGCTGCCGATGTTGTAGACCTGGCCCTCCGCCTTGGGCGAGCACAGCGCCAGGAGCGTGGCCTCCACCGCGTCGCTCACGTAGGTGTAGTCCCGCGTCTGCTCACCGTCGCCGTGGATGCGCACCGGCTGCCCGGAGGCGGCCCAGTCGAAGAACTTCGCGATGACCCCGCAGTAGGGGCTGTCCGGGCGCTGCCGCGGCCCGAAGACGTTGGAGTACCGGACGATGCGCGTGGACACGCCGTAGCACTCGTAGAAGGCCTTGCAATAGTTCTCGCCGGCGAACTTGGACACCGAGTAGGGCGTCAGGATGTTCTTGGCGTCGTCCTCGTTGATCGGCAGGTACCGCGGGTTGCCGTACACTGAAGCCGAGGAGGTGTACACGATCGCCTTGGAACCCAGCTCCCGGGCCGCCAGCAGCACGTTCAGGGTGCCGCCGATGTTCACTGCGAAGTCCTCCCGGGGGTTCCGGGTGGAGCTGATGATGTTCCGCGCAGCAGCGTGGATGACGTAGTCCACCTCTCCCACCAGCCGCTCCACCACGCCCGCGTCCTCCACCGAGCCGCGCTCCACGGTCAGCCGCTCTCGGGACTCCGGGAGGTTCACCTCGTTCCCGGTGGTGAAGTCGTCGAGCACCACCACCGTGGACCCCTCCTCCAGCAGACGCCACACCAGGTTCGATCCCACAAATCCGGCGCCCCCGGTCACCAGCACGCGCGCTCCCTGCAAAACATCCATGACGCTCATGGTTTCCTCTATCGGGTACAGACCCCTTCCGCTCGAATCTCGACCGGGGTACCACGCTTTGCCGCGACGCACAACGATCTGGGCACAGATTCGGGGAAAGTGGTGACCCGGGCGTGCGGGTCAGGGCAGCGGTCGGCGGGGCGCTTCCTCGAGGCTGCTGAAGGCGAGCTCCGCAGCTCCCTGCAGCGCCTCCCAATCCGGTTCGCTGTCGCTCTCCGAGGCGACAAGGTAGGTTGTGAAGGCACCGGACGAGACGTCCCTGTGGGAGACCTCCACGACCTGATTGGGAACGGCGACGTTACGCTCCGGGAAATGCCATCCCTGCACCGGATCCGTGTCGCCGATGATGATCCGGTGCTCCCCGGCGGTATGTCGCAGATAGAGCCGGGCGCTGTGGGTGGGCCAGGAGAGCTCGAGTACGTTCCAGGCCGAGCCCTGCTCGATCGACTCGGGCGCCATGTGAAACAGCTGGGCGTACTCGTGAGCCGCTGTCGCATCCACCACGTCGCGGACAGCGAAGGCGTGCTCCGGCAGCTGGACGAGCTGCCGATGGACGACGACGCCCCGGGATTCATAGTGCGGGTGGGTCAGCTCGACCGCGCTCATCCACGACGCGCCGGTTTCGGCGCGCCGGGAGCGGGTGATCCCCGAGCGTCCGACATTGGCCTCCTGAGCGTCGAAGTCGCGGCCGTCCACGATCAGCACGTTGTGCGCCATCGCGGACCGATAGAAGACATCCAGTGGATCGTCGTTGTAGGAGTATATTCCCGCGTCCACGAGCAGCGGCTGTCCGAAGGCGCTGACGATGAAGGACGTGTCGTCCCGCTGGTAATGGGCGCCCGACCAGTAGTCCGACTGCACGACGGCATGGCTCACCGCGGTCGGTGGGTCCGCCCACGAAGAGCGCATGCACGCCCACCCGGACTCCTCGAACACGGCGAGCTCCTCTGGGGGGGGCTGGCCCCGGTTGCCGCCCGAGAGCAGGTAGTCAAGCGTCGGGTGTCGATCGATGTACGCCTGGTCGAAGCCCTCGATCGCGGTCGTGCTGCAGTCCCCGATGGGCGGTACGGAGCCGCCCGGCAGCGCGACGTGCGTCGTGAATTTCGCCGTGCCGTCAAGCACGGCGAAAAGCCGCTGGTAGTCGGGATGGCCCTCCCCTTCCAGGAGCGCCAGGAACGCCGCCAGCAGCTGGGAGACCATCACGTGGTAGCAGGGGCTGTGCTCCTTGTGAACGCCCTCCCCCGTGAAGGCATAGTCGAACTGGACGACGAGTCGAGATTCGGCCTTTGCGCTCACGTCGGCAGACCGAAGCAGCTCCGGTACCCGACGCAGCTCGTACAGCAGGGCCAGGTCGGCAATGACCCCGTGATTGTGCCGCTCGGCATAGTTGGCGTCCGCCGCGAGCCGGTAGACATGGGCCGCGACGGAGGCGAGCAGCAGCGCTCGGAACGCGTCGTCGTCCAGGTCGCTGCTGTCGTACAGCTCGAGGGCGACAATGAGGGTCGCCATCCGCATCGCGGCGCCGTGATCGTTCCACTGGTAGGGGCTGTTTTGGCCGGGGAACTGAGCGTTGGAGACGATCCAGTCGTGGACCACGCGCAGCACCAAGAGCCGCGACTCCCGGTCTCCGGCCCGGGCGTCCTCGATGTACGGCGACAGCCAGGTCAGGGCCTGGAAGTAGAGCTGCCAGGTGCGGTCGCCAAAGGGGTCCGCCGCCCAGTCGATGGGCAGCACGATCTCATAGCTGGGGCTGGAGGGTCCTTGATAGTACAGGGGCTCGGTCGGCTCGAACCCGGCCACGTCGAACCTCACGCGGGCGGTGGCATCGAGCGTAAGGAACGCCTCGGAATAGTCTTGCTGCAGCTCGCCGAAGTCCCTCCGCTCAATGACCTCGAGCAGGCCGAGGAAGCGGCTCCAGTACTCGTCGCCCGGAACCGAGCAATCGTCGGGGTTGGTGAGACACGACCCGTCCGGCGCACATCCGTAGGACGCCAGCAGAATCAAGCTGACAAGAAGGCTCCACGTCGTCTTCGAAGCTCGTGACACCATGCCTCCCTTGGGTGCAGAACAAGCCACGCGGCCCATGCCGCCGCAGAAAGCGCACCCTCCCCAAGCTGGGTTCTTCCGCGAAGTATGCTGCGCGAAGCGCGCGGTCGTCAAGAGGCGCTGCCCAGAAGCGCTGACAGCCAACGCCGGTGACAGCCGTTCACGGCCAGATATCTGATCCGAAGGTCGCTACAGTTTGTCTCGTTCCGGACTGGATGTCCTGGATCCGGGCAGTGAACGTCCGGTGGGCCGAGGCTCCGGTAAGCCCCGGTGAATAGCGCCCCCTCGGCTCCCGGAGGGCACGCGGAGCGATCCCATCGACGAATCCTCCGTCAGCCGGCTGTCTTGGCAATCCCCACGAATCTACCGCGGATCATCTTGTCCTCGTGAATCCTGTCGCGCATGTAGCTCATCTCAGCGCCCAGGGCATCCAACAGTGCTTTGTCGTGGTTCAAGATCCTGAGCGCATCGTAGGTCAGCTGGTCGGTCAGCATGGCGATGTACATGTCCACATACTTACCGAATTCGATCTGAACAGCCTCCTTGACCTCGAAGCCGTGCCTCTCGAGAAGTCGCGAGTACCCTTCGATGCTCTCCATGTACGGGAACTTCATGAAGGTGTTGATCCTCACCGTCTCCTCGTCGCTGAGGCCCCGCGGCCCTTCGATCCAATCGGTGAAGGCGATCGTTCCTCCTGGTTTTAGCAGCCGCGCGGCCTCAGCGATCAGCCTGTCTTTGTCGACGACATAGCACCAAGCGTCCTCGCCCCAGACGAAGTCGAACGTTGAGTCCTCATACGGCGAATCGAGCACGTCGCTCAGCGCGAAGCGACAGCGGTCCGCGAGCCCCTCATCCCGGGCACGCCGCTCGGCATCTTCGAGCACGGCCTGGGTCGCATCCACGCCGCACATCTCGACATTCAGGTGGCGCACCAAGAAACGCATTCCGGCGCCGAAACAGCAGCACAGGTCGATGCCCCTCATGCCTGCAGCGATGCCCGCCGAGGCGGCGAGCGCCATCGAGGACGCCATCCCGCCGGCGTGAATCTGCTCGCCCATGATCAGCTCCCAGAGCTTGCCCTCGGCCCCGCCGTAGACGTCCATGACCTGGTTCAACGTGACATCGATCCGCTTCAAGACGTCTCCTCGCTTCTGCTGACGGCGTTCAGCTTTTGGTAACCGTTCACGTGGGAAATGGCACAGCGCCCCCCGCGCGCAGCGCGGGCTTCCCCTTGAGGGGACGGGAGGGGTGTCTTGAGCCGCGAAGCGGCGGATCTGTCGGGCTGGTTTCGGCGCTGTGCGAAGACCGGCACCTGCCGGAGATCGATCCGCCGCTTCGCGGCTCAGCTCTCCCCCTCCGCCCCCTCCGGGGGAACCTCGCTGCGCTCGGGAGGTGCTGCAAATAGCCCCCCCCGTGAACACATACAGCTTTTGTTCGCGATCCAGCACTTGGGATCGAGCCCATTCGCGTCGCCACAGTAATTGAAGGCGCTCGCGCGGCACCCCCAGCAGTGGGCGTTGTTATCGCAGGCATTGCACGGCCGGGGCATTCCTTCGGGGTCGTGGAGCTGCGCGTGGATCAGGACGTCCAGATGCTGCGCGAGGATCGCCTCGAGGGGCGTCTCCTTGACGTTGCCCACGCCCTCGCGAATCACCGAACATGGCGTCACGTCACCGGCGTGGGTGATCGTGGCCATGGTCCCGCAGTAGAACTTGTCCGTATCCATGCAGGCGATCGAAACGCTCGAATCGAGGAAGTTGATCGCGTCCCTGGCTGTGAAGACCTGCTCGGCGTCACGGACGCTCGGCTCGAGGTGCTTGAGCGCCGCGCCGGCGCCCGCGGGGTTGAACATGGTCAGACACGTGCGCAGCCCCTTGACATCGAACCACCAACGCATCGTGTCGATCGCGTCCTCGGGGGGCTGGAACGCGGTATAGGTGATGCAGTTGATCATCTGGTCGGGCGACTTGCCAAGCGCGAGCAGGTGGTCCACCCCCGCGATCACGGTATTGATTCGCTCCGGTCCGCTCCGCGAGTGGAGCTTACGGTAGGTCTCCGGGTGGATCGAGTCGAGGTGTACCGACACGAAGCCACCTTGGGTCAGCTCGTGGACACGAGCGGCGATCGCGGGGTCGGCGAGTGGCAACCCACTCGTCCACACGTTGTTGACGAGCCCGAGGGACAGGGCATGCTCCATCAGCTCGGCCCAATCGCGTCGCAGGAGCGGATCCCCACCGAGCCAGTCGATCGCTCGGACCTCCAATCGGGACGCAGCCTCGAGCAGGCGGCGGATCTCGTCGTTGCCAAGGAGAGGATCTGCGGGGGCTTCGGGCGACCCCGCGTAGCAGTAAACGCAGTCCTGCTGGCAGGCGATCGTGGACTCCATCTGTAAGGTGTAGAGGCGTTTTTGCTCGAAATAGAGCTTCTGCTCCCGGTCACGGCCCGGAGCGAGGCCGGCGAACTGACTCAGCTGTGCACTCGGACATGAGCTCATCCTCAGGGCTCCCTTCGCTGCCCGCAATCTACCTCACGCCTCCATCTGTGCACGAAATTTATTCGCCCAACCCGCCCAACCCGCCAGACCCGAGCCCTGAAGCGAAGGCTTCTGATGCGCTGTCATCCACGCCAGGCATGCGGTAATATTGCACACCGCACTGTTTGAATAGCGACCAGGCCTGGGCGCTGATTCCTCGAGCTGGACTGCGACGACCAACATGATCAGTACATGCGAGAGGGCAGGATGATCGCGTCATCCGCCGCGTTTGTTCACCGACACCGTTGGCCGCTCGTGGTCGTGGGCTTCGTGTTGCTTGCCGTGGCCGCCACGCTGGGCCCCGGCGTCGAGCGACACTTGTCGGTCGGGGGGTTCGAGGACCCACGGAGCGAGTCCACCCAGGCCGCCGTGTTGTCGAATAGACATTTCGGCATTGGGCCGCCCGATGTGGCCGTCGTGTACCGTGCCCGTGGGGCGCCCAAGGCCTTCGCCGAATCGCTGGCCGCACCCCTCGACGAGCTACGACGCCACCCTGGCGTCCTGCACGTGAGCGCCCCTACGGGTGCGCACCCGGACGCGCTGATTTCTGCTGACGGCCGCATCATCGTGATCACGATCCAGCTCCGGGGTACCGACACCGAGCGGGAGCGGATCTACCGGCAGCTCGCGCCTCGCATCCGCAGGTCGCACCCCGGTGTGCTCATCGGTGGCGTTGTGCCGAGCCGCGTCGAGGTGGAGAAGATCGCGGGCCGGGATCTTCTGCGGGCCGAGCTCATACTCCTGCCGCTTCTGGCATTGGCGCTGATCTGGATCTTCCGCGGTGTCATCGCTGCGCTCCTTCCGCTGCTCGTTGGCGCCTTCAGCGTCCTGGGAGCGCTCGGCGTGCTGCAGGTGTTGGTCGTGTTCATTGACGTCTCGATCTTTGCCATGAATATCGCGACGTTCATCGGCCTCGGTCTGGCCGTGGACTATTCCCTCTTCATCGTTTCACGTTTCCGCGAGGAGCGGGACCGAGGTGCGGTGTCTTCGCAAGCAGTGGTGCGCACTCTACAGACCGCGGGCCGCACCGTGCTCTTTTCCGGTATCGCCGTGATTGTGAGCCTGCTCATGCTCCTCGTATTCCCCATCATGGCGCTGCGAAGCGTCGCCATCGCCGGCAGTCTGGTGGTGCTGCTGACCCTCGTCGCGACCCTTCTGTTTTTGCCCGCAGGTCTGGTGATCCTCGGCCCGCGTATCGAGTGGCTGAGCGCCCACCGCAGCCGACGCTCCGATTCTGACCAGGGCCTCTGGACCGGGATCGCCACGCTGGTGATGCGGCATCCCGTCTACGTCTCCGTGACGGTGAGCGTGGTCTTGCTCGCCGCGGGACTGCCGTTCATCCGCATGCACAGCGCGACCTCCGACGCGCGGGTGCTGCCAACTCGATCCGAGGCTCGCCAGGTGCAGGAGCTCCTCGAAGCGCCCGGAGTGTTTCCCCGCAACGAGTTGACGCCGATGCTCGCTGTCGTGGCGCTCGAGCGGCCCGTGCTCACGTCAGGCGGCGTAGGTGCCCTCTATGACTACGTCGAGACGCTGAAAAGGATCCCTGGCGTTCGGCGCGTCGAGTCTGTTGTTTCCAGTGGTCCGCGCCTCTCCAAGGACACGCTCCAAGTCGCGCTGCCCGTGCTGGGAGCAGCGCCGTCGCCTCTGCGCCGCGATCTTGCTCGCGGCGCGAAAGGCCGCTGGGCAGTGGTGGCGATTTTCAGCCGCCATGCACCTTCCACCACCGCGGCCGCACAGCAGCTCGGCAGGGTCCGCTCGGTCGTGATTCCAGGTGGGAGGGCCTGGGTCGGCGGCGAGACGTCGCGTCTGGTCGATCTTCGGCAGAGCCTGCGCTCACGGTGGCCCCTGGCACTCGCACTGATCGGCGTCACCTCGTTCGTCGTGATCTTCCTCGCCTTCGGTTCGCTCGTCCTACCTGTGAAAGCCATCTTGATGAACGTGCTCTCGCTGGCCGCCAGCTTCGGTGTGCTGGTGTATGTGTTTCAGGATGGCCGTCTGGAGGGGTTGCTCGGCTACTCCTCCACCGGCACCATCGATATCACCGTCCCCATCATTATGTTCGCGGTGCTCTTCGGCCTGTCCATGGACTATGAGCTCTTTCTGCTCAGCCGCATCCGGGAGGAGCACGTGCGCACTGGCGCCCCCCGCGCCGCCGTAGGGGTCGGCCTGCAACGGACCGGTACAATCATCACCAGCGCCGCGGCGCTGCTCATTCTGGTCATGGCCGGGTTCGCTTCGGCCGAGCTGTTGATCATCAAGCAGCTCGGCGTGGGAATGGCGGTGGCCATCGCCTTGGATGCGACGATCGTTCGAGCGCTCCTCGTTCCGGCGACCATGGAGCTGCTCGGGAGATACAACTGGTGGGCTCCCGCCGCGCTGCAACGCTGGTGGCAGCGCCACGCCGCAAGCCTGGACGAGAGTTGACGAGCAACCGGTGCGTTGCGCAGTAATATCAGGTAGGGTTCGTCCCGTCGGTCCTGTACTATCCGCTTGGAGCACAACATGACAGATCGCGCGTACAGAGACGTGAGCCGGTCGGGCCACGCGCGAATCGGAATGTTGACCCGCCACCCCGACCACGGCCAGGCCAAGACCCGCCTGGTTCCGGCTCTTGGGCGCCAGGGCGCCGCGGCGGTTCATCGCGCGCTTACCGAGCGGGTCGCCTCTGAGGTCCTGGCGCTCAGCGCCACGGGTGAGGCCGAGACGGAGATCTGGTACGATCGCGGATCGCCTCAGCGGATGCGCACGTGGCTCGGTCCGCTGCCCCGTTTTCGGCTGCAACCCGGAGGCGATCTCGGGCGTCGCCTGCTCGCGCTGTTCGAGCGGGCTTTTCACGAGGGAGCCGGCCGCTGTTTGGCCGTAGGGTCGGACTGCCCGGCCATGACGGCGTCCCACCTCCGGGAGGCGCTGGCGTCCCTCGAGACCGCCGAGATCGTCATCGGTCCGGCGGCCGACGGTGGCTATTGGCTGATTGGAATCGCCGCCGGCGCGGCTGACGTGGCTTTGCCGTCGCTCTTCCAAGGCATTCGCTGGGGAACGGCAGATGTTCTGCGCCAGACCCTGGATCGGGCGCAGGCGCGTCGCTTGCGTGTCGCGTGTCTCGAGGAGCTCGCGGACGTGGATCGTGCGGAAGATCTGCGCGAGTGGTCACGCTGCCGCGACACACCGGCTGGGGCAGTGCAGGTCTCGGTGGTCATCCCAACCCTGAACGAGCAGGCGTCCGTCGGCGCGGCCATCGCGAGTGGGCAGCGTGGTGGCGCCTCTCAGGTCGTGGTTTCAGACGGTGGGAGTAATGATGCGACCCGCGAGATCGCGGCCGCAGCGGGGGCGGTGGTCGTCGAGGCGCCGTGTGGCCGCGCACGGCAGATGAATGCCGGGGCGGCCGTGGCCACCGGAGACGTGCTTTTGTTTCTTCACGCTGACACCGTTCTGCCTCGCCACGCGGCTCGTCTGGTACAGCGCGCCCTGGCGGCGCCCGACGTCGTTGGGGGCGCCTTCACCTACACGGCGTCCGGGGCTGGGGCTTGGGACCTTGTGCTGACCGCCGGAGGACGGCTGAGGTGTATGCTCACCGGACACCCCTACGGCGACCAGGGGTTGTTCATCCGGACGCGGACTTTTCGGGCGCTCGCAGGCTTTCCGGATCTTCCGATCATGGAGGACTGGGAGCTGGTCAACAGACTTCGCAAGCTGGGCCGTGTCGTCGTGCTGCCAGAGCCCGCCATCACCTCCGCCGACTCGTTCGCGCGCTACGGATTCGCCCGCGCGAGCCTGCTGAACCTGACGGCAATCATCGGCTACCAGCTCGGGATCGATCCACATCGCCTGGCCGCGTGGAGAAACCGTATCGCCCGACGGTCCTAGGGAGGCGCGCGGACCGGCAACGCGCGGACCGGCAGCGCGCGGACCGGCGGCGGACGGGACGACGATGGGGCTCCGGGTCTACTGCACGATCAGGCGGTCGCCGGCGCTGCGGCCGAAGGTCTCGGGGTGGTACATCTCCTCGGCCTTGGCGGGCGGGACGACGAAGGTGCCGGGGGTGAGGGCGCGGCAGACGTACTTGTAGACGTGCACGCCGGCCCACAGGAGCGAGGTGAAGGCTTCGGCGCGCTCGTCGCGCAGATTCTGGTGCTCGTACCAGGCGCGTCGCCACCAGCCCCAGTAGTAGCCGCGGTGGCGGGAGCTGGAGCGGCCGCGCTTGCCCATGTGTCCATAGCGTCCGCTGCGGGTGAAGGTGGAGCCCCGCTTGGTGGGGGGCTCGGGCTCGGCCCCCTTGAGCGTGGTGTTGATGGCCTCGAGGCCGGCCGGGAGGGGGTCGACCAGGGCGACGTGGTAGCGCCGGGCGTGGGCCACCATGGTGACCACGACCCGGACGCGGGCGCCGGCCTTGACGCGCCAGGTGCCGTCCGGGTCCCGGGTGACGTCCTTGGGGTTGTCCACGGCTTCGTAGCGCCGCTGCACGGTAAAGCCGTGGTTGGCGGGAGGCGGCCGGAGGTCCGCCGGGGCGTAGCGCATGCCGATGCGGTAGTACAGCCGCCCCGGGCCCTGCTTGTCGATGACGAGGTCGTGCTTCTGGCCCGGCTCGCCGAGCAGGCGCATGGGGATCGCCATGGCGTGGCGGTCGGTGGTGCGGCCGGCGAAGCGGTGCTGCCCGGCGAAGCGCTCGCCGAGCCAGACCCGGGCCACGAAGTTGGGCGTGACCTTCTCGTAGGTGTTGAAGTACTTGTCCAGGGCCAGCAGCACCCAGACGTTCTCCTGGGTGTTGCCCCAGCGTCCCCGCTTCCGGTGGGCCAGCAGGCCGCGCACGATCTTGGGGATCAGGTCAGCCTTGGGCTGGTCCTTGATGAGCCCCTCGAGGAGGAGTCCGTCTACCCGGCGGTCCGAGTACAGGATGAGGTGCGCGCCGTCTGCGTAGGAGGTGCGGAAGTGGGCGGCGCCCGCGGTTTCGGTGACCCGGTTCGCCAGGGTGGTGCGGATCTCACGGATGGCCGCCTTGGCCCCGGGCGTGGGCGCGCCGGAGAGCACCGGGTAGAGCCAGCCGATGGCCTCCAGCGCCTCGGACTTCTGCGTCTGGAACCAGCGGTAGGTGGTCAGGGCCTTGTCCACGTCGGCGTCGCCCGCCAGGGCCCGGACGTACACGCTGTAGGCCGCGATGACGCGCCGGATGTGCTCCCCGTAGTACCAGGGGATGTACCGCTCGATGTACTTGATGTGCTGGAGCGCCGACGCGTACATGCGGCCCGGGACCGGGAAGCCCTTCTGCCTGGCGCGCACGAGCGCGTGGGTGACGTGCAGGGACAGGAACGGCCAGGACTTGCGGTAGCGGCGCCAGAAGGGGAAGCCGCCGTCGTCGTTCTGCATGTTGTTGAGCTTGCGCATGTCCCGGGCCACGGCCTCGGCGATGGCCGGGCCCTTGGGCAGCCCCTTGGCCTTGAAGGCCGAGAGCACGTCCTTGAGCGCCGACACGGCCAGCACCCGGGACGAGATCTGCTCGGAGCACTCATAGGGATAGGAGTAGATGTAGAGCACCGCGTCCGTGAGCGCGTGCAGCGCCGTGGACGACGTGGAGACGTCCAGCCCGCCGAAGGCCTTGATCACGCCCTTGGGCATCATCACGGGCTGGGACTCGGCGCCCTGGTCGATGGTGCCGTAGGTCGCAAAGGCCTCGGTGGTGGCCGGCGTCCAGACCGGCAGCTTGATCTCGGCCGCGTCGGCGAACCGGCCGGAGGAGGCGCCGATCTGGAACCGGGCGATGCCCGCCTTCACGGTCTCGGCCCCGAAACGAACCTCGCGGCGGTTGTTGGCGGGCACGGTGATCAGCTTGCCCTGGCCGCCGGACCACGTCACGTTGGTGCCGCGCACGGCGACCTTCACCTTCAGCTCGGTGTCGGTCTGGTTCTGCACCACGATGGGGAGCCAGAAGCGATCCCCATAGTTCAGGAACCGCGGCGCCGCGGGGCGGAGCATCAGCGGCTTGCGCGCCTGGACCGTGGACTCGCCGTAGCCGTACCGGGTGGCGCCCGACACGGCCACGGCCATGACCCGGTACCGGGTCAGGTTGTCCGGGAGCTTGATCGGCACGGCGGCCTTGCCGCTGCCGTCGGTCTGCACCGTGGGGGAGTACAGCGCCAGGGGCGTGAAGTTCCTGCGCACCGCAATCTTCGTCGTGGGCTCGGACGACGCGTCACGCTTGCCCTTCGCCTTGTACTCCTTCTTCTCCGCCCGGCCGCGGGCAGAGCGCCGCCTCGCCGGGGACGGTGGGGCCGGACGGGCGGCAGAGTCCATCGCGCCGGACACCGATAGCTCAGCGCTGGACTTCGTCAGAGCCCGCTGCGCGGCCGGCCGGCCTCCGGGAGAGTTGTCCGTTCGGAGCCCCTCGGCCAGCTTGGTCGGGTCCATGAGGCGCACCGCGTCGCGCAGGTAGTAGTCACGCACGCCCCCATACCGGTAGGGATGGAAGGCGGAGAGCGGGCTGTAGAGCTTGTAGCCCGTGAGGGCCAGGACCGCCTCGTCCACGGCCACCAGGGCCACCTCGGCGCCGGCCACCGGCTTGCCGTCGGCGTCCCAAAGCGCCACGTCGATGACGGTCTTGCCCCCCGGCTCGAGCCGCGGCGCCCGCGCCGTGGCCGTGACCTTGAGCTCCCGCTTCAGGGGCGGCACGTTCAGGCTGAGGCTCCCGCTGGCAAAGGCCGGGCGCTTGGGCAGCTTGGCCACGGGCTCGCCGTCCTTGTCGAGCCGCGCCGCCGCGCCCACCAGATCCACCTGCACGCTCAGGCTCGGGTAGTGGCGCTCTTTGATGGCCACCTTGAGCAGGGTGGTGGATTCCTTCATGTGGAACCGCCTCGTCACGGCGATGCCGGCCTGCCGCACGGTCATGAGGCCCTCGGCCGGGAAGAACGGCGCCTGGACCAGGATCTCGGCCGTGTCCCCGGGCTGGTACTTCGTCTGGCCCGCGATGAGGCGCACCTGCTCCTTCTCCACCACGTGCTTGGGCGGCAGCTTGCCCCCGCTCACCCAGCGCGTCATCACCGTGCGATTGGAGCGCCCCTTGTCGTCGGTCACCCGGGCACGGAGGATGTAGCTCCCGCCCTTGTCGGTCTTGAAGGTGCAGGACACGGCGTCCTTTTTCGAGATCACCCGGCAGTTCTGCGGATCCCGCTCAACGCGGGTCCACTTGGACTTGAGGTACCGCCACTCCTGGCGCACGGCCTGCAGCCCCACGATGCGGCCGGATACCGCGATGCCCTTCAAGTCCGTGACGATCACCTGCACCTTCAGGGGCGTGCCGCGCCTCACGAAGTACTTCTTGGTTTTGAGGCCGACATAGAGAGACGACGGGTGAACCAGCAGCAGCTTGGTGGCGGTCCAGGTGCGCCGGTTGACGTCGGTGATGGTGGCGGCGGCGTTCACGCTCATGGGGCGCGCCGGGTCCACGCTGTCGAAGTGGATGCGTAGCTTGTGCTCCCCCCGGCTGTCGGTCACGCCGTCGAAGGACTCGGTGTTGCTCTTCACACTGGTCTGCCGGCCCCAGCTCGGCGTCCAGCCCACAAAGGTCCAGCCGCTGCGGTTGGGAGGCGTGAAGTGCCCCTTGTTCGCCGTGACGCGCCACTGGACCTTGGCGCCGGGGAGCCCGCCGCCGGCGAAGTAGGCCGCCTTGACTGCGATGTCGGCCTTGCTCGGGATCACGAAGGGACCCGGGCTGGCCGTGGCGTTCACCTCGAACTCCGGCCGCTTGAACTCCTGGATCTGGAACCGGTGCGTGTAGTAGTTGCCGCCGTATCCCGCCGAGGAGCTGAGCGTCACCCGGGCGTCGCCGAGGTTCACCGTGTCCGGCAGCTTGAACTGCAGGTGGAAGCCGCCCGCGGCGTTGATCTCGGCCGTGCCGTTGGCGACCTTGTTGCCGCGGGGCCCGAAGACCGTGTAGGTGATGGTCTTGCCGGCGACGGGAGTCACCTGGATGCGGCCGCTGCGACCCATGTCCACCACGCGCACCCAACCCTTGAGCCGCACCTCCTCCTTGGGCTTGTAGAGCTTCCGGTCGTCGAAGACGAACCACCGGAGCTGCTCCCCGGGCGGCGTGCGCTTGTACCAGTAGCTGGAGCCCCAGTAGTACTTGTTCTCCGGGAGCATCACGAGGTCGTCCTTGGTCTTGGCCACGAGCACCGACTTCTTCGAAATCTCCGGCAGCTCGATCTTGGAGAGCCCGTCCGCGCCGGAGGTCCCCAGGGAGGCCGCCGGCAGGATCAGCACCTGGGCGCCGGACACCGCCTTGCCGTCCGCGAGCCGCGTCACCCAGCCGTGCAGGTGCGTGTAGTCCACGAAGGCGTCCACGGCGAGATCCGTCGCTTGCAGCCAGGCAATGGCCCACTGGCGCTCGTACCGCTTCTCCGGCAGGGGCCACTGGGACACCTGCACCACCACCTGCCCGTGCCCGGCCTTGTTCAGGGCCTTCTTCAGCGGGATCACGGTTTCCACCATCTCGTCCGTGGAGCCCTTCACCTTGAGGATCTCGGTGGAGTGCAGGGTGCCCGGCATGGTGACCTTGTCCCGGTGCCAACGGAACTTCCGGACGTAGGTGAGGTAGTCGTGCCAGTCCGTGGGTTTTACCTTCCAGATCTTCACGCGCAGCTGCTTGTGGTTGATGGAGTGCACGTTGAAGGACTTGTCCCCCTTCGGGTCGAGCACCACCATGTTCTTGTAGTTGGACAGGAGCTGCGGCAGCGCCTCCTTGAACACGAAGGCCCTGCTCTCGGGCTTGCCCAGGGTCTGGCCGAACATGTCCTTGAGGGCCGCGGGGACCTTGACGATGTACGTCGTCATGCCCTTGGTGCGGCCGTAGATGGAGATGTAGCGATGGCGCACCACCACCTGCATGTCCGGGATCTTGGGCTCCACCGAGATCTGCTTGGCGTCGATGGACTTTTCGTCCAGCTCATTGTTGAAGCGCATCATGAGGGAGCCCGGCGGCCGGCACGCCCGGGTGAGCTGGCAGTTTGCCCACTCGAGCTTGAGCGGTTCGTAGGTCCGGAGGTCGAAGGTCTGGGCCTCCTCGGTCTTGCGCGGTCCCTCTACCGACGGCGTGCCCGGCCCCACGGTCACCTTGTAGGAGGTCGCGGGCTGGAGGCGCTCGGTGGCCACGAAGGCGACGAAGCGGCTCTTGTGCTTGGCCGCCATGGAGGCCTTCACGTAGGCGGCCACGACCTTGTCGCCGTCGATGCGGCCCTGGGTGGCACGCAGCACCGGGATGACCTTGCCGCCCCCCTCGAGCTTCACCGTGACCAGCACCGCGTCGGGATCGATCTGCTGATCGAAGCCGAGGAAGAACACCGGGTCTAGCCGCTGGGGCCCTCCCGAGGGATACCGCTGGATGAGCCGGGGAGCCGGGGTAGAAAAAGTCCAGCGCTTGGCCTCGGCGAGCACCCCGCCGGTGGCCGACCTGGTGCCGGCCGGCACCTCGGCGGTGAACTCCGTGGCCATGGGGAAGCGCAGCTTGGTTTCGAATAGGAGGGTGCGCGTGCCGATCCAGCGCCACTGCCCCTTGAGCTCCGGTGTGAGCTTCACCGGCACGCCCTTGGCGATGGTGTCCGCGTGGGAGGTCACCGCCACCATGGGCTGGCTGAAGGTCACCGACAGCTTGGGCGCCATCTTGACCGGCCCGTTCGGGGACTGGCGCAGCACCGTGAGGGGGCCCTTGTCCGCGGGCTTCACCGCGGCCGGCTTCTCGGGCGGGGGAAACACCGTCTTGATGGTCTTGCCCGTGCGCGGCGCGGGCAGGGATCGCGGCCGGAAGGCGAAGTCGGTCTGGTCACCCGCCTTGGCCGTCAGGGGCTGCAGCCGCGCCAGCAACGCATTGGTGTCACCCTCGGACAACGCCTTCCCGGGATCCACCGGGTTCCGATCCGCGGCCCCGTGGGGGGACTTTCCCTCCTCCAGGCGGAAGGTCAACCCTCCGCGGGTGACCGCCGGCCCGCGTACCGCGTCGGCCGCGAACACCGCGCCCTCGGCCTTCACTTCCAGGGGCTGCTTGCCCTTGGTTCCGCAGGCCACGACCACCACCACGGCGGCGCAACATATCAAGATCTGGAGCTTTCTCATCATCTTCTCCCCGTTGAGGTTCCTTCTCGCCACCAGCCCGCCACACGGCGTAACCGGATTGGACAGCCCAGCGCACGCATTCCTTGGAGCTCTTTTCGGCCTTTCTCTCGGCCTCAGTGCGCAGCCCCGGTATCAACGCCCTGGCTCAAACAATGGTCTAGCCCGCGCTTCTCACTGAGCGAACCGAGACCCACGGAGTCTACCCTTCGACCGGGTCGAAAAGAAAGGGTCGACGGCAAGCTTTCACGCGATCATCACGGCCGGCGTTTGTGCAGCCCGGGGGCGTCTGGTCCACTCCCACAATCGAAAAGGCCATTGACACCGCCAAATTGCGCGGAGATACTTAATAGAAGATCCCAAAATGCGATTTTTTTGTATTCGCGCGTGCTGCCGAACACACGACCGAGGCACATGCTGATGACGCGTGATCACGTACGGGCGACGCCTACCTGGACACCTACCGATCCTCTGGACGGTCCACGGAAGCCCAACTATTTCAAAGGGAGAGACTGGACCATGCTTTCGATTCTGCGGGGAAACCTAGCGCTGCTGGCAGCAGCTTGTCTACCCATGCTGCTGTCCGGTTGCGAGAGGGAGAATGGGAGCGGTTGTCCCAGCGGCCTCACCGAATGCGACGGTGAGTGCGTCAACCTACTGACCAACACCCAGTTCTGCAGCGCGAGCGGCACCTGCGGCACCGGTTGCGCTGCGGGTGAGATGTGCAACGGCGCCGGCACCTGTGCGATGTTCTGCTGGTCCGGCCTCACCGAGTGTGACGGCCAGTGCGTCAACCTGCTCACGGACAACCGGTTCTGCAGCGACAGCAGCGCCTGCGGCACGGGTTGCGCCGCGGGCGAGGTGTGCGACGGCGCCGGCGTCTGCGCGCTGTCCTGTCAGTCCGGCCTCACCGAGTGTGACGGCCAGTGCGTCGACACGGAGCACGACCCGGCCAACTGCGGCGGTTGCGACGATGGGTTCGGCTCCAATACGTGTGCCGCCGGTTCCACGGCGTGTGTCGGCGGCCAGTGCGAGGCATTGTCCTACGTGCTCCCGACAGCCGTGATCGATGTCAGCCTGGGGATTAACAGTGTGTTGGTTGACCAAAACCTGGCGTACATCATCGAGGGGACCCAGTTCAAAGTGCTCGATGTCAGCGATCCACTGAGTTCGTCGTTGCTCGGAACCATCACCCACGGATACACGGACGTGCGCGTCGAAGCCCACGTAATCCGGGACAACATCGTGTGGTGCATTCGGTCGTCGTCAGGGGGGTTCGGCCAAGCGACCCACGTGTTCGGCGTTGACGTCAGCAACCCGGCAAACCCAGTCCTGCGAGGCACGCTGACGTTGAAAGCAACGACCTCGCTGCTGGCCAATGCATCGACCCTCTACGCAGGGTACTGGCTAGTGCACGACTACAGCGACAACCTGATCTACGTCATCGACATCAGCAACCCGGACGCGCCGGTGAAATTCAGTGAGTGGGGAGTGCCCAACATGGTAAATGCCGGCCCCGCCCCTATGATGGTGGATGGGGGGTACCTGTATCTGCCATGTAGAGAGAACTACACCTTAAGAATCTACAATCTCGCCAACCTGGCGGCGGTTGTCGAAGTTGGCTCCGTAGGGGTATCGAACGATTCCTCGGGGCCGCCTGTGAAGCTGGGATCCTATGTCTATACCGTAGACGGTGCGCAGCTTCTCGCCATAGATGTTTCCAACCCAGCAGCCCCATCAATCGTAGGATCGGCGGCGGTCAGCCCTGGGTATCTCAAAGCGAAAAACGGCAAGCTGTTTCTGTTTGAATATTCGACTCCGACAGTACACGCATACTCCTCGGCAGATCCGGCTGCCCCTGTGCTGGAGGCCTCTTCGACGTTGCCTATTCCAGCGCCGTCAACGACCTTGCAGCTTTGGTCCTTGTGCTGGCACGCTTCCTCCTGGGTCGGCAACTATCTGGTGGGCATGACGTACGGAAGTGAAAATCAATACAATGGGGTCAGAGCCTTGAACTTCACCGTGAACTAGTGGCTCTACTCGAATTGCCGCCGATTCGGTTCTCAGGCGCCCCCTCCGTCAGGGGCCGGTTCATCGTACTTGAGGAGCTCCACATGCGTTGCCATCCTTTCTCTCGGCCCCGCGGTGCACTCTGGGTGACCTGCCTCTGCGTCGGCCTGGCCGCGCTGCCTGCCTGCTCGATCCTCGTAAACGAGGAGGAAACCGACTGCGGCGACGGGCTCGTTGAGGGGCTCGAGGAGTGCGAAGGGCCCAACTTCGCCGGTGAGTCCTGCGAAACGCTGGGTTACCTGTGGGGGCACCTCGTGTGCACTCCATTGTGTCGCATCGAAACCTTCAACTGCCACGTCTCGGTCTGCGGCGACGGCTACTGCGGCGACGACGAGAGCGTGAATATGTGCCCCGCGGACTGCCCGACGGCCGGCTTCTGCGGGGACGGTAAGTGTGAGACCGCCGAGCTGGGGGTGGGTTGCCCGGACTGCGACAATGTCGAGTGCGGGGACGGGTACTGCGTCCACCCGGTGGAGAGCGATATGCTCTGCGATGACTGCTCCTCGGCTTTCTACTGCGGGGATGGCACTTGCCACGCCTGGGAGCGCGACGTGTCGGGCCGCTGCTCGGTCGACTGTGGCGGTGGGGCGTAGACGTCAGCGACCCAACGACCCAGAGGGCCAGCTCACCGACGGAGCTCGGGATTATTCGCACCGTTGCTACGCGGCCCTAACCTGTTCTAAGATAGGGAGGTGAGTCGTGTCGGCTCCGGAAAGGGATACAGCATGCGTCGCTGCCTGATCTTGTTACCGTTGGTCGGTCTGTTGACCGCGGGTTGCTTCTCGCTCACGGACTTCGACGACCTGCAGACCACCCAGCGGCAGACCTTCTCCCTGCCCTTCGACACCCATGGGAATGTCGAGGGCGTGGACATCCTGTTCGTCGTGGACAACCTCCCCCTGGTCCCGGAGCTCGTTGACGGGGAGAGCATGGATCTCCGCCTCGAGGGCCTGACGACCCTGGACGGGAACGAGGGGCCGGGCACCCTCGGAACGGGCCCGGTCCACGTGGGCGTCATCACCTCGAACCTCGGCTCCGGCGGCTACGACCTGCCTGGCTGCGAAGGAAACGGGGACGGCGGGCGGCTCCGCACCGAGGTGCGCCCCGACTGTCCGACCATGGACGGCAGCTTCATCGAGCTGCTGGACGGAGTCATCGTCAACATCCCGGATGCCCCGTCGAGTTTCACGCTGGCCGAGGCGGTGAGCTGCCTCGTGGACGCACAAACCCAACGCGAGGGCTGCGTCTTCCCGCAGCCGCTGCAGGCCGCAACCCGGGCGCTCACCCTGCCGGACAACGGCGACTTTGCCCGGACGGGAGCCAGCCTGGCCGTGGTCTTCGTCAGCAACTCCGACGACTGCAGCGCCAGCGCCCCGGAGGTCTTCAACCCAGATCCCGCGGCGGTGGCCACCCTGGGCCCCCTCAACCCGTTCCGGTGCTTCGAGTTCGGGGTCACCTGTGACGTGAACGACCGCTACACGCCGGGCGACCGGAACGGCTGTCGCGACCGGACCGACGGCGGGGAGCTGCTCTACCGCCTGAGCACGGTCTATGACGAGCTGGTGATCGGGCGGGACCCGGGCAACGTCATTGTCTCCACCATCGCCGGCCCGGCCGACCAGGTGCGGGTCCTGGTGGAGGCCAACGTGCCCTCTCTGGAGCCCATCTGCACCAGCGCTGTCTGGAGCGGGTTCCCCGGCGTCCGCCTGGCGCAGTTCAGCAAGCAGTTCGGCGACAACGGCATGGGGGAGTCGGTTTGCGATCCCGACCTCTCCTCCCTGCTCTTCCAGATCCGCGACCGCCTCGAAGCCCAGACCGCCTACCGCTGCCTGCCCAAGCGGATCTCCGACGCCGATGGGGATCCGGCCAACGGGATCCAGGCCGACTGCCTGGTGTACGACGTGATCCGGCCGGGCACCATCACCGAACAGCGGCTCGGCCCCTACCCTGCCTGCGAAGAGGACCCCGAAGCCCGCCCCTGCTACCGCGCCCTCGACGAGCCGGTCTGCCGCACCGGCCACAAGATCGAGGTCATCCGCTACGAGCCGACCCCCGACGAGTCGGAGCTCGAGGCCGACTGCCTCGTGCTCCTGGACTGATCCGCACCGAACCGCTGCACCGGCCAGACATTGACCTCGAGCCGGGCCGGGCCGGGGCGTTCCGGAAGGAAGTGACGCTCCATGCAACGAATCGCTCTGCTTTTTTTGGCGCTCGCAATCTTGCCCACGGCGGGCTGCGGCGATAACGACGATCAGGGGCCCTGGGATCCCATTGCCACCGGTGGGTGCGGTTTGGCAGAGTACCACTGGCTCAGGCCCGGTGAGGTGGGAGAGCTAGTGTCCCACGAGGGGGGCAGCCCGTCGTCACCGAGCTCCCTGGACGTCCTGGTGGCGGCCCTGACCGGGGCGTTCTCACCGCTGCCCTACGGCGCGCGGATGTACAAGGTCCGCTACACCACCCAGGACAAAGGCCAGCCAGTGGAGGCCACCGGGATGATCGTCTTGCCCTGGTTGCAGGAGGATGTCGTGGGTCCGGTTCCGTTGGTGCTGCTGCTCCATGGCACCAGCGGGGTGACCAACAAGTGCGCCCCGTCCATTGGGGATAGTACGTACACCGCCCTGGCGTTCCTGCTGGCCTCCCAGGGCTTTGCCGTGGCCGCGCCGGACTTCATCGGCCTGGACGCCACAGGTTCCTGGGACGGCCGCCCCACGGTGACCCATGCCTACCTCGGCATCGAGCAGACCGCCGTTGGATCCCTGGACCTGGTGCGCGCCACCCATCGTTTCTTCGAAGAGGTGGTCACCGACCCCATCGAGCTCACCGACGAGCTCATCGTCTGGGGAGTGTCCCAGGGAGGACACGGAGTATTGGCCGTGGACCTGGTGGCGCCCTACTACGCACCCGAGCTTCCCATTCTGGCGGGGGTCGCCATGGTCCCGGCCACGGACCTCCTGGCGGTCGGCCGGTTTGCCACCCGTGAGAAGCACTGGATCTCGGCCGCCTTTGCCGCGATGGTCACGTCGCTGCATCACTGGTACGAGGGCACCGCGTCCGACGGCGCGGTGTTCACCGACACCGCCCCCGGCCTGATCGCCTCCACCCTCCCTGTGGAGCTGTACGAAACCTGTGAGCTGGGGGATCTCCTGGAGGACGCCACCTCCATCGAGGGCGCCTATCAGAGTGACTTCGTGGACGCCCTGCAGACGGACGATCAGGACGCCTTTGCCCCCTGGTCGTGCTACTTGCGGGAGAACTCCATCCGTACCGCGCCCTTTCCCCGCCTTACGGACACGCCCATCTTCTACGTGATCGGAGAGCTGGACGACACGATCAATACGCCGGATCAGCAGGCAGAGTTCACGGCCCTGTGCGCCGACGGCTACCGGCTGGACTACCTGGAGTGCGCCGATGCCGACCACGGCGACGCCGCGGCCTGGTCCCTCCCCGAGCAGGTGGCCTGGGCCAAGGACCGTCTCGCGGGCGTGCCCCTGAGCGCAAGCGTGTGCCAGTCCGCCGCCCCCATGCGGTGCGTCGGGCAGGAGTGAGCACAGGACGGAGTTGACTTTATGACGCTCTTTAACTGAGCCTAAGGCTTGGCGAGGTTTCTAGACTCGATTTGAGCACTTTTTCGTCGCAAGAAGGAGCAGAAATCGTGTCTGTCAAGGCGCGAGGAGGTTTTTGCGGAGGTGTCGTCGACCTACATCGAGCAAAAAAACCGACGAGCAACGCCGACAGGCGCGATTTCGGCCGTTCGCAGCGGAACAAAGTGCTCAAGTCGAGTCTAGAAGAGCGTGCTCATGACGGGAATCGAGGTGGCTGAGACCACGGTTGGGTCCAGGGTGAGCGCGCCGTCAAAGTTCGTGCCCCAACAGTACATGTCTCCGGCGACGATGCCGCAGCGGTTGTACCAGCCGCCCAGGGAGACGTGCCAATCGACTTGGGGATCCACCTGCTCAGGCAGGGTACAGCAGTCGTATCCAAAGCCACAGCTCTGGTCGGTGGTACAGGAGCCGTAGAGGCTCAGATCGTCGCCCAGACCCAGCTCGCCGCCTTCCCACTCGGCGCCCCAGCAGAACAGGCCGCCGCTGCTTCTGACACCGCAGGTCGAGGCTCCACCCATGTCCGCCGTCACCCTCAACCAGTCGCTCGCCGTGCCCACGCGCTGCGGGGTGTCGTAGTCGGTGGCGTCTCCGGTGCCCAGCTGCCCATAGGCGTTACGGCCCCAGCAGTACAGCGCGCCGGCCTTGATACCGCAGGCGTGCCGACCTCCGGCGGCCACATGGGTCCAGGTCACGTCAGTGTCGACGAGCTGTGGCGTGTCGTGATCGGTGGCGTCGCCGGTGCCCAGTTGGCCCCGGTTATTCTGACCCCAGCAGTACATCTGGCCGCTGTTCAATCCGCAGGTGAAGTCGCGACTCGCCGCGTCGACGGCCTCCCAGCCGGTGGCGCCGGACATCAGCACCTGCGGAGTGCTCTGGTCATCCAAGGTGCCGATCCCGAGCTGACCGTGGGAATTGCGGCCCCAGCAATAGAGCGCCCCTCCGGCGATTCCGCACGTGTGGTCATGGCCAGCCGAGACGCTCTCCCAGTCGCTGGCGGTGCCGATTCTGGTGGCGGATAGCACGTTTGTAATGCCGAATGCGGCCGGTCCCAGACCGAGCTTGATGTTGGTGCTGTCTACGGTGTCGTTCCCCCCCCAACAATAGAGCTCGCCGTTGCGGATACCACAGGTATGTAGCCACCCCGCGCTGATCGCGTCCCAGTCGGTGTTCTGTCCCACCCGATTGGGGATGTGAGTACCGTCCGTGGTCCCCAAGCCCAGCTGCCCCTGGTTGTTTTTCCCCCAACAGAACAGCTCTCCACCCTTGATGCCGCACGCATACCGATATCCGGAGGCCACGATCATGGTGGGGTCGCAGCCAGTGCCAGTGCCGTAGTATCGCGGGTCGCACACGCACTGGACAGTTCCACCACTGTCATCACAGTGCCCGTGCGCATCGCAGGGGCCCGCGTCCGTGGTGCCGTCACAGTTGTTGTCCACGCCGTCGCAGACCTCGGAGGCGCCGGGGTTAACCAGGTCGCTCGCGTCATTGCAGTCCTGGTCAGTGACTGAGTACCCGGTCGGCACGTTGCAGGCCAACACGGTCGAGTCGGCAGTGCCGTAGGTGTCGCCGTCGGCGTCCAGGTAGAACGTGGACACCAGTCCCTCGTCCGTTTCGCCGTCGCAATCGTTGTCTGCGCCGTCACACGAGGTCTCGACCGCCTCGTATCCGGCAAGCGCCGCGTAGTCTGGCTCCACCCAGCCTGTTTCGGGCACACACACCTTGAGCGCCCCTGCGCACACCCCGACGTTCAGATCCGCTGCCGGTGCTGTGCCAATGCACTGGTTGGAATTCCCGTTCGTGTTGGAATTCCCATTCGTGTTGTCGTTCACGTTCGTGTTGTCGTTCACGTTGTTGTTGTCGCCTGTGCTGTCATCCCCACAGGCCACGAGCAAACAGCACAGAACACCGAACACTCGAAATAGTCGCATTTTCAGCTCCCTATTCCAGTTCATAGCCCATGTGATTGAGCGCAGCCCGTCGCTCAAATCACGTGGATCGCGTTGCAGATTTCAGCCACTGAGACGGATCATGCCGGAAGGCGGCGAGTCATGCAAGTGTGGCCGGGCGTAGGCAGCACATGGAAGTGGCGTCCGCCGGCCGCCGGCAATCCCCACCGGGCGCCGACGGTTGCGTGAAATCAACCCGGTGGAGGGCGCCGACCACAAATACCGTCGAGGCGCTGGCGCTCATGTTCTCGGTGAAGAAGGTGCCTCGACCCGGCAGGCAGATCTGGCGGCTCCAGTCGTTGGGCAGCCACCAGTCGTTGAAGATCAGCGCGCGGCCATCCCCGCCGATGCGGTACATGTGCGCGACCCCCATCCCGACGCTGTGGCTCGTGCCCAGACGATCCTCGTAGTGGTTGACCCCGGCCCCCTGGGAGTCGGAGACCGCCCAGCCATGGGTCGTCGGAAACTCGGCAGTGATTCCCGGGCCGGTGGCTGCCGGGTGGCCCCACGCGTCCGACCAGGTGAAGCTCTGGTGCACATCGCCGGTGAAGTCGGTGCCGCGGTAGAAGACGCCGGCCGAGGAGAGCGCGTGGAGCCACGTGCCGTCCGCCGACAGCTCCTCGATCGCGGTCGGGGGCTCGAAGCGGGAGACGTCGGGGCCGGCGGGCAGCCCGGTGCCCAGCAGAGCCCACTCACCCGGAGGCTCGCCCTCTTCGGCGTTGGGCTTGACCCAGATCTGCCCCTCGTGAAGCGTGACGTACCATCGCCAGTTGAACGACTGCGTCCTGGAGCGGAAGATCACCCGGTCGGAAAGGTCGCCCGGGTCGATCCCGTCGAAACACTCGACGTCGCTGCCTCCGTCCGCAGGCACCGCCGCGTCGCCCCCTCCGTCCGGCGAGGCGGCATCGCTGCCCAGGCCGCCGTCGGCGGCCGGATCCTCGCCTGACGTGCAATGACAGGGCACCGCCGTCAGCAGCGGAAGCAGGACGGCGGCCACCGCGCCCAGCCGCGCGGATTTGTGTCCCATGGGAAGCAGTGCCTGGTGGTCGCGGCGCGAGGGAGGACCGGATTTTGTCGGCGGTGTGACGATGAGGCCCACACCTGCTAAGCCGGTGTCCTCGGAGCCACGGCGGGCGAGCCGCGTTCGGGGCAGTGGCGGCGGGTGCAAGGTCGAGCGGACCTGGGCGGCGGCGACCTGGACGCCGATCAGGCAGCTGAAGCGGCGCTGAGAGGGATAAGGAGTCGACACGACCAGCACTGAAACACTGGCGGGGGAACGGTCATAACTGATCTTCCAGGTCCAGCAGCTGCTTGCCGATCCCGTATTTCCGACGCTTCACGGGTGTGCGCCTGCGGAAGCGCCGGACTCCCGCCGCGGGGTGGGCGAGCCTGCGGCGGGTCTCGAGCACCAGCTCCGCTGGATACTCGACCTGGTAGGCGATCCGAAACTGTCGCCTCTCCTTGGGCTTCAACGTCAGCTTCCAGTGCAGGAGCCCTTGAGAGTTGGGTTTGACGCCGCCGGTGATCTTGACACGGTCGATCTTGATGTCTTTGTTCTCTGAAACCGGGATCCGATCGGTCAACGCCAGCACAGTCGCCTTGGGCGAGAGGTTCTCCAGCGTCACAATGAACTCCACCTGCATTTTGTTGCGCCTTCTGCGCCTCGTGCGCACCAGGGAGCTGCGCTTCCGGTCCAGCGTCCGGGAGAGCTTGATGTGGTCTGCCACGCTGAGAAACAGGGCAAAACGCTCGCCCATGGCGATGAAATTGATCTCAGTCACCCCCAGAAACGCGCCGTCCTGATAGAGGGCGACCTTGCCGGGCAGGAGGGATTGGCCCGTGGAGTTGGTCATCTCCAGCGTGCGGGCGGCGTTGAGGGATTGTTCCGGCACCGCGACGATTTTCTGCGTTGTCTGGAGTGTGCTGTAGCCGATACGCATCCTCACCGGGTGTCCATCGCCCCTCACGCTCGGCGCGATGCGCGCCTTGAAGTGGGCTGTGGTCCCGCGCTTCCGCAGGCGCTCGAAGATCCGGACCGTCTTGCTCTGAACCACCTGAAGGTAGCGCAAGTTGCTCTGGTAGACCTGGTCGAAGTTCACGCGCGTTCGCACTGACCGCTGCTGATGGACCTTGTTCCACAGCTGGCTCTGCCGTTGAAAGGCATTCTGGGCCCGATGAAAAGACGACATCTTGCTCGTGAGGATACGGGTTGCGGTCACGGTATCGCCCAGGGTGAGCGCCTCGAGCTCCGGGATGCGCAGCGACCGGACTGAGGACTGGGTCGAAAATGACAGCTCGGCGTTCCGCCAGTCCTCACCACTTGTTTGGGTGACCACGGCGAATGAGATGACCTCCGCGGTCTTCGCGTCCGACGTGCTCACTCGCAGATCGTGCATCGGTTCCCAGGTCGCCCCGGGGATCATGTAGGTCAGCTCGATGGTGGTCGGGGTCTCGCGGCCGCTCTGCAACGTCACCAGCACCGTGGTCTCCTCGAGCTTCATCAGGTTCCTCAGCTCTGCCAGCGTTCGCTGACTCGCCCGATACTCTGGGGCAATGTCGTCCCGCTGGCGTTGAACCGCGCGCCGCGCCTTGGCGGACGCGCGCAGGGAGCTGCTGATAAACGCGAGCACCTCTGCGTAGCTCTTGACCTTGATGTCGCCGAGGACGGTGTCCTTGTTGATCTTGGTCAACGAGAAGGCCTTGATGCGCTCGATCTGCAGCTTCTGAGCTTCGAGGACATTGAGCTCGTCGTTCAGGGCCGCCAGCTTGTTCTCCAGGGCCCGATGTCTCGCCTTGGCCTTCTGCCATTTCTTGTCCGTCGCTCGAGCCAGGAAATTGCGCTCCACTCGAACACCGACAATCCTCCCTGCGGTGACCAAGACGCGCACGGAGCCATCGTCCACCCACCCCGGCAATTTTCGAAAGGCATAGACCGTCGGCTTCGTTGAAACGTCCGCCGTGGCCCGACGGGTTACCCGGGCCCGGTCCGAGTAGACGGTGACCTTCGTGACCGCCGATGACAGTACCTGCGCATTGGAAGTGGAAGCCTTCGGGACTTCCGCGACAGCCGGCCCCAGGACGTCCGGCTTCACCGAACGTGGCGGCGGCGGGGGGGAGGTCGCAGCCTGGGGCTTGGGACAGCCACTCACCATCGTCGAGACGCCAAAGGCCAGGATCCAGCCCCCCACCTTGAGTTTTACCGTCATGCTGTTCTCCCTTCTCTGTGCGCTGTTCTCTGTGCGCTGTTCGCTGCCCGCTGTTCGCTGCCCGCTGTTCGCTGCCCGTCGTTATTGCGCTTCCCCATTTGGCCAGGCCAGATTCTTGAAACCATGGGTTTGGTCAGGACAAACAACGGTTGAGATCTGAAAACGGTCTACTGGCGTCGCCTTTACCAAAGAAACCTTCCGTGGGAGGTGCCGCCACGGGTCAGGTGCGGGCGGGGTGCCCTCTCGAGTGGATCATCCGGCGGCGGTGATCTCCGACCTGCCGCGACTGCGCGACCTTGCTCCACGGTCATGCTCAGGTCGTGCGCAGGTTTCCCTCAGGTTTTGCTCAGGTTTTGCTCAGGTCTTGCTCAGGTCTTGCTCAGGTCTTCATCAGGGCCTCGAAGTAGGCGGGGACCTCCGCAGTGAAGGTCAGCTCCTCCTTCGAATGCGGATGCACCAAGGACAGGGATGACGCGTGGAGCGCGAGCCGCTTGATGCCCTTTTGCGTGGCGCCGTACTTTTTGTCGCCCGCCACGGGACAACCTGCCTCCGAGAGCTGGGCCCGGATCTGATTCTTCCGGCCCGTGAGCAGCTCGATTTCGAGCAGACTGTACGTTGGTGACTCTCTCAGGACGCGATAGCCGGTTTCGGCAAGCTTGCCCGCCGCAGGATCCTCCACGGAGTACATTTTGTGCGCGCTGGATTCCGCGAGATACGACCTGATGACGCCCTGCTTCTGGGGAAGCCTTCCGCGCACCACGGCGTGGTACCGCTTGTGAAAGCGCGGCCACTCTTCCTGAAGGAAGCGCTTGGCTTGGGGAGTTTTGGCAAACACGACAACGCCGGATGTGTCTCGATCCAGACGATGCACGATGTACACCCGGTTTCTCGATTTCTGGTTCCCCTTCCGGACGTAGTTCGTCAGGAGATAGTACGCCGTGTTTTCTCGGACTTTGTCAGTGCTCACGGTGAGCAGCCCGCTCGCCTTGTCCACAACCAAGAGGTCACGATCTTCATGGAGTATCGTAAGCCCTCGGGGCTGAAACCTTCTGGGTGGGCGTTTGAAGCCGCTTCGACTGTCCCGCATCATGTCCACAGTAGGATTCATTGTCGCACAGTTGGCGGTCGAATGAAAATCCGCGGCGCTCGCGATCCTTGGGCGTAACCGTTAACGTGGTAGACGGCACAGCGCCCCCGCGCGCAGCGCGGGCTACCCCTTGAGGGGACGGGAGGGGTGTACCCCGCCGCGGAGCGGCGGAGCTGTCGGGCTGGTTTCGGCGCTGTGCGAATGCTGGCGCTTGCCGGAGATCGACCCGCCGCTTCGCGGCTCAGCTCTCCCCTTCCGCCCCCGCCAGGGGAACCTCGCTGCGCTCGGGAGGTGCTGCAAATAGCACACCCGTGAACACATACCCTTGGGATATGATGAGGCAGCGGTGCCCACCGTGAGCAGACATGAGTGACCAGGAGAAAAAACCCGATGCCGGGCAGAAGCGACCGCCAGGGCGAAAGCGCGGCCGGAGGCGGGGGCGGAAGCCGGAGCCAGGCTCCGACGCCGGCACCGCCCGGAAGCAGAGGTCCGACGGAGGCACCGCCCGGGAGCAGACGCCCGGCGACGGCACCGTCCGGAAGCACAAGCCCGGCGCAGACACCGCCCGGGGGCAGAGGTCCGACGGAGACAACACCCGGAAGCGGAAGTCAGGTGGCGACAGCGCCTGGCTGAAGCTCCATTCGCCGTCGCTGGTGGATACCGACCTCCCGGCCGACGAGCCGCTCACGCCGACCGAGGTCGAACAGATGCGTCTCCATCTGGCCTTCCTCAAGGAGTTCCGGGGCTCGCTCCGCATCAAGTGGAACGCCAAGGAGGATCTGCTCGTCAACGGTGCGAGTCGACCCGAGCATCGCGGGACCTGCAAGTATCTGCTGTCCAAGGTGGATCGAGCGACCATCGTCCAGGCCGTGGAGCGCGAGCCGCTCAGGTCCGATCCCGACTCCCGCGCGCGGTTCCTGGCCGGCAGCGCTAGCATCACGGGAAATGTCGGCATCCTGCTGCGCTACCTGGAGGCGCTGACCGCAACCGTGCGCTCCGAGCAGGCAGCGCGCGCCTTCGCGGCGACCGTGGAGCACATCGACTTCGAAGGCCTGTCTGCCGCGCGGATGAGCCGGCTGCTCGACGTAGTGCAGCAGGCGTTCCCCGCGGAGGAGCAGCCCGGCGTACTGTTCGGCCTGCTCCAGAGCCGCAGCTTTCGCCAGGCCTTCGACGCCTGCGCCCAGGAGCTGAAGGAGAACGTCGCGCAGCGGTTCGTGCCCCTGCGTGCCGTCTTCGACACGATCAATTCCTCCCCGGGGAAGCGTCGACGGACCCAGGGACCCCGGCAGGACCTCGAGGACGGGCTGCGACTGATGTTCGCCGCGCCGGACCCGCTGCTGGGTTATGCGGCCCCTGTTCGCGAGCGGCTGATCGGCGATGCGCTCGCGCTGGAGGCCGACTGGCCGACGGCGCACGCGGGCGTCCTGGCGCTGCTGGATACGTTTCCAAAGGACGGTCGGGTCTTTCACCGGTACGCCGGCGACTGCGCGACCCGGCTGGCGAGCCGCGGCCGGGACGCCGCGGCCCGGGAGCTCCTGCAAAAGATGGCCCCGGCCGGGCCGAGCGCGGCGGCGGCAAGAGCGCTGCTCGAGCAGCTCGACCGCCCGCGGTTCGCCCGGTTCGCGCTCCGACACGAACCGCCGGACGACCAGGCGAGTCCGCTGCAGCGCGCCTACTGGCTGACCCCTCACCGGGCCGTGCTCATTCGGCTGGGCCGCCCAGAGCGGGCCGAGGCGCTGGCCCTCGAAGCGCGCCTGCAGAAGGACGCCTGTCTGCCCGGCCTGGCCGACGTGCTGGACTCAGGAACCGACGACGCGGGCCGGCCCTACGTGGCGGTGGCGGCGGTGCCGGGGCACACAAGGCTGGACGTCGCGCTGGAAGAACGACGACGCCCTCCGTCCTTGGCCGAGTCGCTCTCCCTGGCGACCGAGGGCGCCCGGATCCTCCGCGCGCTGGCCCTGGCGGGAATCACCCTCCCTGACGCGTCGCCGGACCGCTTCCTCTGGTCCGGCGCCGACGCCGACGCCGACGCCAACGCCGACGCCAGGCCCCCGCCCAGGCTGCTGTTGGCCGACCTCCGGGGTGCCCGGGAAGCCACCGTCGAGCTCGCCGCGCAGGCGCTCGCCCCGATCACGCTCCAGTGGTGCCTCGCCGCCCTGGCCTACCCCCCCTTCCGCGGCAAGGAGCCTCGACGCGAGCTCCCGGCCGGGCTCCGAAGAGCGCTCGAGGAAGCAACGCAGAGCCCCCCTTCCCCGCAGGCGCTCGCGACCCTGCTCGCGGCGCACCTCGGCGACTCTCCCTTGCAGTCTGCAACGTGAATCGTCAATACTGGAGGCACACCACCCCCGAGGCGCTTGTGATGCTCGAGCCGAAGCGTGTGCTCACGTTCTGTGTCCTGGGAGTCCTCCTGGGACTCCTCTTGGGAGCGCTTCTGGGCGCCTGCGGCGGCGGAGGGACCGGGCTCGGCACGCCCTGCGATCCCGACCCGTGCTCCGGGCACGGCACCTGCGACGCCAGCGGCGACGACGGGGTCTGTGCCTGTGATCCCGGCTACGCCGGGGACGCGTGCGAGGGCTGCGACGACGGCTATCAGGACCACGACGGGGACGGGGACTGTGCCCCGGGGTGCGAGACCGTGGATCTCGACTGCCCGCTCCACATGAGCTGCGATGACTCCAGCGGGGAGGCGGGCTGCGTCTGCGACCCGGGCTACGCCGGACAGACCTGCGAGGCGTGCGACGACGGCTATCAGGATCACGACGGGGACGGAGGGTGTCGTGCCGACTGCGCCACGGCGGCGTACGACTGCTCGGGCCACGGCGCGTGCGACGACAGCAGCGGGGAGCCGCTCTGTCTGTGCGACCTGGGATACGAGCCGGACGGCCAGGGTCGCTGCGAGCTGGTGGACACCGACGGCACCTGTGGTGCTCCTTTTCTGCTCGATCTGACCGCGGGCACCGTGCTCGGCTCCAACACCGACGCCAGCGACAACCACGTGGGGAGTTGCGCGTCCTCCACCGCGGCCGGGGAGATCGTGTACGTTTTCGAGCTCGACTCTGCGCGGCGCGTGACGTTCGAAAGCGAGGGCTTCGACACCGTGCTGCACCTGCGCAGCGCGTGCGGCGACCCGGCCAGCGAGCTCGACTGCGACGACGACGACGGGCCGGGGCGAGGCTCGCGGATCGTCGTCGATCTGGACGCGGGCACCTACTACCTGTTCGTTGACGGCTACAACGAGGAGGGGGACTACACCCTCACCGTGGCGGCCGAGTGCCAGCCGGGGTTGGTGGAGGATCCCGGCACAGGGCACTGCATCGATGACCCGTGCGACCCCAACCCTTGCGCCGGGTCGAACCGGCACCAGTGCACGCCGGTGCTGCCCGCTGGCTTCCAGTGCGACTGCGACCCCGGACACGCGCCAGACCCGGGCGACCCCACGGCGTGCGTGGTCGACCCCGGCGCCACGGGAGAGACCTGCGCGGATCCGGTCGCGCTGCCGGTGGTCGCCAACGGCTTGCTCTCCGGCAGCACCACCGCCGCCGTGGACGATGGAGAGTCGAGCTGCGGCGGCGAAGGGCCGGACCACATCTACGCCTTTACGCTGACCGAAACCACCCAGGTGTTTTTCCAGATGACCGGCTTCGACACGGTGCTGCACTTGCGCTCCGACTGTGGAGATCCGGACGCCCAGGTGGCCTGCACGGACGACGACGGCCCGGACCACGACTCGTCGCTCCACGCCACCCTGGATCCCGGCACCTACTTCCTGTTTGCGGACAGCTACAGCGACGGGGGCGACTACGAGCTCCGCTACCGATTCCACGGCAACCCCTGCGCCGACGACGACCTGGTCTGCCCCGGCGCGCCCCTGTGCGAGCCCTACGCCGACTGGTCGGCCCACGACTGCGTCTGCCCGGCCGGGCAGCTGCCCCAGGGTGGGAGCTGCGTCGCGGATCCCTGCGATCCGAACCCCTGCAACGGGCCGAACCGCAACCGGTGCGTCCCCGATCTGCCCGGCGCCCGGCATTGCGAGTGCAACCAGGGCTACGTGGACGACGCCGGCAACCCCGGGAGCTGCATCCCGGATCCCGGCGCCCCCGAGTGGACAGTGCTGATCTTCCTGAACGCCGACAACAACCTCGAGGAAGACGCCTACGGGGACGCCAGCGAGATCGAGGCCGCCACCTCCGCCACGGCCGTGCAGGTCGTTGCGCTCTGGGATGAGTACAAGGCCAACGGCGGCACGGCGCGGGTGTTCGAGTTCGATCAGGGCGGCCGCACCCAGGTGGCCGACTGGGGTGAGCTCGACCTGAGCGACTGGCGGGTGCTGCGAGACTTCGGCGTCTGGGCCGTTCAGGCCTACCCGGCGCGGCACTACCTCTTCATCGCCTGGGACCACGGCTCGGGCTGGAAGAGCGCCCTGCAGGAGCCGCTCTTCCGGAGCTTCTCCAACGACGACAACGGCGCGGCCCAGCGGATCGACGTCTCCAACGGCGACTACGCCAGGGCCCTCGCCGCCATCACCAGCGCCGTTGGCCGCAAGCTGGACATCTTCGGCTTCGACGCCTGCCAGATGGGCATGTGGGAGGTGGCCGAGGCCACGGTCCCCTTTGCCGACTACCTCGTCGCCTCCGAGGCCAACATCCCCGGCAGCGGCTGGGAGTACGACGGGTTCCTGGGACCCCTGGTCGCCGACCCGGCCATGCCGGCGCTGACCCTCGGGGAAACCATCGTCCAGTCCTACTACGACGGCTCCTGGGGCAACCGCACCCTGGCCCTCACCGACCTGGCGACCATGGGCGCCCTGGCCACGGCGATCACCGCCTTTGCGAACCAGCTCCGCGCCAATCCGTCGCTGTTCACCGATTTCGAGACGCTCCGGCTGGACACCCAGTCCTGGGGCACCAACACCCACCGAGACCTCTACCGCTTCACCGAGCAGGTCGCCGCCCTCTCCGCCGCGCCCCAGCCCCTGGTGGACGCCGCCTCCGCCCTGCTCGCCCAGCTCGCCCTCACCATTGTCTACAATCGCGCTCAGGCCGACCAGCCCGGCTCCAACGGCCTCGCCGTGTACTTCCCCGAGCACCAGACCTCGGTCGACACCCAGTATGACGACGCCGGTGCGGTGTGGTGCGACCACACCACGTGGGACGAGTTCCTCGCCGACTTCACGAACTGAGCCCGCTTCCCTCGACCGACGCCTTGCGCTACCTTGAGCCTGCCCAACGGCGAACAGCAGGAGGTCCGAGATGACCGGGGAATCGACCGTCACCACCGAGACACGCGGCCACGTCTTTCACATCGGCCTGAACCGCGCCGCGAAGCGCAACGCCTTCACCATGGAGATGCTGCACAGCCTGGCGAGCGCCTACGGCGCGTACGAGCAGGACCCCGAGCTCCGGTGCGCGCTGGTGTTCGCCCACGGCGAGCACTTCACCACGGGGTTGGATCTCGCGGACGTCGGGCCCCGCGTCGCGAGCGGCGAGAGCCTCGTGTGCGAAGGCGGACTCGACCCCTGGAGGGTGCTCGACAGCGGCACCTCCAAGCCCGTGGTGGTGGCCGTGCAGGGCTGGTGCCTCACCGCCGGCCTGGAGCTCCTGCTCGCCTCGGACATCCGCCTCGCCGCCCAGGGGACCCGCTTCGCCCAGCTCGAGGTCAAGCGCGGTATCATGCCCTTCGGCGGCGCGACCCTGCGTCTGCCCCGGCTCACCGGCTGGGGCAACGCGATGCGCTACCTGCTCACCGGTGACGAGTTCGACGCCGATGAGGCTTACCGCATCGGCCTCGTCCAGGAGGTCGTGACACCCGAGGCCCTGCTCGACCGCGCCGCCGAGCTGGCCGAAACCGTGGCTCGGCAGGCGCCGTTGGCCGTTCAGGAGTCCCTGCGCTCCGCGCGCCTGGCCGTGGAGGAGGGCCCCGGCGCCGCCGCGGCGGCCTTGGAAGAGCAGGTGCACCGGCTCATGGGCTCGGAGGACGCCATGGAGGGGATGATGTCCTTCATCGAGCGCCGGGACGCCCGTTTCAAGGGGCGCTAGCGCTCATGCCCGCCGAAAACATCAACCGCCTCTCGATGTTCTCCCGGGACGACGCCAGCGGCTTCTTCGCCTTGCTGGCCGACAACCTGGCGAACATGATCATCGTCGCCGGTGTCTGCATCCCGGTGATCGGCATCCCGGCCGACGTCGTCTTCGGCCGCATCCTGCCGGGGCTCGGGCTCTCCCTCGTCTTCGGCCTCACCCTGTACGCCTGGATGGCGCGACGGCTCGCCGCGCGCGAAGGCCGCACCGACGTCACCGCCCTGCCCTACGGCATTTCCACGCCGGTGCTCTTCGTGTTCCTGTTCGGCGTGATCCTGCCGGTGCGGATCGTCACCAGGGATCCGGTGCTTGCCTGGCAGGTGGGCATCGCCGCGGCGTTCCTCGGCGGCGTGATCGAGCTGCTCGGCAGCCTCGTCGGCCCCTGGCTCAAGCGCGTCACCCCGCGGGCCGGCATGCTCGGCACCCTAGCCGGCATCGCGCTGGTCTGGATCGCCGCGGTCCCCATGGCCGAGATCCTGGAGCACCCCGAGGTCGGCCTGCCCGCCTTCGCGATCATCCTGGTGGGCCTGGTCGCCCGGCGCCGCCTGCCCTTCGGCATCCCCGCGGGCCTGGCGGCCATCGTGGTGGGGGCCCTGATCGCCGCCGGCATGGGCACGGTTCATCCGACCACCAAGGGGGTCGGTCTGTACCCGCCCATCCCCGTGCTGGGCGACCTCTGGGCCGGCCTGAGCTACCTGTGGAGCCACCCGAAGATCCTGCTCATCGTGGTGCCACTGGAGATCTACAACTTCATCGAAACCATGAACAACGTCGAGTCGGCAGAGGCCGCCGGCGACAAGTACGACGTGGCCCACTGCCAGCTCGTGGACGGCGCAGGCACCATGCTCGGCGCCCTGTTCGGCAGCGCCTTTCCGACCACGGTGTACATCGGCCATCCGGCCTACAAGCGCCTCGGCGCCCGGTCCGGCTACGCCCTCGGCGTGGGCATCGTGCTCTTCCTCGGCGCCTTCTTCGGCCTCCTCGCGCTGCTCAAGTCCCTGGTCCCCATCGCCGCCGTGGCCCCGCTGCTCGTCTTCGTAGCGATCATGATCTGCGGCCAGGCCTGCTCCGCCGTGCCCACGCGTCACCTCCCCGCGGTGGCGCTGGCCATGATCCCGCACATCGGAGACATCCTCACCAAGCGCATCACCGGCACCCTCGACGTGGCCGGCACGTACCTCCGGGCCGCCGGTGCCGAGCTACCCGCCGCGGTGCAGTCCCGCGCCGCCGACCTCCTCGCCACCGGCGCAGCGCCCCCCAAGGCCGTGACAGACCTGCTGCTCAACAAGCAGGGCATCCACCTCACCGGCCAGTCCGTCCTCTCCCACGGCGCGATCCTCATCGGCCTGCTCTGGGGCGCCATCGCCGCCTTCTGCATCGACGGCAAGCTCCTGCACGCCGCCGCCTTCACCCTCGCCGCCGCCGCCCTCACCATTCTCGGCTTCATCCACACCGCCGGCCTCGGCTGGGACGGCGTGGTCGTCGGCTACGCCGTCATGTCCGCCCTCCTCCTTGCCTGGCACTACGCCGGCGGGAACGACCCGCCCCTTGACGGACCCTCCCGGATGCGGGATTGTTCTCGGCTCCGGCCCTGAAAGGCGGCGGTCATGAACGAACGCGAGAACGGCAGCGGCATGGATCAGATCTCGGCACACCTGGACCGCGGGTGGGCCCTGATCGCGGAGAAGTCCTTTCGCAAGGCGGCCTTTTCGGCGCGACAGGTGCTCGAGCTGGACCCGGAATGCGCCGACGCCTATGCGCTCATCGGTCTGGCCGCGCTGGGGGAGCACGACGCGGAAGAGGCCCTGGAGGCCTTCGACAGCGCCCGCGAGCTGGATCCCGACTGGCTGGCGCCCATCATCTACTCCGCCGAGGCGCTTGCCCTGGATCCGGAGCGCACAGCCGAAGCGATCCACCGCGTCGAGGAAGCCTACGACCTGGTGGAGCCGGGCACCCCCGAGTACGTGGACGCGGTGCTGCTCCACGTAGACCTGCTCTGCAGCGCCGGAGACGAACCGGGGGCGCGGCGGAAGCTCGCCCTGATCGATGCGGCGCACCTCACGCAGCCGGACCAGCAGCTCCAGGCGGGCAAGCTGGCGGTGCAGCTCGACGACCTGGAGCTGGCCGAGGCCGCGCTGGCCCCGCTGGCCGACCGCCCCGACACCCCGGCCGAGGCGCTGTACAACCTGGCACAGCTCGCCGAACGTAAGGGTGACCTCGAGCGGATGCTGAAGCTGTCACTCGCCGTCCGGGAGGCGGATCTGGCCCAGGCCGTGGCGGCCGAGCTCCCGGATCCGGACAGCCTGACGAAGCTCTGTCGCGAACAGATCGCGGCGCTGGATCCGCAGCTCCGGGAGGTGGTGGCCGACGCGCAGCTCGTCGTGCTCGAGGTGCCGGCCATGGAGCTGATCGCCGACGGGATGGATCCCTGGAGCCCGGTGCTGCTGACCGGTCCGCCGCCGGATCCCAAGGGTGAGCCCGGTGGACCGACGCGGGCGTGCCATATCTTCCTGTATCGGATCAACCTCCGCTTCGAGAGCCCGCACGCCGAGGATCAGGAAGCTCAGCTTCGTGGGTACCTGGTGGAGGCCATCGAGCGGTTCCGCGAGCTATCCTAGGTTTAATGCCGATCAGATCCGAATGTCTGCACAGTGTCGTCGCTCAGACACTCGAGCTGCGACTATTGCGATTAACAGATCCGCATCGGGCCACCACATGCGCCGAGGTATGGATGACTGTCGCGGAGGCGGATGCCATCGGCCGGGACGTCGCCCCCCTCGCTGACGGCCGGCCTTGCCCGCCCGACAATGGGCCTTACCTTGAGTGCTCAATCCAGGTCGCCCGGCAGGCGTCGCTGATGAACAAATTTAAGTCTTTTCAGGTGGTTGCGTACTGAGTGGTGCTCTTCGGGCAAGGCGCTCGGAGGACGGCATGGAGCAGCAAGGAAATGGTTGACCCTCGCGGGGTTACCTGCTATGCGTTGCCATCCTGTGCGAGCAGGACCAAGCCCTAGCCTGGGTCAAGTAATCCTAAGTGGAGGCCTGACGTTGAGAAAGTACGATATCGGAGACCTTTTCCAGGGGCAGACCGCTCCCGAGATGGCCGCTGGGGGCACGGCTCCGGCCGGTGGCGCGGGCGCTCCGACCGGTGGCGCGGCCGCGCCGGCCATGGGCGCTCCGGCCACGGGTGCCGGGGACGGCATGGGCGGCGCAGCCATGACCGCCACGAGCCAGCCGAGCCAGAAGAAAAAGCCCCCGCCCGGCTGCTTCGGCGGCGGCGCCATGGGTATGCTGCTGCCGTTGGTGCTCATGTTCGTGGTGTTCTACTTCTTCCTGATCCGTCCTCAGCAGAAGAAGCAGAAGGAGCACCAGAACATGTTGGGCGCCCTGCGCAAGGGCGACGAGGTGATCACCACGGGGGGCGTGCTCGGGAAGATCACCGGACTCACCGACCAATACGCTGTGGTCGAGGTCCAGGAGAAAGTCCGGATGAAGGTCCTCCGCAGCCACATTGCCGGCAAACAGCCCGGCGTCGCTGTCAGCGACTCCAAGAGATAGGCGACTGAGATGGAACGCAAGCTTTGGCCGCGAGTTGTCCTGTTGGTGTTCTTCATCCTCATGTCGGTGGCATACCTCGTGCCGTCTGTCGTGAACAAGGAGAGCCTGCCTACCTGGTACACCCGAACCTTCAACAAGCAGATCCTCAAGGGCCTCGACCTCGCGGGAGGTGTGTACCTCGAGTACCACGTCGAGTTGGACGAAGCCATCGAGGACAACATGGAGCGCATCGGCGGCGACATCCGCGCCTTCATGCTCGAGAAACTGCGGAAAACGTTCAAGCGCGGCAAGGACGACACGATGGAGGACGTGCTGCGCGTGGAGGTCGACGGCTCGGAGCTGACGATCACCCTTTTGGACAATGCCAGGTCGTCCATCGGCCTGGCGAAGACCGGCGCCACCAACGGCGGGTACATGGACAAGCGGAACCCGGTGGTGACCCTGGTGTCGTCGAGCGTGTCCAGCGGGCGGGCCCTGTTCCGGATGGACCCGGATCACTCCAAGAAGATCGAGGAGTCTGCGCTCAGCCAGGCGCGGGAGACCATCGAAGGTCGCGTGGACGAGTTTGGCGTCGCCGGCGCTGACGTGCGCCGCCGTGAGGACAGCATCATCGTCGAGTTGCCCGGTCTGTCCCCGGACTACATCAAGCGGGTGAAGACTCGCCTGGGCGCGGCTGCGCGCCTGGAGTTCAAGATCGTCGACGACGGCGCGGAGCAGTTCGAGAAGATCGCCTCGCTGATGGTGAGCCTCAAGGAGCAAAAGCGCCACACGCAGCTCGGAGCCGAGGTGCTCGGCGTCTTCATGGAGAACCCCTCCGGCAAAACCTGGAAGTTCCGCCCCGAGTACCGGGACCTCGACAAGGTCAAGGCGCAGGTGGGCGACGAAGTGACCCGCGATGGGCGGCGTCGATACGACATCTACCTCCAGTTCCCGGCCACGGTCAAGGAGACCGTGGAGAACTTCTTCCGCAAGGTCCAGGAGACGCCGGCGCTGGCCGCGTACCGAATCGCCAGCGACCGGCAGATCGGCTACGGCCCGCGTGAGTTCAGCGGCAAACAAGCCAAGCTCAAGAGCAAGGCCAAGGTGCTCCGCACGTACTATCTGCACAAGGTGGCCGGAGTGACCGGTGAGTACCTAGACGACGCCCGGGCCGACTACGACCAGGACGGCAAGGCCATCGTGGCCTTCCGCTTCGGCCGCGAGGGGGAGCGGAAATTCCGCGCCCTCACCCGTAAGAACATCAAGCGCAAGATGGCGATCATCCTGGACCGGGAAGTGAAGTCGGCGCCCGTGATCCAGTCCGAGATCGGCGCGCGCGGCCAGATCACCCTGGGCGGCATGAAGTCCGGCCAGGAGCTGCAGCAGGAGGCCAAGGACCTCGCCTCGATCCTCAAGGCTGGCTCGCTACCCGCGCCCATGTCGCTCGAGTTCGAGCAGCAGGTGGGTCCGAAGCTGGGCGCGGACGCCATCCAGAAGGGCACCACGGCGCTGATCATCGGGTCCGTCCTGGTGATCCTTTTCATGCTCGTGTACTACCGTCTGTCGGGCGTCATCGCGGTCGTCGCGCTCGTCCTGAACATGCTGTTCATCCTCGCCATCCTGGCGGCCGCCGAGGCGCGGTTGACCCTCCCGGGCATTGCCGGAATTGTGCTCACCGTCGGAATGGCCGTGGATGCGAACGTGATCATCTTCGAACGCATCCGCGAAGAGCTCCGCCTCGGCAAGACCCCCCGCGCCGCCATCGACGCCGGATACAGCCGCGCGTTCTGGACCATCATCGACGCGCAGGTCACCACGGCCATCGCCGGCTTCGTGCTCTGGCAGTACGGCTCCGGCCCCATCAAGGGCTTCGCCGTAACTTTGCTCATCGGGATCGTCTGCTCGGTCTACACGGGTGTGTTCGCCAGCCGGGTCATTTTCGATTTCCTCACGAAGCGCACCAAGATGGAGCAGCTCTCCATATAGAACGAGAATAGGGCGACTACGATGAAACAGTTCCAGATCATCCGACCCGGCACCAACATCAACTTCCTCGGTGCCAGGCGTCGGTTTGGCATCCTGAGTGGCACCTTGATCCTCGCCACCGTCGTGATCCTCATTGTGAACGTCTTCGTGCGGGGCACGGCGTTGAACTACGGCATCGACTTCCGCGGCGGCACCCAGGTGCAGATCGAGTTCCAGAACAAGCCGGGGCTCGACACCGCCGCGGTTCGTGACGCGCTGACCAAGCTCAACTATCGGCGCCTCGAGGTCATCAAGGCGGGGACCGAAGGCAACGCCTACGTCGTCCGGATGGAGAACCCGAAGATCATCGGGCAGCCTGCCAAGGGGAAAGACCTCAAGACGGTGCTGGAGCAGCGCTTCCTGCGGACCACGATTCGACTCGAGCTGCCGAGCAAGGACGCGGCCAAGCACTCCGAGATCATCGCAGCGCTCGAGACCCTGGGTGTCAAGGGCGCCCGCGCCGTGCCGCTGCTCGTCCCGACGAAAAAACCAGTTGTCCGGATCCTCGCGGCCAGCACCCTTTCGCTGCAAACCACCAACAAGCTGAAGGCCGCCCTCCAGTCGCAGTTCAAGAGCCAAGTCCGCACCGAGAACGTCCAGATCATGCGCCGGTTCAAGCCCGCCAAGGCGGGGGACCAGATCCGACTGGCCTTCTCCGAAGACGTGAGCGAGTCGGAGGTTCGTGAGGCCTTTGCCGAGGCGAAGGTGGACATCGCCCCCACGGCCGGCTCCGTGGCCCGCCGCGGCCGACAGGAGAAGCACAAGGTCAAGTGGGTGGTTCGCCTCGTGGGGCTGTCGGACAAGCTGACCCGCCAGCTCAACCAGAACCTCTCCCGCTTCGTGAAGTCCACGGGCGTGCTGCAGAACCTCCGGTTCGGCCTGAACATTCCCCCCGAGGACAAGCCCTTGAAGGCCGCCCTTCGCGCCGCGGGATTCGGCAAGTCCCAGCCCTACGCCCTCCGCATCACCTTTACCCACAAGGAGAAGCGCAAGCCTTCGGACGTGCGGAAGGAGCTCATTTCAGGCGGCCTCGCGCTCAAGCAGGGCAGCGCCGTGACCCGGGTCGGGGACCCGAGCAACAGGCGCTGGGCCGCCGACGTGGCCTTCCAGACGTACACCCCGGTGGCAACTTTGAACAAGGCCGTCAGCACCCTCGGAGGCAAGCTCGAGCGCATCGCCGTCCGGCTCAGCGAGCAGCGCTACCGCAACGCCATCCGGGCCGCTGGCTACACCGTCGAGGACGCGCTCATCCTGCGCGTGTTCTTCAAGATGAAGCGCTCGCTCACGCCGGCAGAGATGAAAAAAGCGATCCGCGCCCAGAAGCTCCCCATCGCCAAGCACCGGGACACGCTGGCGCGGGTGGGCGAGTCCCAGGAGAACATGTGGCTCTTGGTGCTGGATGTGCACGGCAAGGACTCCGGCCTGGAAATCGAGCGCAAGCTGGCCACCATCGGCAGCGTCGGCATCACCGCCCTGGAGATCCCGCCCCACGGCGCGGTCAAGTCGATCCAGTCCGTGGTGCGCGTGGGATCCAAGGTCGGGAACAAGCTCCGCATCGACGGCATCCTGTCGGTGCTCTACACGCTGGGCTTGATCCTGCTGTACATCGGCCTGCGCTTCGATCTGAAGTTCGCTCCCGGCGCCGTCCTCGCCCTGGCGCACGACGTGTTCATCACCGTCGGGATTTGGGCGGTGTTCTGGCTGGAGTTCAACCTGTCCACCATTGCCGCCCTGCTCACCATCGTCGGCTACTCGCTCAACGACACCATCGTTGTGTTCGACCGCATCCGAGAAAATCTGTCGCGCCTCCGGGACGCCAAGCTGTCAAAGGTGATCAACACCTCGCTGAACGAAACCCTGAGCCGTACACTGCTGACTTCGTTGACCACCCTCGCGGCAATCGTCGCGATCCTGTTCCTGGCCACCGGAGACCTCTGGATCTTCGCGCTGGCGCTGACCATCGGCATCCTGATCGGTACCTACTCGTCGATCTTCATCGCCAGCCCGGCTGTGCTTGTTCTCGACGACTGGTTGGCCAAGCGCTCCACCACGGCCCGGGTCACCCGCGACAGCGGTGACGGCGGCGGCGGCGGCGGCGGCGGCGCCGGCGGCTCCGGCTCGCGCACCCGACGCGAGTCCCAGACACGTGCGCAGACGCAGACGGACGGCCAGCTGTCGGGCGCCGA